>NZ_CP197470.1:3362380-3668051 GCF_052180235.1 Microbacterium sp. F51-2R | reverse complement strand
CACTTCGCTTCGGGTCTAGGACACGCGACTGAATCGCCCTATTCAGACTCGCTTTCGCTACGGCTACCCCACTCGGGTTAACCTCGCCACGTATCGCTAACTCGCAGGCTCATTCTTCAAAAGGCACGCTGTCACAGCTGCTAGGGCTGCTCCAACGGTTTGTAAGCAAACGGTTTCAGGTACTATTTCACTCCCCTCCCGGGGTACTTTTCACCTTTCCCTCACGGTACTTGTCCGCTATCGGTCATCTGGGAGTATTTAGGCTTATCAGGTGGTCCTGACAGATTCACACGGGATTTCTCGGGCCCCGTGCTACTTGGGATACTCTTCGCGCCAAGGGAGGCATTTCGACTACGGGGTTCGCACCCTCTTTGACCGGCCTTTCAATGCCGTTCGTCTATACCTTCTTGTAACGCCGGCTGCTCGGCAGAACAGCCAGAAAAGTCCCACAACCCCGAATACGCAACTCCTGCCGGATATCACACGTACTCGGTTTAGCCTGTTCCGGTTTCGCTCGCCACTACTAACGGAATCGCGGTTGCTTTCTCTTCCTGTGGGTACTGAGATGTTTCACTTCCCCACGTTCCCTCTACCCGCCCTATATATTCAGGCGGGAGTCACTGGGTCGGCACGCCGCCCAGCGGGGTTTCCCCATTCGGAAATCCTCGGATCAAAGTGTGCTTATCCACTCCCCGAGGCTTATCGCAGATTGCTACGTCCTTCTTCGGCTCCAGATGCCAAGGCATCCACCGTTTGCTCTTAAAGACTTGAAATCACATGAGTTGAATCGTCAATTCGAAAATTGATGACTAATGATCTTTAAGATCATCTAAATGAACCGACCGAAGTCGGCTCAAAGATGCTCGCGTCCACTGTGTAGTTCTCAAAGTACGGGCGGTACCCTCTCCGCACGCCAGCATCGCCAGCGCCAGAAAAGGTCCTGAGGTTCGGTCGGCTCCGAAGAGCACATCCGGTCCCTCAGGACCCAACAGCGTGCATGTGCCGCCAACATCACCCGAACCGTTCCAGCTGCAAGCAGCGTACTGAATCCGGGAAACCCCGACGACACCTCATCAAATGTTCCACCCATGAGCTGACCCCTCGAAGACATTCGCTCCGAGCGGGCTCTGGGATGCCGAAGCATCCAGATGCTCCTTAGAAAGGAGGTGATCCAGCCGCACCTTCCGGTACGGCTACCTTGTTACGACTTAGTCCTAATTACCGATCCCACCTTCGACGGCTCCCTCCACAAGGGTTGGGCCACCGGCTTCAGGTGTTACCGACTTTCATGACTTGACGGGCGGTGTGTACAAGACCCGGGAACGTATTCACCGCAGCGTTGCTGATCTGCGATTACTAGCGACTCCGACTTCATGAGGTCGAGTTGCAGACCTCAATCCGAACTGGGACCGGCTTTTTGGGATTCGCTCCACCTTACGGTATTGCAGCCCTTTGTACCGGCCATTGTAGCATGCGTGAAGCCCAAGACATAAGGGGCATGATGATTTGACGTCATCCCCACCTTCCTCCGAGTTGACCCCGGCAGTATCCCATGAGTTCCCACCATTACGTGCTGGCAACATAGAACGAGGGTTGCGCTCGTTGCGGGACTTAACCCAACATCTCACGACACGAGCTGACGACAACCATGCACCACCTGTTTACGAGTGTCCAAAGAGTTCTACATTTCTGCAGCGTTCTCGTATATGTCAAGCCTTGGTAAGGTTCTTCGCGTTGCATCGAATTAATCCGCATGCTCCGCCGCTTGTGCGGGTCCCCGTCAATTCCTTTGAGTTTTAGCCTTGCGGCCGTACTCCCCAGGCGGGGAACTTAATGCGTTAGCTGCGTCACGGAATCCGTGGAATGGACCCCACAACTAGTTCCCAACGTTTACGGGGTGGACTACCAGGGTATCTAAGCCTGTTTGCTCCCCACCCTTTCGCTCCTCAGCGTCAGTTACGGCCCAGAGATCTGCCTTCGCCATCGGTGTTCCTCCTGATATCTGCGCATTCCACCGCTACACCAGGAATTCCAATCTCCCCTACCGCACTCTAGTCTGCCCGTACCCACTGCAGGCCCGAGGTTGAGCCTCGGGTTTTCACAGCAGACGCGACAAACCGCCTACGAGCTCTTTACGCCCAATAATTCCGGATAACGCTTGCACCCTACGTATTACCGCGGCTGCTGGCACGTAGTTAGCCGGTGCTTTTTCTGCAGGTACCGTCACTTTCGCTTCTTCCCTGCTAAAAGAGGTTTACAACCCGAAGGCCGTCGTCCCTCACGCGGCGTTGCTGCATCAGGCTTTCGCCCATTGTGCAATATTCCCCACTGCTGCCTCCCGTAGGAGTCTGGGCCGTGTCTCAGTCCCAGTGTGGCCGGTCACCCTCTCAGGCCGGCTACCCGTCGACGCCTTGGTGAGCCGTTACCTCACCAACAAGCTGATAGGCCGCGAGCTCATCCCTGACCGAAATTCTTTCCAGACGTTGAAGATGCCTTCACGTCTCGTATCCAGTATTAGCAGCTGTTTCCAACTGTTATCCCAGAGTCAGGGGCAGATTGCTCACGTGTTACTCACCCGTTCGCCACTGATCCAGAGAGCAAGCTCCCCTTCACCGTTCGACTTGCATGTGTTAAGCACGCCGCCAGCGTTCATCCTGAGCCAGGATCAAACTCTCCATAAAGAAATAAAGCGGCAACGACCGGAATAAGGCCGAAGCAGCGAGTTCAATCTGACCAAATGGATGCCATCACTGACATATCCGTTACGCCAATCCGAAGACCGACGATTTGATCCAAAGGAATCTCATCCAGCCAAAGCTGGAACGAGGTTATTTGGCATTTGACAAGTGCACGCTGTTGAGTTCTCAAGGATCGGATGCTCCTGCAACCCAGCCTCACGACCAGGCCCACAGGGCAACTTCTCTATCTTACGCTTTCTGTTCCGCTTGTCAAATCGGCGCTCTTCGACTCGGAAGTCGAGAGTGAGTGCCGACGACGGGTTCGTCGAGCGGTTGCGTCCTGCGTTTCGGCTTTCCGCCGTCCTGCTGGGCAACTTCTCTATAGTAGACCGGCGCCGGGCCTGCGGCCAACACAGCTCGGATCCCGGGCGTGTCGCGGCCGCGCCCCCGTGCCGCGGTTCATCCTCGCAGCGCGAGGGCGAAGGGGAGCACCTGTGTCGCCCCCGCCTGCCGAAGCTGTCGAGCGGCCACCGTCAGGGTCCACCTGCTGTCGACGAGGTCATCCACCAGGAGGACCGGACCGCGCGGAATCTCGAGATGGGCGACACCGAAGCGTCCCCACACGCTCGCGAGGCGGAAGACGCTGTTGCCACCGGGCCCCTGCGTCGGGCCGCCGTCGAGGAGCTCGAGCGTTCCGAGCATCGGGAGCCGGCCGATCTCGGCGATACCGCGGGCCAAGGTGTCGACCAGGTGGGTGCGGGAACGAGAGGGCATGGCGACGACTGCGACAGGACGCGCGCTCCAGCCCCACTCCCCCAGCACGTGCACACAGGCATCGAGGAGGCGCGCCGGAACTGCGGTGTCGGCCCCTCCCACCGCGAAGAGCTCGCGCAGTGCGCCTCCCCAGCCGAGATCGGTGAGGCGGGCGACCGCTCGTCCCTCTGCGGACTGCTCGTCGGCGGGGATACGGCCCTTGACCGGGAGGCCCAGCCGGTCGGCGCCGGCGGGCCACTGCCGGCGGGGCTCGATTGCGACGCCGGCGCGACCGAGAGCAGCGGACGCGGCATCCGTCGCGGAAGAGGCGATCTCGGAGGGGAACCACGCCCCTGCACAGTTGTCGCAACGCCCGCAGGGCGTCGCGGTGTCGTCGTCGAGCGATCTCTGGAGGAACTCCATGCGACACTCGCGGGTGTCTTCGTAGTCGAGCATGTGCTGCTGTTCGGCCACGCGTTCCGCGGCGATCCGGGTGTACCGCTCCTCGTCGTAAGCCCACCCCCGACTCGTCGCCACCCAGCCGCCCTGCACACGGTCGACGGCGCCGTCGACATCGAGGACCTTCAGAAGAAGCTCGAGCGGAGTGCGGCGGATGTCGACAATGGTCTCGAGCGACGGCGTCGAGACCGGACCGCTCGCGTCCGACAGCGCGGACAGGACGCGCTCGGCCCGGACACGGTCCGGCATCGAGGCCGTCGCGAAGTACTGCCAGATGTCGCGGTCCTCCGGACCAGGGAGGAGCAGCACGTCGGCGGACTCGGTGTTGCGGCCCGCGCGTCCGACCTGCTGGTAATACGACACCGGTGACGAGGGCGCACCCAGGTGGACGACGAAGCCGAGGTCGGGCTTGTCGAATCCCATCCCCAGCGCGCTGGTGGCCACGAGTGCCTTCACCTGATTCGCCTTGAGAAGCGCCTCGGACTCCTCGCGCTCCTCGGTGTCGGTCTGACCCGTGTACGCGCGGACCTCATAGCCGTGCTCGCGCAGCAGGCGCGCCGTGTCGTTCGCAGCGGAAACGGTGAGCGTGTAGATGATGCCCGAGCCGGGGAGACCGCCGAGATGGCTGAGCAGCCACGCGAGCCGGCTCGGCGCATCGCGGAGCCTCAAGACGCCGAGCCGGAGCGATGCGCGCGCAAGCGGCCCGCGGATGACGAGGACATCGGCCGGGAGGCCAGAATGCTCGAGGCCAGGATGCTCGAGGCCGGGGTGCTCGAGGCCGGGGTGCTCGAGGCCGGGGTGCTCGAGGCCGGGGTGCTCGAGGCCAGGATGCTCGAGGCCAGGATGCTCGAGGCCGGGTTGCTCGAGGCCGGGGTGCTCGAGGCCCGCGAGCTGCTCGGCGACGTCGGCGACGACGCGCGCATTGGCGGTCGCGGTCGTCGCGAGCACCGGCACGCCCTCGGGCATGCGGACGATGAGTTCACGCAACCGTCGATAGTCGGGGCGGAAGTCGTGGCCCCAGTCGCTGATGCAGTGGGCCTCGTCGACGACGAGGAGACCGATCCGCGAGACCAGCTCGGGCAGCTGCTCGTCACGGAACGACGGGTTGTTGAGTCGCTCCGGCGAGACGAGGAGGATGTCGACCTCATCGCGATCGAGCTGTGCGCGCACGTCGCCCCACTCGTGCGCATTCGTCGAGTTGATCGCGACGGCGCGCACTCCGGCCCGGCCTGCGGCGGCGATCTGGTCGCGCATGAGGGCGAGGAGAGGTGAGACGAGCACGGTGGGGCCGGCGCCACGGCGGCGCAGCAGCAGCGTCGAGATGAAATACACCGCCGACTTGCCCCACCCGGTGCGCTGCACGACGAGCGCACGTCGACGATCCGCGACGAGCGCGTCGATCGCCTCGAACTGGCCGTCGTGGAAGTCGGCGTCTTCGCGCCCGACGAGGACACGAAGGACACCGAGCGCCTCGTCGCGGAGCGCCATCGTGGAAGTCATGTACCCACCTTCCCCGACAGCACCGACATCTCGCCGATCCGCGCGGGAGTCGTCGAAGGGCGACGTGCCCGGAAACGCGAAATGGCCACCCAGCGTTGGGTGGCCATTTCTCGAAAGAAGTCCGGCGGTGTCCTACTCTCCCACAGGGTCACCCCTGCAGTACCATCGGCGCTGAGAGGCTTAGCTTCCGGGTTCGGAATGGGACCGGGCGTTTCCCTCTCGCTATGGCCGCCGAAACACTATTGATGTTTCAGTCTGCACAACAAAAAAGTCATGGTTGTGCGGTTCTCGACCGTACATCGAGAACCACTCAGTGGACGCAAGCACCATACAAAACGGTGTGTTATCAAGTCATCGGCTTATTAGTACCGGTCAGCTTCACGTGTTACCACGCTTCCACATCCGGCCTATCAACCCAGTAGTCTGGCTGGGAGCCTCTCGCCCGAAGGCATGGAAGTCTCATCTTGAGGCCGGCTTCCCGCTTAGATGCTTTCAGCGGTTATCCATCCCGAACGTAGCTAATCAGCGGTGCTCTTGGCAGAACAACTGACACACCAGAGGTTCGTCCAACCCGGTCCTCTCGTACTAGGGTCAGATCCTCTCAAACTTCCTACGCGCGCAGCGGATAGGGACCGAACTGTCTCACGACGTTCTAAACCCAGCTCGCGTACCGCTTTAATGGGCGAACAGCCCAACCCTTGGGACCTACTCCAGCCCCAGGATGCGACGAGCCGACATCGAGGTGCCAAACCATGCCGTCGATATGGACTCTTGGGCAAGATCAGCCTGTTATCCCCGAGGTACCTTTTATCCGTTGAGCGACAGCGCTTCCACAAGCCACTGCCGGATCACTAGTCCCGACTTTCGTCCCTGCTCGACCTGTCAGTCTCACAGTCAAGCTCCCTTGTGCACTTACACTCGCCACCTGATTGCCAACCAGGTTGAGGGAACCTTTGGGCGCCTCCGTTACTTTTTGGGAGGCAACCGCCCCAGTTAAACTACCCACCAGGCACTGTCCCTGAACCGGATTACGGTTCGAAGTTAGATATCCAGAGTGACCAGAGTGGTATTTCAACAATGACTCCACGGTAACTGGCGTCACCGCTTCAAAGTCTCCCACCTATCCTACACAAGCCACACCGAACACCAATACCAAGCTGTAGTAAAGGTCACGGGGTCTTTCCGTCCTGCTGCGCGTAACGAGCATCTTTACTCGTAATGCAATTTCGCCGAGTTCGCGGTTGAGACAGTTGGGAAGTCGTTACGCCATTCGTGCAGGTCGGAACTTACCCGACAAGGAATTTCGCTACCTTAGGATGGTTATAGTTACCACCGCCGTTTACTGGGGCTTAAATTCTGAGCTTCGCCTTGCGGCTAACCCGTCCTCTTAACCTTCCAGCACCGGGCAGGCGTCAGTCCGTATACATCGTCTTGCGACTTGGCACGGACCTGTGTTTTTAGTAAACAGTCGCTACCCACTAGTCTCTGCGGCCTCCAAACGCTTTCGGAGCAAGTCCTAATACGTCGAAGGCCCCCCTTCTCCCGAAGTTACGGGGGCATTTTGCCGAGTTCCTTAACCACGATTCTCTCGATCTCCTTGGTATTCTCTACCTGACCACCTGAGTCGGTTTGGGGTACGGGCGGCTAGAACCTCGCGTCGATGCTTTTCTTGGCAGCATAGGATCACCCACTTTTTATCCGCATCGTGTCTCAGCCTGTATGAGTGACGGATTTGCCTATCACTCGGCCTACGCACTTGCACCAGGACAACCATCGCCTGGCTTGGGCTACCTTCCTGCGTCACACCTGTTAATACGCTAACCGCACCAGCATGGGGTCGTGCGCTAGCTCCAACGCTCTCACCCCGAAGGGATCGATACAAAGGAATTCGGGCACTTAGCACCACTGGATTGATTGGGGCGGTTCTTCGCCGGTACGGGAATATCAACCCGTTGTCCATCGACTACGCCTGTCGGCCTCGCCTTAGGTCCCGACTTACCCAGGGAAGATTAGCTTGACCCTGGAACCCTTGGTCTTTCGGAGGACGTGTTTCTCACACGTCTTTCGCTACTCATGCCTGCATTCTCACTCGTGTAGCCTCCACGGCTGGTTCACACCGCCGCTTCGCTGGCCACACGACGCTCTCCTACCCATCAACACGGCTGGACCACGAAGGCCTACCAATAATGTCAATGCCACAACTTCGGTGGCGTGCTTGAGCCCCGTTACATTGTCGGCGCGGAATCACTTGACCAGTGAGCTATTACGCACTCTTTCAAGGGTGGCTGCTTCTAAGCCAACCTCCTGGTTGTCTAAGCAACTCCACATCCTTTCCCACTTAGCACGCGCTTAGGGACCTTAGTTGGTGGTCTGGGTTGTTTCCCTCTCGACTATGAAGCTTATCCCCCACAGTCTCACTGCTGCGCTCTCACTTACCGGCATTCGGAGTTTGGCTGACGTCAGTAACCTTGTAGGGCCCATCGGCCATCCAGTAGCTCTACCTCCGGCAAGAAACACGCAACGCTGCACCTAAATGCATTTCGGAGAGAACCAGCTATCACGAAGTTTGATTGGCCTTTCACCCCTATCCACAGCTCATCCCCTCAGTTTTCAACCTAAGTGGGTTCGGCCCTCCACGACGTCTTACCGTCGCTTCAGCCTGGCCATGGATAGATCACTTCGCTTCGGGTCTAGGACACGCGACTGAATCGCCCTATTCAGACTCGCTTTCGCTACGGCTACCCCACTCGGGTTAACCTCGCCACGTATCGCTAACTCGCAGGCTCATTCTTCAAAAGGCACGCTGTCACAGCTGCTAGGGCTGCTCCAACGGTTTGTAAGCAAACGGTTTCAGGTACTATTTCACTCCCCTCCCGGGGTACTTTTCACCTTTCCCTCACGGTACTTGTCCGCTATCGGTCATCTGGGAGTATTTAGGCTTATCAGGTGGTCCTGACAGATTCACACGGGATTTCTCGGGCCCCGTGCTACTTGGGATACTCTTCGCGCCAAGGGAGGCATTTCGACTACGGGGTTCGCACCCTCTTTGACCGGCCTTTCAATGCCGTTCGTCTATACCTTCTTGTAACGCCGGCTGCTCGGCAGAACAGCCAGAAAAGTCCCACAACCCCGAATACGCAACTCCTGCCGGATATCACACGTACTCGGTTTAGCCTGTTCCGGTTTCGCTCGCCACTACTAACGGAATCGCGGTTGCTTTCTCTTCCTGTGGGTACTGAGATGTTTCACTTCCCCACGTTCCCTCTACCCGCCCTATATATTCAGGCGGGAGTCACTGGGTCGGCACGCCGCCCAGCGGGGTTTCCCCATTCGGAAATCCTCGGATCAAAGTGTGCTTATCCACTCCCCGAGGCTTATCGCAGATTGCTACGTCCTTCTTCGGCTCCAGATGCCAAGGCATCCACCGTTTGCTCTTAAAGACTTGAAATCACATGAGTTGAATCGTCAATTCGAAAATTGATGACTAATGATCTTTAAGATCATCTAAATGAACCGACCGAAGTCGGCTCAAAGATGCTCGCGTCCACTGTGTAGTTCTCAAAGTACGGGCGGTACCCTCTCCGCACGCCAGCATCGCCAGCGCCAGAAAAGGTCCTGAGGTTCGGTCGGCTCCGAAGAGCACATCCGGTCCCTCAGGACCCAACAGCGTGCATGTGCCGCCAACATCACCCGAACCGTTCCAGCTGCAAGCAGCGTACTGAATCCGGGAAACCCCGACGACACCTCATCAAATGTTCCACCCATGAGCTGACCCCTCGAAGACATTCGCTCCGAGCGGGCTCTGGGATGCCGAAGCATCCAGATGCTCCTTAGAAAGGAGGTGATCCAGCCGCACCTTCCGGTACGGCTACCTTGTTACGACTTAGTCCTAATTACCGATCCCACCTTCGACGGCTCCCTCCACAAGGGTTGGGCCACCGGCTTCAGGTGTTACCGACTTTCATGACTTGACGGGCGGTGTGTACAAGACCCGGGAACGTATTCACCGCAGCGTTGCTGATCTGCGATTACTAGCGACTCCGACTTCATGAGGTCGAGTTGCAGACCTCAATCCGAACTGGGACCGGCTTTTTGGGATTCGCTCCACCTTACGGTATTGCAGCCCTTTGTACCGGCCATTGTAGCATGCGTGAAGCCCAAGACATAAGGGGCATGATGATTTGACGTCATCCCCACCTTCCTCCGAGTTGACCCCGGCAGTATCCCATGAGTTCCCACCATTACGTGCTGGCAACATAGAACGAGGGTTGCGCTCGTTGCGGGACTTAACCCAACATCTCACGACACGAGCTGACGACAACCATGCACCACCTGTTTACGAGTGTCCAAAGAGTTCTACATTTCTGCAGCGTTCTCGTATATGTCAAGCCTTGGTAAGGTTCTTCGCGTTGCATCGAATTAATCCGCATGCTCCGCCGCTTGTGCGGGTCCCCGTCAATTCCTTTGAGTTTTAGCCTTGCGGCCGTACTCCCCAGGCGGGGAACTTAATGCGTTAGCTGCGTCACGGAATCCGTGGAATGGACCCCACAACTAGTTCCCAACGTTTACGGGGTGGACTACCAGGGTATCTAAGCCTGTTTGCTCCCCACCCTTTCGCTCCTCAGCGTCAGTTACGGCCCAGAGATCTGCCTTCGCCATCGGTGTTCCTCCTGATATCTGCGCATTCCACCGCTACACCAGGAATTCCAATCTCCCCTACCGCACTCTAGTCTGCCCGTACCCACTGCAGGCCCGAGGTTGAGCCTCGGGTTTTCACAGCAGACGCGACAAACCGCCTACGAGCTCTTTACGCCCAATAATTCCGGATAACGCTTGCACCCTACGTATTACCGCGGCTGCTGGCACGTAGTTAGCCGGTGCTTTTTCTGCAGGTACCGTCACTTTCGCTTCTTCCCTGCTAAAAGAGGTTTACAACCCGAAGGCCGTCGTCCCTCACGCGGCGTTGCTGCATCAGGCTTTCGCCCATTGTGCAATATTCCCCACTGCTGCCTCCCGTAGGAGTCTGGGCCGTGTCTCAGTCCCAGTGTGGCCGGTCACCCTCTCAGGCCGGCTACCCGTCGACGCCTTGGTGAGCCGTTACCTCACCAACAAGCTGATAGGCCGCGAGCTCATCCCTGACCGAAATTCTTTCCAGACGTTGAAGATGCCTTCACGTCTCGTATCCAGTATTAGCAGCTGTTTCCAACTGTTATCCCAGAGTCAGGGGCAGATTGCTCACGTGTTACTCACCCGTTCGCCACTGATCCAGAGAGCAAGCTCCCCTTCACCGTTCGACTTGCATGTGTTAAGCACGCCGCCAGCGTTCATCCTGAGCCAGGATCAAACTCTCCATAAAGAAATAAAGCGGCAACGACCGGAATAAGGCCGAAGCAGCGAGTTCAATCTGACCAAATGGATGCCATCACTGACATATCCGTTACGCCAATCCGAAGACCGACGATTTGATCCAAAGGAATCTCATCCAGCCAAAGCTGGAACGAGGTTATTTGGCATTTGACAAGTGCACGCTGTTGAGTTCTCAAGGATCGGATGCTCCTGCAACCCAGCCTCACGACCAGGCCCACAGGGCAACTTCTCTGATCCCACCGATCGACGGATCTCCGGACCCGAGCGCTCGCACGAATGCGGACGACCAGAATCTGAGAGATTCGAGGAGTGGTGGGAAGTCCCTATCCTAGCCCAAGAGGCTTACACTGCTCAAGTCGAGCGGTGTGGGAATCGGGGTGGTTCTCCGCTTGAGGGGGGTAAGGCTCTCGGCCTCTCCGCTTCCCTGTGGGGCGAACAAGTAATAAGTTACGCGGCTCCTGGCACTTGGGCAAATCCGGCTCGCATCCCGGGCGTGTCGCCCTGATCCGGCCCGGAATCCCGCGGACTCGGCCCGCCGGGGCCGACGCGGCAGAACGGCCGGGCCACCGGCCCGGCCGTGGCCCTCGCGGCGGGGCGCGGAGCGCAATATCGTCCCCCCATGAGCCCCCAGCCCCACGACCCCGAAGGCCCGCGCGAGATCCTGCGTGCGCTCGGCGTGGATTCGACCGCCGAGCTCGCGGGGGCGGGGCATCCGGTCCCCCTCCCCTCCCGGCTCGCTGTCGGCGACCTCGCGTGGTCGAGTGTCGGCGCCGCGTCGCTCGTGGCGGCGACGATCGCGGGGTCCGGCCGCGTGACCCTCGACCCGGATCGCATCGCGCTCGCCTACGCGAGCGAGCGGTACGGGGCGCTCGACGGCACGCCGCCCATCGCCTTCGCGCCGCTGTCGGGATTCTTCCGCGCGGCGGACGGCTGGGTGCGCACGCACGGCAACTACCCGCACCACGCCCGTGCACTGCGCGGGGCGCTCGGGCTGCCGGACGACGCGGGTGCCGAAGCCGCGGCGGCCGCCCTCGCCTGCATGCCCGCCGACATCTCGGTGCAGGCCATCACCTCACGCGGCGGGATCGCCGCGGCGGTGCTCCCCGAGCATCCCGAGGTCGACGCAGCCCTTCGCTCGGATCCTCTCGGGCGGATCTCCCCGCTCGGCGCCGCTCGCCCGCGCGCGCTCACGCCCGGCCGCGCCGTGCCGCTCGCCGGCGTCCGGGTGCTCGATCTCACTCGCGTCATCGCCGGTCCCGTCGCGACGCGCACCCTCGCGCTCCTCGGCGCGGACGTGCTGCGGGTCGACTCGCCGCACCTCCCCGAGATCGCCTGGCAGCATCTCGACACGGGCCACGGCAAACGATCGGCGCTCCTCGACCTGGCGGACGCGTTCGATCGCGCACGATTCGACGCTCTCGCCGCCCAGGCCGACGTCATCGTGCTCGGCTACCGCCCGGACGGGCTCACGCGACTCGGGCTGTCACCGGCGGACCTCGCGGCGCGGCATCCGGGAATCCTCATCGCGCAACTCTCCGCATGGGGCGCGGCCGATCGGCGCGGCTTCGACAGCATCGTGCAGGCGGCCTCGGGTATCGCGTGGATCGAGTCGCGAGACGGCTCGACGCCCGGCGCGCTTCCCGCACAGGCGCTCGACCACAGCGCGGGGTATCTCCTCGCGACGGCGGTCATGGCGCTCCTCCTGCGGCGCGAGGCGGAGGGCGGATCGTGGCTCGCCGAGACGTCGCTGCGTCGGGTCGCGGCGGAACTGCTCGGGATGCCGCGTGCCGACGAGCCTGCGACGTTCACGCCCGTCGACCCGGCGCCTCACACGCAGACGTTCGACGTGGAGGGCACCGCGGTCACGACCGTCGGGCCCGCGGTGTCGTTCGAGGGCGGCCCCGGGGAGTTCGCGGCGCCGCGCCCGTGGGGCCGCGACGAGCCCGCCTGGGCGGCTCGCGAATAGCCCGTCGCCCGCACGATCGGGGTTGCGGGCGGTTGCGGGGTCACCGGATCGCGAGGTCGGCCCGGCCGCCGGGTCGCCCCGCGACGGGATCAGCCCCGTCGCGGGCCGCCGCGCGACAGGATCAGCCCGTCGCGGGCGTCTGCCGCGCCGCGATCAGGCCGTCGCGGGCCGACGGTTCGCGCGCACGACCTGGACCGTCAGCGCGAGGGCGAGGGTCAGCATCCCCCATGCGGCACACGCCGGCGGGAGCACGCGGTACGCCAGCTGCTGCGGTGTGAAGGCGGCGTCGAAGGGGCCGAGCATCGCGGCCCCGGCGAACCACGCGATGACCAGAGCGGCGGGGAGCGAGAGCCACCACGTCCAGCGCACCCACGTCGGAAGAGTCCGCGGCACCGCGCGAGCGACGGGCCGGCGGAGCAGCCAGGACGCAGCCCAGACGGCGATGACGGCGAGGCCCACGACGCTCGAGCCGTGCTGCAGCCACTTGTAGCCGAGGAGCGGCCCCCACATCTGCTCGAGCGCGGGGATCGCGGTGACTCCCCAGCGCCCCTCGTGCGTGAAGAGGTCCCAGACGATGTGGGTCACGACGCCGAACGCCAGCGAGGCCAGGAGCAGCACGATCGCCGACCACGACAGGCTCCAGCGCTGCGGCCGCCCGGGCTCCCTGCGGGCGTGCACACCGAGCGTGTCGCGCAGCGACCCCGCCGCGCCGCGGTCCCACTCCCCCGGCAGCCGCGCGGCGAGCGGGCCGGGCGAGAGCTCGCGCGCCGCCGGACGCAGGGCGCACCGCCAGAGGAGGAGCAGCACGAGAGCGAGGAGCATCGTCGCGGGAAGCCAGGCCACATCGTGCGTGCGCCCGTAGCCGAGCGGCGCGAATCGGACGAAGAGCGGCAGGTCGGGGGTCATCGCACCGACGGCGATCGCCGCCGGCACGAGAGGCGTGCGCACGAACGGGAGTGCGACGACGGCGTGGCTCGGGGTGAACGGCATACGTCGGCGAGTGAGGCGCTCGGCGGGGAGCGGCCGGTCAGCCCAGGAAGACGCCGGCGAGCGTCTTCTTGCCGCGCCGCAGCACCGAGACCCCTCCGGGCAGCGACCCCGTGACGAGGGCCGCCTCGTCGTCGACGCGCGCGCCGTCGAGCGAGACGCCGCCCTGGGCGATCGCCCTCCGCCCCTCCGACAGGCTGGAGACGAGGCCTGTGTCGACGAGCGCCTGGACGACGGGCGTGCCTTCCGCGACCGTCGCACGAGGAAGCTCTTCGAGGGCCTGCCGCAGCGTGGCGGCGTCGAGCGTCGTCAGGTCGCCCTGACCGAAGAGGGCTTCGGATGCCGCGATCACGGCGGCCGCGGCACCCGCCCCGTGCACGAAGGTCGTGACCTCGAGCGCCAGGCGCTTCTGTGCGGCGCGACGGAAGGGCTCCGACTCGACGAGGCGCTCGTACTCCTCGATCTCGGCGCGCGTGAGGAACGTGAAGATCTTGAGCCGCTGGATCACGTCGTCGTCGTCGGTGTTGAGCCAGAACTGGTACATCCGGTACGGGCTGCACATCGCGGGGTCGAGCCAGATGGCGTTGCCCTCGCTCTTGCCGAACTTCGTCCCGTCGCTGTTGGTGATCAGCGGCGTGCCGATCGCGTGCACCGGCGTGTGCTCCACGTAGTGGATGAGGTCGACGCCGCTCGTGAGGTTGCCCCACTGGTCGGAGCCGCCCGTCTGCAGCACGCAGTCGTAGGTGCGGAACAGCTCGAGGTAGTCGAGCCCCTGGAGGATCTGGTAGCTGAACTCGGTGTAGCTGATGCCCGCTTCGGAGTTGAGGCGCGCGCTCACGGCGTCTTTCTTGAGCATCGTGCCGACGCGGTAGTGCTTGCCGATGTCGCGCAGGAAGTCGATCGCGGTGAGCGGCGCCGTCCAGTCGAGGTTGTTCACGATGCGCGCGGCGTTGTCGCCCTCGAAGCTCAGGAAGCGCTCGACCTGGCCACGCAGGTAGCCGACCCATTCGGCGACGGTCTCTTTCGTGTTGAGCGTACGCTCGGCGCTCGGCCGCGGGTCGCCGATGAGGCCCGTCGAACCGCCGACGAGGCCGAGGGGCTTGTGCCCGGCCAGCTGCAGACGACGCATGAGGAGCAGCTGGACCAGGTTGCCGAGGTGAAGGCTCGGCGCGGTGGGGTCGAATCCGCAGTAGTAGGTGATCGGGCTGCCCGAGAGGAGGACGCGCAGGGCCTGCTGGTCGGTCGAGACGTGCACGAGGCCGCGCCAGACGATCTCGTCCCAGACGTTGTCGAACGTCGGGTCGTTGGCGGGCTCGAGCGCACTCACAGCGTGGTCGGAAGTCGCGGATGACACGCGGATCAGGCTATCAGCGGGGTGCGGATGCCTCGCGCCGGGGTGCCGCGGACCGAGGGGTCGAGGATCACGGCGTCGCGAAGGCCCACCAGACCAGGAGCGCGCCGGCCAGTGCGATGACCCAGCTCACGAGGCTGCCGATGAGGAAGTACTCGGCGCGGTTGCCGGCCGCGCTGTCGCGCGAGATCTCGGGGAACCGGACGATGCCCTTCGCGGCGAGGACCGCGGCCAGGAGCGGATACATCGCGGCGAGGGTCAGCGCGAAGACGAGGACGCGCTCGAGGGGTCCGATGAGCCGGCCGCCCTTGAGGGCCGGTTCGACGGCGAGGGGCGCCGCTTCGTCGACGGATGCCGGGGCCGGAGGTTCCTGGACGGATGCCGCGACCGGAGTCTCGTCGACGGATGCAGCGGCCGGCGCGCCAACGGCGGCGCCGCCGGACGTGTCGGCCGGGGACGAGGCATCCGTCATCGAATCCGCGGGCACCGCGCGCGTGCCCTCCGCGGGATCGGCGGAGACGGCATCGGCCGCGACACGGGCGAGTTGCACGGCCTCTTGCTGGAGTGCCGTGCGCACGACGACGTTGGCGGACTCCATGAGGAAGACGACCGTGCCGACGACGAGGACGATGTGGTCGAACCCGACGCTTCCGAACGGCGTCGCGAGCTCCCACCCGTCGGCGATCACGCCGGCGGCCGAGCGGGCGGGGATCGTGACGACGAGGGCGGCGCAGAGCACGGCGAGCACGACGGCCGGCCAGAAGCCCGCGCGGGCTCGTCCGCCGATCGGGGCGAGCCACACCCAGAGGGCGGCGACCACGATCGCGGCGAGCGCGGCGAGGATCGCGTCGACCAGCACGCCGAGCACGAGGAGGAGCACGGCGCCGGCGACCAGCCCGATCCACCGGCGCGCCGCCGGCAGGAACTCGCGCAGCAGATCGGCCGCGCCGACGGCGAGAAGGACGAGCCCGGCGCCGATCATGCCTGGTCTGCTCTCAACACGAGGAAGCCCTCGACGAGCGCCGGTGCGCCCGAGGCGGCGAGCGCCTGTGAGACGGCGGGCTGCGTGATGCCCTCCTCCTGGGCGAGATCGCGCTGGGTGCGGCCCAGGCAGCGCCCGAAGGTGAGCCGGCGGGCGCGCTCGTTCATCCCGCCGACGAGGTGATCCCGCGCCAGGAGATAGGAGTTGGCGAGCGCCGCGGCCGTGTGCACTCCAGCATCCTCGTCGGGGGATGCGACAACCCACGTGCGCGCGCTCGGCGCGGCGCGCTGCTGCTTGGCGTGGACGGTGTCGATCGCCGCCCGCGCAGCCCACCAGCCCGGGCCGTCCTGCAGCCGGCCGCTCGCGGACTCGAAGCCGTCGACGGCGCCGATCCCGAGCCCGAAGCGGCACTCCACGCCGTCGGGCAAGGCGAGCTGGACCAGGAGGAGCGACGCGAGCGCATCGTCGAGGCTCCCGTAGACGCCCTGCAGCTCGTCGCCGACCGTCGGGCGGAGCGGCTCGAGCGCGAGCGGCAGCTGCTCTTCGATCGCCGCGATCGCGGTGTCGATGGCCCGCTGAGCCGCACCGCGATCGGCGAGGCGGCGGGAGCCGACGATGTCGGCGATCGTGGCAATGACCATGAGATAAGCGTATCACTTATCTTCTTGATAGATAATCAGATCGCTTATCTTTCGCCGGTGATAAGCGCGCTGTCAGAGGCCGAGGGCGTGCGCCGCCGCCTGCGCGCGGCTCACCAGTTCGACGCGCTGCTCGCCGACGCGTTCGGGAGCCGTGCCGCCCGTGCCCGACCGCGAGGCCACCGAGCCCTGCACGGTGAGGACTTCCCGCACCTCAGGCGTCAACGACGGCGAGATCGAGGCGAGCTGCTCGTCGGTGGCTTCGTGGAGTTCGATGCCGTGCTCCTCGCACAGACGCACGAGCGAGCCGGAAATCTCGTGGGCATCGCGGAAGGGCACCCCGCGGCGCACGAGCCAGTCCGCGACATCCGTCGCCAGCGAGAAGCCGAGCGGGGCGAGCTCGGCCATGCGGTCCGTGTGGAAGGTGAGCGTCGCCACCATGCCCGCGAACGCCGGCAGCACGAGCTCGAGGGTCGTGACCGAGTCGAAGACCGGCTCCTTGTCTTCCTGCAGATCGCGGTTGTACGCGATCGGCAGGCCCTTCAGCGTCGTGAGGAGACCCGCGAGGTTGCCGACGAGACGGCCGGCCTTGCCGCGCGCGAGCTCGGCGATGTCGGGGTTCTTCTTCTGGGGCATGATGCTCGACCCCGTGGAGTAGCCGTCGTCGAGGGTCACGAAGCCGAACTCCCGCGTGTTCCACAGGATGACGTCTTCCGCGAAGCGCGACAGGTCGATCCCGATCTGCGCCACGATGTAGGCGAACTCCGCCACGACGTCACGCGCCGACGTGCCGTCGAGGGAGTTCTCGGACGGACGCGCGAGCCCGAGCTCGCGCGCGACGAGCGCGGGGTCGAGGCCCAGGCTGGAACCGGCCAGCGCTCCCCCGCCGTACGGCGAGACCGATGCGCGCGCCGACCAGTCGCGAAGGCGCTCGAGGTCGCGGACCAGGGGCCACGCGTGGGCCTGCAGGTGGTGCGCGAGGAGGATCGGCTGCGCGTGCTGGAGGTGCGTGCGCCCGGGCATGATCGCCTCGGGGTGCGCTTCGGCCTGCGACACGATCGCGTCGACGAGGCGGAGGATGTCGCGTGCGATGACCCTCGAATGATCGAGCAGATACATCCGCACGAGGGTTGCGATCTGGTCGTTGCGGCTGCGGCCGGCGCGGAGCTTGCCGCCGAGCTCGGGTCCGACCTCGCGCAGGAGCGCGGCCTCGAGGGCGCCGTGCACATCCTCGTCGGCGGGGCCGGCGCGGAGGGTGCCGTCCTGGATGCCGCGGGCGAGCACATCGAGGCCCGCGTGCATGGCACGCTCCTCGTCGCCGGTGAGGTAGCCGGCCGCGGCGAGCGCTTTCGCGTGGGCGTGGGAGCCGGCGATGTCGTAGAGGGCGAGCGTCCAGTCGAAGTGCGTCGAGCGGCTCAGCGCCGCGAGCTCGGGCGACGGCCCGGAGGCGAATCGGGCGCCCCAGAGTGCGCCTTCGTTTGTTCCTTCGCCCTTCGCATCGCTCACCGTCCCAGCCTATCGGGGGCGCCGTGGTGCGCCCGGTCTCTGACGACGAGGCGCGCGATGCGGTCGGTCGCCCACTCCAGCGGCCCGCGTCCGACGAGGAGCGCCCACGCCGTGCATCCCACGATCACCCCGAGCGTGATCGGGAGGAACGGCGACAGGGCGCGGAACTCGAGGAGCGCCCGCGTGTCGCCGAGCGCGACCGCCGCCCACACCGCCCACACGAGGATCTGCGCCGTGTAGGCGGTGAGGGGCATCGCGCCGGTCGCGCGCAGCGGCAGCGCGAGCCACACCAGGGCGGTGCGGCAGACGAGGAGGCACGCTCCGACGACGGCCAGCGCGAACCCGCCGGAGCCCACCGCCTCGAGGACACCGCTCGAGTGCGGCAGCGCGGTCCAGGCGCCCGCGAGCGACGGCTGGTCGAGCGACGACTCGAGGGGCGGCTGAGCCGGCGACGGTGCCGTGCCGGAGACGATGTGCAGGCCGTAGCCGAGGGCGGCGAGCCCGACGCCCGCGGCGACCGCGGCGACCTGCACCCGGATGTCGCGGATCCCGGCGCGCGCGAGCCCGAGGCCCGCGAGCACGAACGCGATCCACACCGGGAACGGGTAATGCCAGCCGAGAGCCAGCGACACCTCCTCCCCCACCGGGGTGGACCACACCGGGAGGGCGTCGAGCCACACCTGCACCCACGGCATCACGAGCGCGATCACCCCCGCGACGACGAAGAGCGTCCGCGCGGAGAGCGCCGTGAACGGGATCGCGAGGAGGAACAGCACCGCATAGGCGGGGAGGATCACGAACACCGGCACGCCGGTCGCGATGAGCAGGATGCCGAGGACCCAGAGCACGCCCGCCCGCACGGCCAGGCGCCACCACGCCGTCATCATCGCCGGTATCGCCGGCGGCCTGTCGCCTCCGGTCACGAGGCCCATCGAGACCCCCGCGAGGGTCGCGAAGAGGATCGAGGACCGCCCGTCCACGACCGCGAGATAGGTCGACGGATCGTTCCACACGAGGTCGGGGAACGTCACGAGGTGCGCCGTGAGCATCCCGACGATCGCGAGCCCGCGAGCGAGGTCGATGCCCGTGACGCGAGGCGCGTCGTTGAGCCGCTCCCATCGGGAGCGCAGCGCGGTGCGCCCGGTCAGTCCTGCCGGAGCAGCCACACCAGCAGGGCCTTCTGCGCGTGGAGCCGGTTCTCGGCCTCGTCCCACACGACGCTCTGCGGTCCGTCGATGACCTCGGCATCCACTTCGTATCCCCGGTCGGCCGGGAGGCAGTGGATGAAGATCGCCTCGGGCCGGGCGAGGCTCATGATCTCCTGCGTCACCTTGAAGGCACCCAGATCGCGCAGGCGTGCGAGCTTCTCCTCCTCCTTGCCCATCGACACCCACGTGTCGGTCACGATGACGTCGGCGCCGGCCGCGGCCTCGTTGGGGTCGGTGTAGAGGGTCACGGAGCCGCCGGTCTCGGCCGCGCGGCGGTCGGCGTCGGCGATCACGTCGTCGCGCGGCGCGTAGTCCTCGGGCGAGGCGACGCGGACGTGCATCCCCGCTGTCACGCAGGCCAGGACGTACGAGTGCGCCATGTTGGAGCGGCCGTCGCCGAAGAACGAGAGCGTGAGCCCCTTGAGCTCGCCCTTGTGCTCCTTGATGGTCAGGAGGTCGGCGAGCAGCTGGCACGGGTGGAAGTCGTCGCTCAGCGCGTTGACGACGGGTACGCGCGTGCCTGCGGCCATCTCTTCGAGCCCCGCCTGCGCGTACGTGCGCCACACGATGGCGGCCACCTGGCGCTCGAGGACGCGTGCCGTGTCGCTCGGGGTCTCCTTGCCGCCGAGCTGGCTGTTCGCCGTCGAGATGATGAGGGGCGACCCGCCCAGATCGGCGATCCCGACGGCGAACGAGACCCGCGTGCGGGTCGAGGACTTGTCGAAGATCACGGCGACCGTCTGGGGGCCCTCGAGCGGCTTGAGCTTCCACCGATCCTTCTTTAGGGCGACCGCGAGGTCGAGGATCTCGTCCTGCTCGGACTGCGACAGGTCGTCGTCGCGCAGCAAGTGGCGGGTCATGCGGTCACCTCGGCGTCCGTTCCGTCCAGCACGAGCGCGTCCGCGACGGTCGCGAGCGACGCGGCGAACAGCTCGGTGAACTCGTCGATCTCCACGTCGCCGATGATGAGCGCCGGCGCGAGCCGGATCGTCTCGTCGTTGGCGGCATTGACGATGAGCCCGTGCTCCAGTGCGGCCGCGACGACCGCTTTGGCGACGGGATGCTTCAGCGCGACGCCGATGAGAAGGCCCTTGCCGCGGCATCCGTCGACCAGAGGCGAGCCGATCGACTCGATCGCCGCGCGCAGCTGCAGGCCGCGGAGCGTCGCATTCGCGACGAGGTCGGCACGCTCGATCTCGGCGAGGACGGCACCGGCGACGGCGGTGCCGAGCGCGTTGCCGCCGAACGTCGATCCGTGGGTGCCGGGGTAGAAGAGGTCGCTCGCGGCCTCGAACGTGATGAGCGCGCCGATCGGGAAGCCGCCGCCTATGCCCTTGGCGACCGTGATCGCGTCGGGCGTGATGCCTTCGCCCTGGAAGGCGAACCACTCGCCCGTGCGCCCGGCGCCCGTCTGGATCTCGTCGATGATGAGGAGGGCGCCGTGGCGAGCGGTCAGCTCTCGCGCGGCGCGGAGGAAACCCTCGGGCAGCTCGATGACACCCGCCTCCCCCTTGATCGGCTCGACGAACAGCGCCGCGACGCGGTCGTCCATCGCGGCCTCGAGCGCCTCGATCGTGGAGTCGATGAACTCGACGCCGCCGACCATGGGGAGGAACGGCTCCTGCATCCACGGCTTGCCGGTGAGGGCGAGCGTGCCCATCGTGCGGCCGTGGAAAGCGTCCTTCAGGGAGAGGATGCGGGGGCGCTCGGCGCCGCCGTGCAGACGCGCGAGCTTGAACGCGGCCTCGTTGGCCTCGGCTCCCGAGTTGCCGAAGTAGACCCGGCCCGAGGGACCCGTCCCCGCGAGGCGCTTGAGGCGCGCGGCGAGATCGAGCTGCGGCTGCGTCGCGAAGTAGTTCGAGACGTGCGCGAGCTTGGCGGCCTGCGCCGAGATCGCCTCGACGAACACCGGGTGGGCGTGGCCGAGAGAGTTCACCGCGATCCCCGCGAGGAAGTCGAGGTAGCGTCGCCCGTCACCATCCCACAGGTATGCGCCCTCGCCGCGCGTGAAGAGCGCCATCCGGTCGCCGAAGCTGCGCACGAGGTCACGCCCCGCGTCATCCTGCCACGTCGTCGTCGTCATCCGACCACCACCTCCGTTCCGATTCCCTTGTTCGTGAAGATCTCGACGAGCACCGAATGCGGCACCCGTCCGTCGATGATCGCCGCCGTCTCGACCCCGCCCTCGACGGCCTCGAGGCACGCCTGCATCTTGGGGATCATGCCCGACTCGAGCGTCGGGAGGATCTCGCGCAGCTCGGTCGAGGTGAGGTGCGCCACGAGCGAGTCGCGGTTCGGCCAGTCGGCGTAGAGCCCCGGCACGTCGGTGAGCACGACGAGCTTCGCCGCGCCGAGCGCCGTCGCGAGCGC
The DNA here is from genome assembly GCF_052180235.1 of Microbacterium sp. F51-2R. GTDB lineage: Bacteria > Actinomycetota > Actinomycetes > Actinomycetales > Microbacteriaceae > Microbacterium. The sequence goes on along the minus strand of NZ_CP197470.1, from coordinate 3,646,286 downwards.
GGCGGCCGCGGCATCCGCGTTGACGTTGAGCGAGTGACCGGGGTTGTCGAGATCGGGAGCGATGCTCGAGACCACCGGGATGCGGCCGGCCGCGAGCTGGTCGAGCACGGGTTGCGGGTCGACCTGGACGACGTCGCCGACGCGTCCGAGATCGTGCTCGACCCCGTCGACGGTCACGCCGCGGCGCCGGCCGCCGAAGAGGCCGGCGTCTTCGCCCGAGAGCCCCGCGGCGAGAGGACCGTGCGCGTTGATCTTGGCGACGAGCTGCGGATTGATCTGGCCCGTCAGCACCATGCGCACGACCGAGATCGCCTCGGTCGAGGTGACGCGGTAGCCGCCCTTGAACTCCGACGGGATCGCGAGGCGATCGAGCATCGACGAGATCTGCGGACCCCCGCCGTGCACGACGACGGGCTTGATCCCGACGTAGCGGAGGTAGGCGATGTCGGCCGCGAAGGCGTCCTGCAGCTCCTCGGAGACCATGGCGTTGCCGCCGTACTTGATGACGACGATCTGGTCGCTGAAGCGACGCAGCCACGGCAGCGACTCGATGAGGGTCGCCGCTTTCGCGCTGGCTTCGTGGGGATCTGTCTGCTGCAGCTTGTCGGTCATGTCGCGTAGGCGCTGTTCTCGTGGACGTAGTCGTGCGTCAGGTCGTTCGTGAGGATCGTCGCGGCCGCGTCGCCGACCTTGAGATCGATGACGAGGCGGGTCGCGCGGGGGGTGAGGTCGACGGCCTCGCGCGGCTGATCGGGACCCCCCGCGGAGCACACGCGGACGCCGTTCATCCACACGTCGACGTCGTAGGGGTCGAACGCGGCCTCGGTCGTGCCGATGGCGGCCAGGACGCGGCCCCAGTTGGGGTCGTTGCCGAAGATGGCGGCCTTGAAGAGGTTGTTGCGCGCGACAGAGCGTCCGACCTCGACGGCGTCCTCCTCGGAGGCGGCGTGCACGACCTCGATCGTGATGTCGTGGCTCGCGCCCTCGGCATCCCCCTGCAGCTGGCGCGCGAGATCGCTGCAGACCTCGGCGAGCGCCGCGCGGAAGGCCTCGGCATCGGGCGTGACCCCCGACGCACCGCTCACGAGCAGCGACACCTGGTCGTTGGTCGACATGCAGCCGTCCGAGTCGAGGCGGTCGAAGCTCACGCGGGTGGCCGCCCGCAGATGCGCGTCGGCCTCCTCGGAGGTCAGGACGGCGTCGGTCGTGAGGACGACGAGCATCGTCGCGAGACCGGGCGCCAGCATCCCGGCGCCCTTGGCCATCCCGCCGATCTTCCAGCCGTCGCCCTCGTGGACGCTCCGCTTCGGGCGGGAGTCGGTCGTCATGATGGCTTCGGATGCCGCGACCCCGCCGTCGGCGCTCAGCTGCGCGATGGCCTGCTCGGCGCCGGCGAGCACCTTGGCGCGGAACACCTCGTCGCCGGTGCCGATGAGGCCCGTCGAGCAGACGAGGATGTCGCCCGCGCTCACGCCGAGGAGCTCGGCGGCCTTCTCGGCCGTCTGGTGCGTCGTCTGGAATCCGAACGAGCCCGTGAAGCAGTTGGCGCCGCCGGAGTTGAGGACGATCGCCTCGACCGTTCCGTCCTGGATGACCTGCTGCGACCACAGGATCGGGTTGGCCTTCGCGCGATTGCTCGTGAACACCGCGGCACCGACCTTGAGAGGACCCCGGTTGACCACGACGGCGATGTCGGCATTGCCGCTCGACTTGAGTCCGGCCGCGACACCGGCGGCCTCGAATCCGCGGGGGGCGGTGACGGTCACGATGCTGTCCTCAGGCTCGCGGCTGCCGTTGTGGTCGTGGCTGCCGTTCTGTTCGCGGCAGCCGGTGTGGTCGCGGCTGCCCCTGTGCTCGCTGCTGGTCTTGCGTTCGCGGCGCTCACGGTGCCACTCCGTTCACGGTGAGAGCCCGGCCCTCCGGAAGGCCGAGCGCGATGTTCATGGACTGCACGGCGGCGCCCGCCGTGCCTTTGACGAGATTGTCGACGGCGGCGACGACGGTCACGCGTCCTGCGTCGCGGTCGATCGCGAGACCGAGGAGCGCCGTGTTTGCGCCGATGACGTCGGCCGTGCGCGGGAACTGGCCCGCCGGCAGCAGCTGCACGAAGGTCTCGCCGCCATACGCCGACTCCCACGCCCCGCGGATGTCGTCATCGGTCGCGCCGGGCGCGATCGGGGCCGTGGAGGTCGCGAGGATGCCGCGGGCCATGGGCACGAGGACCGGCGTGAAGGAGATGCGGATGCCCGAGGGCTCCCGCTGCCCGGCCGCGGCGAGCGCCTGGCGGATCTCGGGGATGTGCCGATGCGTCCCGCCGACCGCGTAGGGGTTGGCGGTGCCGAGGATCTCGCTCGCGAGGAGGTTGGTCTTGAGGCTCTTCCCGGCGCCGGACGGGCCGACGGCGAGCACCGTGACGATGTCGGAGGCGTCGATGACACCGGCGGCGACGCCGGGCGCGAGGCTCAGGCTGACCGTCGACGCGTTGCAGCCGGGGGCGGCGATCCGGGTCGCGCCGACGAGCCTCTCGCGCTGCGTGCCGCCCGCGACGGGGAGCTCGGGGACGCCGTAGACCCACGGCTCGTGGAAGGCGCCCCCGTAGAACCGGTCCCAGTCGGCCTGCGACGTCAGGCGGTGATCGGCGCCCGCGTCGATGACGAGAGCCGCGTCGGCCAAGGCATCCGTGTACTGGCCCGACTGCCCGTGCGGGAGGGCGAGGAAGACGATGTCGTGACCCGCGAGCACCTCGGGCGTCGTGTCGTCGAGCGTGAGGTGCGCGAGCGAGCGGAGGTGCGGCTGGTGCTGGATGAGGGGCTGTCCGGCGTTCGAATGCGCCGTCACGGTGCGGATCTCGACGTCGGGATGTGCGGCGAGGATCCGGAGGATCTCACCGCCCGCATAGCCGGATGCGCCGGAGACGGCGACCGAGTACGTCATGGATTCCACCTTAAGGTCTGGGCGCGGGGACGAAGTTCAGCCGAGCCCCGGATGACAGGGGCCGGAAGAGGCGGCGACGCCCGCCGGGGTCCGCGAGGGACCGCGCGCAGGGTCGCCTAGAGTCGGCGTCCGCCCTGACGTCGGCGCGCGGGAACGACGCTCGGAAGGAGCGTCGGAAGTCCCGTGGCGGCCGAAGGCATGTCGCGACGATATCGGCGGGCCCCCGGCATCCGCAAATCGGATGTCACTCGAGCTCGGCGACGACGGCGGGTCCGAGGCACCCGTGTCACGGGAGCTCGGCGATGACGGCGAGCTCCTCCTCGCGCGTGAGGCCCGACCGCCGCTCGCGATCGAGGCCCCGCTCGCGCTCGTCGGCGAGGGTGTCGCGAAGCGTGTCGGTGAGAGGGCGCAGGCCTCCCCCGGCACCGCGATAGACGGCGTTCGTGCGGGTCGAGAAGCCGTTCATGTCGGCGGGGAGCCAGAGCGGGAGCGAGCGCGGCCCCATCCAGAACCGGACGTCGTGCGCCTGCAGCCACTCGTCGTCGGCGTGGCGGAGGTCGCCCGTGTGCCCGGCCGCAGCCCGGGCGTCGGCGAGCAGGTCCCCGAGCGGCACGGAGTCGCCGATCGCGTTGGCGATCCCGGTCCAGCGGTGACGCCCCACCTCGACGACGAAGTCGGCGAGATCGCGGACGTCGATCACCTGGGCGCTGCGCCCCTGCGTCTCGGGGACGAGCACGGGGCCGTCCGCCGCCGCGGCGAAGCGCGCGACCCAGTATCCGAACCGATCGGACGGGTCGCCGGGGCCGACGATGAGCCCCGGGCGCACGATCGCCGCGCGCTCTCCCAGCGCTTCGCGGACGGATGCCTCGGCCGCGACCTTCGCGCGCCCGTAGTCGTACTCGTCGTCCGGCCGCGCCGGCTCGAGGAGGGCCGCCGACTCGTCGGCGCCCTCGACGTCGCTCTCGGCGTAGACCGAGAGCGTGGAGACGTAGGTCCAGTGCGCCGCGCGCGCGGCGAGGGCGGCGCAGGCGGATGCCACGTGCCCCGCGTCGGACGAGATGTCGACGACCTCGTCCCAGTCGCGCTGCGCGACGACGTCGTAGGCGCCCGGCTCGGCGCGGTCGGCCTCGACGAGCGTCGCCCCCTCGGGCGCGGGGCGGCCGCCGCGCGCGAGGCAGGTGACCTCTGCGCCCGCCGCGATCCAGCCGCGAGCGACGTGGCCGCTCAGCCAGCCCGTGCCGCCGAGGATGAGGACGGCGGTCACGCGTGGACGACCTTCTCGTCGAGGAACTCCAGCACGCGCGCCCATGCCTCCATCGCGTGGGCGGCGCTGTACCGGCTGCCGGTGTCGTTGAAGAACGCGTGCTGCGCACCGGGGTACACGACGGCCTCGAAATCGACGCCGGCATCGGCCATCGCCTGGCGGACGGCCGGGAGCGCGTCGATGAGGGAAGGATCGCGCTCGCCGTAGAGGGCGAGCACGGGAGCCTGGATCTGCGCGATGCGGTCGGGGCTCGGCGCCGTGCCGTAGAACGGGACGGCGGCGCGGATGCGGTCGTCCGACGCCGCGAGCGCGAAGGCGTAGGTGCCGCCGAAGCAGAAGCCCGTGACGGCGATCCGCCCGTCGACGTCGGGCTGCTCCTCGAGCCAGTCGACGACGGCCGTCAGCGCCTGCACCGCCCACTCGGCGTATCCGGGCGCGCGCATCTCGGAGAGGGCGTCGCGGAGGCGGGGCTGTGCGGCCGTGCGGACCGCCTCATCCGGGCTGTTCAGCAGTTCGAAGAGCTCTTCGCCCGGGTGCGGCGCGACTCCCGCCTTGCTGAGGATGTCGGGGGCGGCGACGAGCCAGCCCTCCTCGGCGAACCGGTCGGCGACGTCGCGGATGTGGGGCACGAGCCCCCAGACCTCGTGGATGAGCACGAGACCGCCGACGATCGCGGCATCCTCCGCTCCGGGTCTGGCGACGTAGACGTCGAACTGCGTGTCATCGGGCGCCGTGAGCTGGATGGTCTCGGACACACGTCTCCTCGGGTCGGGGTTTCCAACCTACGCCCGCAGGAGCGCGGCGCGCCCGGCGAGTGCACACGTTATCGCCGAGACCACACGTCGCTCGCGACGATGACGTGCGGTTTCGGCGAGAACGTACGATCCCGACGGGCGCGGGAGGGTGCGTGCGCGGGCCGGCTACTCGCGGAGGGTGGCGCCGAAGGCGACGGATGCCGCGGCGACGCCCGCGAGCTTCGCCTCGGTGGCCTCGGCCGCCGTCAGGGTGCGGTCGGGGGCCCGGAAGCGGAGCGCGAACGTGAGGCTCTTCGCGCCCTCGGGCACGCCCGGGCCGCGGTAGTCGTCGACGAGGCGCGCCGACTCGAGCAGCTCGCCGGCGCCCTCGACGAGCGCGGCGCGGAGCGCCGCGGCGGGAACCTCGGCGGCCAGCACGAGCGACACGTCCTGCGTGGCGGCCGGGAACGTCGAGAGCGACGCCGCGACGACCTTCTCGCCCGCGAGCGACAGGACGAGGTCGAGGTCGAGCTCGGCGACGTACACGCGCCCCGGAAGATCGGATGCCTCGGCCACCGCGGGAAGGACCTCGCCGACGTAGCCGACCTCGGTGCCCCCGACCGAGAGCACGCCGGTGCGGCCCGGGTGAAGCGCCGTGCGCTGCCCCTGGGCGACATCGATCGAGACACCGGCGGCGGCCGCGATGACGCGGACGGCGTCGAGCGCATCCGAGAGGTCGGCGGCGACGGGCGCCTGCGCCGGCTGCTTCGCGACGACGCCGCCCGTCAGCAGCACCGCGATGTGGCGGTGCTGCGGCGGGATCGAGGCGTCGAGCTCGGCGAGGGTCGCGGCATCCGGCCTCACGGCGAGGGGCGGAACCGACGACGTGCCGTAGCGCACACCCGGCTCGGGGAGGAAGACGGTTCCGCTCTCGAAGAGCGACAGGTCGGTGAGACCGCGCGACAGGTTGCGGTGCGCGACCTGGAGCAGGCCCGGCACGAGCGAGCGCCGCAAGAACGGCGACTGCCCGTCGAGGGGGTTGGCCAGCTTGATCGAGGGGAGATGCTCCCCCGACGGCGACCCGTGGAGGTCGTTGAGCTCTTCGGTCGTGAAGCCGAAGGACGGCGTCTCGACGAATCCGGCGGCGGCGAGCGCGTTGGCGACGCGCCGGCGACCGTGCTGCGCCGGGGTCAGGCCGCGGCCCGACGGCGGGAGCGGCAGCACGGAGGGGATGCGGTCGTAGCCCTCGATGCGGGCGACCTCTTCGGCGAGCGTCCACTTGTCGGTGAGGTCGGGGCGCCACGTGGGCGGCACGACCTGCCACCCGGCCGAGGACTCCTCGACGCGGCATCCGATCGTCTCGAGGGCACCGACGATCTCGCCTGTCGTGTATGCGACCCCGATGAGACCCGGGACGAATCCGCTCGGCAGCTCGATGGGGCGCGTCTCGAGCGTGCGCATGAGGGCACCGCCGGACTGCGTGTCGGTGCCGCCGGCGTACTGCACCATGAGCTCGGCGACCCGCGCGGCCGCGACGAACGGGATCGCCGGGTCGACGCCGCGCTCGAAGCGACGGGATGCCTCGCTCGGCAGCTTGTGCCGGCGGGCCGTGCGCGCGATCGACACGGTGTCGAAGGTGGCCGCCTCGATCAGAACGTTGCGCGTCGTGGCGCTCATCTCGGTCGTGCCGCCGCCCATGACGCCTGCCAGGCCGATGGGGCCCGAGGCATCCGTGATCAGCAGATCCTCCGCCGAGAGCGTGCGCACCTTGCCGTCGAGCGTCTCGAGCTTCTCTCCCGCCGCCGCGCGGCGCACGGTGATGCCGCCCTGCAGCTTGTCGAGGTCGTAGCCGTGGATCGGCTGACCGAGCTCGAGCATGACGTAGTTCGTGATGTCGATGAGGATGCCGAGCGAGCGGATGCCCGCGAGGGTCAGCCGCGCCACCATCCAGGCGGGGGTGGGCTTGGTCGGGTCGACGTCGCGGACGATGCGCGCGACGAACTCGCTCGCACCCTCGCGGCCGCGGATGGGCGACTCGTCGGCGACGGCCACCGAGAAGGCCTCGGCGTCACGGAGGTCGGCTTCGCCGGCCGCGCGCGCGGCGGGGTCGCGGAAGGCCGCGCCGGTCGCGTGCGAGTACTCGCGGGCGACGCCGCGCACCGAGAGCGCGTACCCGCGGTCGGGAGTGACGTTGATGTCGACGGCGACGTCGTCGAGGCCGAGGAGCGCGATGGCGTCGGTGCCGACGGGTGCGTCGATGCCGAGCTCGACCAGGCGCAGGATGCCCGAGTGCTCGTCGCCGAGACCCAGTTCCTTCGCCGAGGCGATCATGCCGTCCGAGACATGGCCGTACGTCTTGCGGGCGGCGATCGGGAAGGGCCCCGGGAGAACCGAGCCCGGAAGGGTCACCACGACCTTGTCGCCCGCGAAGAAGTTGCGGGCGCCGCACACGATGCCGTGCACGGCGGGGCCGCCGTCGGCGGCGAGGTCGTCACCCGGCGCGACGCGCACCTGGCACCAGCGGATCGTCTTGCCGTTGGACTGCGGCTCCTCGACGAACTCGAGCACCTCGCCGACCACGATCGGGCCCTGGAGCTCGAAGCGGTGGATGTCCTCCTCCTCGAACCCGACGCGCACCAGCGCCGCGAGGACATCCTCGGCCGAGGCATCCGTCGGCACATCGACATGCTCACGCAGCCACGAAAGCGGGACGCGCATCAGACCACCATCCCGAACTGCTCGCTGAAGCGGACATCGCCCTCGGCCATGTCTCGCATGTCCTGGACGTCGGAGCGGAACATGAGGGTCCGCTCGATGCCCATGCCGAAGGCGAAGCCCGAGTACTCCTCGGGGTCGATGCCCGCGGCGCGGAGGACGTTGGGGTTCACCATGCCGCAGCCGCCCCACTCGATCCAGCGCGCGCCGCCCTTGAAGGTCGGGTGCCACAGGTCGAGCTCGGCGGACGGCTCGGTGAAGGGGAAGTAGTTGGCGCGGAAGCGCGTCTTGGCCTCGGGGCCGAAGAGCACGCGCGCCGCGTGGTCGAGGGTGCCCTTGAGGTGGGCCATCGTGATGCCCCGGTCGATGACGAGACCCTCGAACTGCGTGAAGACCGGCAGGTGCGTCGCGTCGAACTCGTCGGTGCGGTACACGCGGCCGGGGCACAGGACGTAGATCGGGAGGTCACGCTCGAGCATCGAGCGCACCTGCACGGGCGAGGTGTGCGTGCGCATGACGAGGTGCCGCTCGACGGGGTCGACGAAGAACGTGTCCTGCATCTGGCGCGCGGGGTGGTCCTCGTCGAAGTTCAGGGCGTCGAAGTTGAACCACTCGTGCTCGAGCTCGGGGCCTTCGGCGATCTCCCACCCCATGCCGACGAAGATCTCGGCGATCTCCTCCTGCAGGAGGGAGATCGGATGCCGCGCCCCGACGCGGGCCCGCTGAGGCAGCGCCGTGATGTCGACGCGCTCGGCCTCCAGTCGTGCGACGGTCTCGGCGGCGTCGACCTCGGCCTCGCGCGCGGCGAGCGCCTGATTGACGCGCCCCCGGGCCTGGCCGATGAGCTTGCCGTACTCGGCCTTGTGCTCGGGGGCGACATCGCGCAGGCGCGCGTTGAGCCTCGCCAGCGGCGAGCCCTCGGCGCTGTGAGCGGAGCGCGCGGCCTTCAGGTCGGCCGTCGTGGAGGCTGCGGCGAACGCCGCCAGCGCCGCCGCGACAGCATCCTCCACCGCCTGGGGCGTGATCTCGGGAACGTCAGACACGAAGATCGAGTCTACCGGCGGGCGGATGCCTCACCCCGCCGCCGTCCGGGTGCGGCGGCCCCGGGCCAGCCGCGCTACGAGCCGCCGGCGTCGCGCTCGATGGTGGTGACGTCGTGCTGCGCCACGATGAGCGCGGTGTCGGTCGTCGCGGCGTTGCCGATACCGGGGCCGACCCCCGCACCGGCGACCCCGATCGCACGCGGCGAGCGGCGCAGGCGCTTCTCGACGACGTAGGCCGTGTACGACAGCACGAGGCAGAGGATGACGTAGATCGCCCCCGCGACGAGCGCGGCCGGGATGAGCGGGGAGCCGAGCACCGCGTTCGAGCCCAGCGTGCGGGCGAAGTACAGCAGCTCGGGGTAGGTGATGATGAAGCCGAGGGCCGTGTCTTTCAGGCAGACCACGAGCTGCGAGATGATCACCGGCAGCATCGCGCGAACGGCCTGCGGCAGGAGCACGAGCCTCAGCACGCCGGACTTGCGCAGGCCGATCGCGAAGCCCGCCTCGCGCTGACCGCGCGGGAGCGACTCGACGCCGGCGCGGATGACCTCCGCGAGGACCGAGCCGTTGTAGGCGATGAGGGCGATGACGACGGCCCAGTACGAGGTCATCTTGATCCCGATGACCGGGAGGCCGTAGTACAGCAGGATCATGAAGACGAGGACCGGGATGGCGCGGAAGACCTCGATGACCGCCGTTACCGGCAGGCGCACCCACGCGTGATCGGACAGGCGCCCGATCGCGAGCACGAAGCCCAGGATCACCGATCCGATCGCCGCGACGACGAAGGCGCCGAGTGTGCGCAGCGTCGCGAGACCGAACTGCTCCCACACGCGCGTGAAGGTGAAGGCGTACCACTTCTCGGCCGTGAACTGGCCGGTGACCCAGAATCGGTACAGGACGAAGCCCAGGATCGCGAGGACCACGAGGATCGTGAGGATTCCGAGGATCCGGTTGCGGACGACGGCCTTGGGGCCGGGGACGTCGTACAGGACGCTGCTCATCGGCCGGCTCCGTTGAGGCAGGGCGCGCTCGATCGCGCGTCACAGGTGATCCACCGACTCATCGCGCGATCCTCCACTTCCGCTCGAAGATGCGCTGGACCCACGCGAGCAGGAACACCATCACGACGAACACGGCCATGACGAGCAGGATCGTCACGAGCTGGTTCTCGCCCTTCTCGCTCATGTCGGCGCGGATGTTGCCGAGGTTCACGACCGCGAAGCCCGCCGCGACCGTCGTGTTCTTCAGGAGCGCGATGAAGACGCTCATCATCGGGGGGATCACGGATCGGGCCGCCTGCGGCATCACGACGTGGGTCATGACCTGGCCGAAGGTGAGGCCGAGTGCCCGGGCGGCCTCGGCTTGTCCGACCGGGACCGTGTTGACGCCGGAGCGGATGGTCTCGGCCACGTAGGTGGCGGTGTAGATGCCGAGCGCCGAGACGGCGAGGACGAGAAAGTTCGCGCGGCCGGGGACGAGGAGCGGCACGCAGAATGCGAAGAAGAACATCACGAGGGTGAGCGGGGTGTTGCGGATCCAGTTCACGTACACCGTGCCCACGGCACGCGCGATGGGGACCGGTGAGACACGCATCGCCCCGACGACGACGCCGAGCACGAGCGCGATGACGCCCCCGCCGACGAAGAGCAGGAGCGTGCCCCCGAGGGCTTCGAGCCATAAGTCGGGATAGTCGAAGAACTGGTTCACCGCGGCATCCTCCTCCTCGTCCTCTTCTCAAGTGGAGTGGTGGCGCCCGCCGCGAGCGGGCGCCACCACGGATCGATCAGCCGACGGGGTCGGGCTGCGGCTGCTGCCCCTTGACCCCGGCGGAGCCGAGGTTCTTGTCGAAGATCGCCTGCCAGATGTCGCCGCCGTCGGTGAACATCTTGTTGATGTACTCCTGCAGCGCCGTGTCGCCCTTCGGGATGCCGACGCCGTAGCGCTCCTCGCTGAAGACGTCGCCGACGACCTTGAGGTTGTCGGGGTCCTGTGCGGCGTAGCCGATCAGGATCGCCTCATCCGTCGTGACGGCGTCGACCTGGCCGGTCTTGAGCTGCTCGACGCACTGCGAGTACGTGTCGAACTCCGTCGTCTTGGCGTCGGGGTAGTCGGTCTTGATCCGCTGGATCGAGGTCGAGCCGGTCGCCGAGCAGACGTTCTTGCCCGCGAGGTCGTCGGGCCCCTTGATGTCGCTGTTGTCGGCGGCGACGAGGAGACCCTGGCCCGTCACGAAGTACGGCCCCGCGAACGAGATCTGCTCTTTGCGCTTGTCGGTGATCGAGTACGTGCCGACGTAGTAGTCGATGTCGCCGTTGACGATCGCCTGCTCGCGGTTGGCCGACGGGATCGCCGTGAACTCGATCTTGTCCTCGTCGTAGCCCAGGGATGCCGCGACCCACCGTGCGATGTCGACGTCGAAGCCGGTGCGGTCGCCGGTGGTCGGGTCGAGATAGCCGAGACCCGGCTGGTCCTCCTTGACGCCGACCTTGACGCTCCCGCGCTCCTTGATCTTGTCGAAGGTCGGGCTGCCCTCGAGCTGGACGTCTTTCGCGACGGTGAACCAGGTGCCGTTCTCGGCGGCGCTCCCCGACGATTCGGTCGTGGGCGAGCCGCCCGGAGTGCCGCTGTTGCACGCCGTGAGGGTGAGGGCCGCTGCCGCGGCGAGGCCGAGGGCGGTGATGATCCGTGACTTTCGCATGTGCTGTTCTCCTCTGTGATTGCGCATGTCGTATTCGTTCCGTATCCGATGACGTCGGGCCGCCGGGATGCATCGCTGTGTTGCCGGGGGTGGTCCTTTCTGGTGCGGGACTCGGAGCCTCAGTGAGTGAGGAGCTTCGAGAGGAAGTCCTTCGCGCGGGCCGAGGTGGGGTTGGTGAAGAACCCCTCCGGCGTCGCCTCCTCGACGATCTGGCCGTCCGCCATGAAGACGACCCGGTCGGCCGCCTTGCGCGCGAAGCCCATCTCGTGGGTCACGACGATCATCGTCATGCCCTCCTGGGCGAGGCTCACCATGACGTCGAGGACTTCATTGATCATCTCGGGATCGAGGGCGCTGGTGGGCTCGTCGAAGAGCATCAGCTTCGGGTTCATCGCGAGCGCGCGAGCGATGGCGACACGCTGCTGCTGGCCGCCCGAGAGCTGTGCGGGGAGCTTGTTCGCCTGCTGGCCCACCCCCACGCGGTCGAGCAGCACCTTCGCCTCGCGCTCGGCATCCGCCTTCTTCATCTTCCGCACCTTGATCGGCCCGAGCGTCACGTTGTCGAGGATCGTGAGGTGCGCGAAGAGGTTGAACGACTGGAACACCATCCCGACGTCGGCGCGCAGCTCTGCCAGCGCCCGCCCCTCTTTGGGGAGCTCTTTGCCGTCGATCGTGATCGTGCCGCTCGTGATGGTCTCGAGCCGGTTGATCGTGCGGCAGAGCGTCGACTTGCCCGAGCCGGAAGGCCCGATCACGACGACCACCTCACCCCGGTTGACCGTGAGGTCGATGTCTTTCAGGGCCTGGAAGTCGCCATAGTGCTTCTGCACGTCGGTGACGACCACGAGCGGGTCGCCACGCCGGACAGAGATGTTGGACGTCTTCGGGGCACCGCCGTCGAGTGTCGCCATAACGGAACCCTAGGAGGCACTTGTGACACTGTGCCAGGGGTTGTCGCGAGCTTTACCGACCTGTAACAGAGAGCGGGCAGGTCACGACGTGCGCACGGCGCGCTGTGCGAAGGCGCTCTCGTAGAGGCAGACGCTCGCGGCGGTCGCGAGATTGAGCGACTCGGCCGATCCGTAGATGGGCAGACGCAGCGACAGATCGGCGAAGGCGAGCGACTCCGCGTCGAGACCGCGCGCCTCGTTGCCGAAGAGCCATGCCGTGGGCTCGGCGAGGATCCCGCGATGCGCGAGGAAGTCCTCGCCCTCCACGTCGGCCGCGACGATGCGGAGTCCGGCGGCGCGGGCGCGCTCGGCGGTCGAGGCGAGGTCGGCGCCGACGGCGACCGGCAGATGGAACAGCGACCCCGTCGTGGCGCGGACGACTTTGGGGTTGTACGGGTCGACCGTGCGTCCCGTCAGAACCACGGCGTCGGCGCCGGCCGCGTCGGCGGCGCGGATGATCGTCCCGAGGTTGCCGGGGTCGCGCACCTCCTCGCAGATCGCGACGAGCGTCGGCTGCGCCTCGAAGATGTCGCGCATCGAGGTGGGCGACTGCCGCGCGACGGCGACGATGCCCTGCGGCGTGACGGTGTCGGCCATCGCGTCCAGCACGGGCTCGGTCGTGAACACGACCTCGATCCCGGCCTCCCGCGCGGCGTCGCGGATGTCGGCGTGCCTGTCCATCGCCGTCGGCGTCGCGAACAGCTCCACGAGCGTGTCGGGGCGGTAGGCGAGCACTTCGCGCGCTGCCTGCGGCCCCTCCAGGAGGAACAGGCCGGTCTCCTGCCGGGCGCTGCGCTTGACCAGCTTCGCGACGGCGCGCACGCGCGGCGAACGCGGGTTCTCGAGCACGCACTCAGCATATAGATCCGCGGCATCCTGTTACGCCCGGCGGCCTGCCGACACGTCGCGCGCCCGTATCCCGGGAACGACGAAGGGGCGCCCTCCGTGAGGAGGACGCCCCTTCGGACGACGGATGCCGCGGCTCAGGCGGACTTCGGCGCGTTGACGTTCTCGGGGAGAGCGCCCTTGGCCGTCTGGACGAGCGACGCGAACACGGCGGGCTCGTTCACGGCCAGCTCGGCGAGGATGCGACGGTCGACCTGCACACCCGCGAGGCCGAGGCCCTGGATGAGGCGGTTGTACGTGAGGCCGTTCTGGCGGCTCGCAGCGTTGATGCGCTGGATCCACAGACGACGGAAGTCGCCCTTGCGCTTGCGGCGGTCGCGGTACGCGTAGACGAGAGAGTGGGTGACCTGCTCCTTCGCCTTGCGGTACAGACGCGAACGCTGGCCACGGTAACCCGAGGCCCGCTCGAGGATGACGCGACGCTTCTTGTGGGCGTTGACGGCCCGCTTGACTCTAGCCATTTCTTCTACTTCCTAACGTGCCGGCGGCGCTCAGATGCCGAGGAGCTTCTTGGCGACCTTGGCGTCACCCGGAGCAAGGATCTTGTCGGCCGACAGGCGGCGGGTGCGCTTGGTCGGCTTGCCCTCGAAGTTGTGGCGGAGGTTCGCCTGCTGCTTCTTGATCTTGCCGCTTCCGGTGACCTTGAAGCGCTTCTTGGCACCCGAGTGGGTCTTCTGCTTCGGCATCTTTCTTCCTTCGTTGAGTGTCCCGCCCAGGCGGGAGCTGCTGTCCCGCCGGAGCGGGAGTCTGTGGGGCCTTACTCGGCGGATCCCGCTTCGGCTTCGGCCGGTTCCGCGCCGGGCTCGTCCGAGGGCGCCCCGGTGCGCGCGGAGCGTGCGGCCTCCTTGTTGGCGGCGCGCTGAGCGTTCTGCTCGGTCTTCACCTCGGACTTGTTCTTGTGCGGTGCGATCACCATGACCATGTTGCGACCGTCGATCGTGGGGTTCGACTCGACGGTGCCGAACTCCGCGACGTCCTCCGCGAACTTGCGGAGAAGACGTACACCCTGCTCGGGACGCGACTGCTCGCGACCGCGGAACAGGATCATCGCCTTGACCTTGTCACCCGACTGGAGGAAGCCTTCGGCCCGCTTGAGCTTGGTCAAGTAGTCGTGGGCCTCGATCTTCAAGCGGAAGCGGACCTCTTTGAGGACCGTGTTCGCCTGGTTGCGCCGGGCCTCCTTGGCCTTCTGCGCGGCCTCGTACTTGAATTTCCCGTAGTCCATGATCTTGACGACGGGAGGCTTCGAGTTGGGGGCGACCTCGACCAGGTCGAGATCGGCGTCCTGAGCAAGACGCTGCGCCACCTCGATGCGGACGACGCCGACCTGCTCGCCGTTGGGTCCGACGAGTCGGACCTCCGGCACGCGGATGCGCTCATTGGTGCGGGGATCGCTGATGCGGAACTCCTCATTCGTGCGGGTGGTGGCCACCGCGACACGGGGTGCGTCGCGGGCGGAAGAGACTCACGCCACTCGCACGACGCACGAGCGCCGGCTTCGTTCTCACCCTTTCCCGCCATGCTTCGCATCGCGGGCTACCCCGGCCGCAAGCGGACGGGGCGGAGTGCGTGGACCCGGTAGCCTGGAGCGGCAAGCGCGGGTGGGATGTGATCCTCTTTCGTTCCGGAGCAGAGCGCTCCGGAGCCCGCCATAGTCTAGCAGAGAGAGTGGCGTGGAGACGATTCAGGGCGACCAGGGCGATCCGGACTTCGAGAACGAAGGGACGGATGCCGAGCGCCTCGCCCGCTGGGACGAGCAGGAGCGGGTCGCGGCATCCGCCACACGCGACATCGCCGACGTCCCCGCCGTCGAGGTCATCACGACCACGGCCGTGCACCTCATGAGCGCCGCCGCCGTCAAGGTCGGGCTCGCCGACGACCCGGCGAACCAGAAGGACCTCGACGAGGCGCGGAAGCTCATCAACGCCCTCGCCGGGCTCATCACGGCCGGCGCCCCCGAGATCAGCGACATGCACGCGCGGTCGCTGCGCGACGGGCTGCGCTCGCTTCAGCTGGCGTTCCGCGAGGAGTCCGTCATCCCCGACCCGATCGGCAAGGGTCCCGGCGAGAAGTGGACCGGCCCGGTCACCTAGGCCCCGATCCCGACCGCGGCGGCGCCGCGGGCGACGGCGTCGACGGTGCGGCGGACGGCCTCGGCATCCGTCCCCCGATTGCTCACCGCGAAGCGCACGACGGTGCGGTCCTGCCAGCGCGATGACGACGCCCACACCGTGCCTTCGGCGCGCAGCCACTCCCCCAGCGCCGCCGTCTGCTCGTCGGTCGGCGCCGCGAGACACACCTGCGTGAAGACGACGTCGTTGGTGACGTGGAGACCCCGGATGCCTCGGAAGCCCTCGGCCAGAGCGGTCGCGGCATCCGCGAGCCCCTCGACGAGCGCGATGACGCCGTTCCTGCCGAGGGAGCGCAGCGCCGCCCAGACCGGCACGCCGCGCGCACGGCGCGAGAGCTCGGGCACCCGGTCGTATGGATCAGGGATGCTCTCGACCGTCGGGAGGTAGGCCGCATGGGCGGCGAGCGCCGCGGCCATCGCGGCCTCGTCGCGGACGATCGCGACGCCGCAGTCGTAGGGCACGTTGAGCGTCTTGTGGGCGTCGGTCGCCCACGAGTCCGCGTGCTCGAGCCCCGCGGTGAGGTGCGTCAGGCGAGGGGATGCCGCGGCCCAGAGCCCGAACGCGCCGTCGACGTGCACCCAGGCGCCCGCGAGGTGGGCGACGTCGACCGCGGCGGCGAAGTCGTCGAAGGCACCCGAGTGGACGTCGCCCGCTTGGAGCGCGACGATCGCGGGGCCGTCGGCCTCGTGGAGCGCGCGCTCGAGGCCGGCGACGTCGATGCGACCCTGGTCGTCGGCGCCGACGGTGACGGGGGCGCCGAGCCCCGACATCCGTCCCGCGAGCACGACCGAGGTGTGCACGGCGTCGCCCGCGAAGAAGCGCACGGGAGGCGCGTGCTGCAGGCCGAGGGCGGGATCGACGCCGCGTTCGCGGATGACGGCGTCGCGGGCGGTGAGCAGGCACGCGAGGTTGGCGCTCGTTGCGCCGGTCGCGAAGCCGACGCCGCTCCCCTCGGGGAGGCCGAGGACCTCGAGGAGCCACCGGGCCGCCGTCTCTTCGACGGCGGCCGTAGCGGGGGTCGGCTGGCGGGAGCCGGTGTTCTGATCCCACGCGGAGACGAGCCAGTCGGCGGCGAGCGCCGCGGGGTAGGTGCCGCCGATGACGAAGCCGTAGAACCGCGACGACCCCATCGCCATGAGGCCGGGCTCTGTCGCGTCGGCGAGCTCTTCGACGACGGCCGCGGCATCCGTCCCCTCCTCCGGAAGGTCGCGGCGCAGCCGCGCGAGGACGGCGTCGACGTCGAGGTCGGGACGGATCGGCCGCTCCTGGACCGAGGCGAGCCACCGCGCCGCGTGGCGGTGCGCGGCGTCGAGGGCTTCGCCGTACTCGTCGGGTGTGTCTGCGGGTGGGGGTGCTGTGGCGTCGGGTGTGGCTGCATAGTCGGGGCGCGGCGCGGACGGGTCGTTCGCCGTGGCATCCATGGCTGCACCTTTCTCGGGCTGTTTCCGGGGCACGGGCGGGGCTCGCGGGCTCTTCCCGCGGCACGCGTGGGGCCGTGGCTGCTCACCGGCGCTGAGGCCGACGCTCACGTCTCCCGGCGCCGAGGCCGATCATCCGCCACTGCGGGTCGGTCGGCAAGAGGCCGCACAGTCCCGCGTGGCCGGGGGGGGCCCGGACACGGGCGTGCCCACGGCGCGGCTCAGGTACGGCTCAGGTGCGGCTCGGACTCGCTGGCGGGCCTAACGCAGGACGAGCGGGCGCCAAGTGGCGGCAACACGGCGTGTCGGCGCCTCCGGCGCACGCTCATCCTGAGTTCGGTACAGGGGCGGGACCGGCGGCGCGGGACGGCGGCGCGGGACGGCGGCGCGCGACGGCGGCGCGCTCGCGGACGGGCCTAACGCAGGACGAGCGGGCGCCAAGTGGCGGCAACACGGCGTGTCGGCGCCTCCGGCGCACGCTCATCCTGAGTTCGGTACAGGGACGGGACGAATAGGAGGCCGGGACGGGACCGGCGGCGCGGGACGGCGGGTCGGCGGGGTCGGGGTCGGGGCGGCCGCGTCAGGCGCGGACGAGCTTGACCGTCAGGGAGTCCACGAGGACGGCGATGCGGTCGTCGGAGGCCCAGCGCTTGGCGAGGCGGGACAGCACGGCGTCGAGCTCGGCCTGGTCGAGGCCAGGCATGAGCTCGAGGCGAACGATGAGCTCCGGACCGCGCAGGCGGCCGGACGGGTCGCCCGGGGCGACCGAGAGGTCGAGGACGGCGAGCTCTCCGCCGATACTCTCGTGCAACCCCGCGAAGACCTCCGGCGACGTGTAGCTCGGCTCCCACGGGATGCCCTGGGCGATGGCCCACAGCGCGGGCCGGCGCAGGACGAACTCGGTCGGCGAGGTCGGGTCGATGACGATGAGGTCGGTGTCGTCCTCGGCCGCGGCGAGTGCCGTGCGGACGCCGTCGGCCGGCACGGGGCGGGCCGCGGCATCCCACCGCGAGAGAGCGTCCACCGAGGTGAAGACGGGGAGCACGCGGCGGCCGTCGGGGGCGGCGACCGTGACGATGGAGAGCTCCTGCGTCTTGTCGACCGCGAGGCCGTGCGCGCCGATGCCCTCGTCGCCCTTCTCGGCGACGAGCGGGATCAGCAGGCGCGCCGTGCGGTAGGCCTCGACGACGGCGACGGGGTCACCGGCCCCCTCGTAGAAGTCGAGCAGCGCCGCGAGGAGGCGCGGATCGGCAGACCCGTCGTCGGCCGTGTGGGGGTTTGCCTGGAAGCTGCGGCCCTCCCACGGGACCCCCGCGGAGTCGGCGCTGTGATCGCCGTGGCCGTGATGGCCGTGGCCGGTGACGTCTTGCGGGTCAGTCTCCGGCGACATCCAGCGCCTCGGCGAGCGTGAACGCGCCTGAGTAGAGGGCCTTGCCGACGATCGCGCCCTCGACGCCGAGCGGGACGAGGTCGCGGAGCGCGGCGATGTCGTCGAGGCTCGAGATGCCGCCCGAGGCCACGACGGGTTTCGGCGTGCGGTTGGCGACCTCGCGCAGGAGCTCGACGTTGGGGCCGCGGAGCGTGCCGTCCTTCGTGACGTCGGTCACGACGTAGCGGCTGCAGCCGGCCGCCTCGAGGCGGTCGAGCACGGTCCACAGGTCGCCGCCCTCGCGGGTCCAGCCGCGTGCGGCCAGCGTCGTGCCGCGCACGTCGAGGCCGACGGCGATGACGTCGCCGTAGCGGCCGATGACGTCGGCTGCCCACTCGGGGTTCTCGAGGGCGGCCGTTCCGAGATTGATGCGCGCGGCGCCCGACTCGAGGGCGGCCTCGAGGCTCGCGTCGTCGCGGATGCCGCCGGAGAGCTCGAC
Source organism: Microbacterium sp. F51-2R (assembly GCF_052180235.1). Classification (GTDB taxonomy): domain Bacteria; phylum Actinomycetota; class Actinomycetes; order Actinomycetales; family Microbacteriaceae; genus Microbacterium. Next base: position 3,627,621 of record NZ_CP197470.1, on the reverse strand, counting down.
CTGCACGCCCTTGACCTGCTTGATGACCTTGCGCATGATCGGCGCGTTCGTGCCGCGGCCGAAGGCGGCGTCGAGGTCGACGAGGTGGATCCACTGCGCCCCCTGCTTGGCCCACTCGACGGCGGCCTCGACGGGATCGCCGTAGTTCGTCTCGGAGCCCGCCTCCCCCTGCGTCAGGCGGACGGCCTTGCCGTCAGCGACGTCGACGGCGGGGAGCAGGATCAGTTCGGGCCGGGAGGCGAAATCGTTCATGAATCCTCGGTGCGTGATCGTGGACGCGGGGCTCTGCCCCGCGGGAGGCACGAGTTCAGAGGTTAGCGGCGCTCAGGCCGCCGATCCAATTGGACAGGAGACGGATGCCGGCGAGCCCGGACTTCTCGGGATGGAACTGCGTGGCTGCGAGCGGGCCATTCTCGACGGCGGCGAGGAAGGGGGCGGCTCCGTAGGAGCACCACGTCAGCGTCGGCGACGGGAACGGATGCTGCGTGTCGAGCGTCCACTTCTGGGCGCCGAAGGAGTGCACGAAGTAGAAGCGCTCGTGCTCGATCCCGCGGAAGAGGCGGCTGCCCTCGCCGACCTCGACGGTGTTCCAGCCCATGTGCGGGAGGACGGGCGCATCGAGCTCGGTCACCGTGCCGGGCCACTCCCCCAGACCCTCCGTGTCGACGCCGCGCTCGACGCCGCGCTCGAAGAGCACCTGCATGCCGACGCAGATGCCGAGGACGGGGCGGCCCCCGGCCAGCCGGCGCCCGATGAGCTCTTCGCCGCGGCTCGCGCGCAGCGCGTCCATCACGGCGCGGAAGGCGCCGACACCCGGGACGACGAGGCCGTCGGCCTCCAGCACGAGCGAGCGATCGGAGGTCAGGCGTGCGTCGGCGCCGGCGGCATCCAGCGCCTTGACGGCGGAGTGGACGTTTCCGGAGCCGTAGTCCAGGACCGCGACGAGGGGTCGCGTCACAGGGCGCCCTTGGTGCTCGGAATGCCGTCGACCAGCGGATCGAGAGCCTTGGCCTGGCGGAACGCCCGCGCGAAGGCCTTGTACTCCGCCTCCGCGATGTGGTGCGGGTCACGGCCGGCGAGCACGCGGACGTGGACCGTGAGGCCCGCGTTGAAGGTGATCGCCTCGAACGTGTGCCGCACGAGCGACCCCGTGAAGTGGCCGCCGATGAGGTGGTGCTCGAAACCGGCCGGCTCTCCCGAGTGCACGAGGTACGGACGGCCCGAGATGTCGACCACGGCCTGGGCGAGGGCCTCGTCGAGCGGCACGAGGGCATCGCCGTACCGCGAGATGCCCGCCTTGTCGCCGAGGGCCTCGCGGATCGCCTGGCCGAGCACGATCGAGACGTCTTCAGCCGTGTGGTGTGCGTCGATGTCGGTGTCGCCCGAGGCGCGCACGGTGAGGTCGGTCAGCGAGTGCTTCGCGAACGCCGTGAGCATGTGGTCGAAGAACGGCACCGTGGTGTCGATGCTGCTGCGGCCGGTGCCGTCGAGATCGAGGTCGAGCTCGACGGTGGACTCGCTCGTCGCGCGGCGCAGCGACGCGGTGCGTGCGGTCATGCCTTCGAGTCTATCGAGGCGAGGGCGTCGAGGAACGCGGTGGTCTCGGCCTCGGTACCCGCCGACACCCGGAGGTGGTGCGGGATGCCGACGTCGCGGATCAGCACGCCGCGGTCGTAGAGCGCCTGCCACGTCGCGGCGGGATCGTCGACGCCGCCGAAGAGCACGAAGTTGGTCCACGACTCGTGCGGCTCGTACCCGAGCGCGTCGAGTGTCGCCGAGATCCGGTCGCGCTGCGCCACGATGTCGTCGACCATGTGCAGCATCGTCGAGGCGTGGCGCAGGGCCGCCACCGCCGCGGCCTGCGTCAGAGCGCTCAGGTGATACGGCAGGCGCACGAGGCGGAGCGCGTCGATGAGCGCCGGATCGGCGGCGAGGTAGCCGACGCGGGCGCCCGCGAACGCGAACGCCTTGCTCATCGTGCGCGAGACGACGAGCCGCTCGCGGCCGGGGAGAAGCGTCAACGCGGAGCGCTCCTCACGCGGAGCGAACTCGAAGTAGGCCTCGTCGACGATCACGATGCCGTGGGAGGCCTCATAGACGGCCTCGATAACGTCGAGCCCCATCGGGGTGCCGGTCGGGTTGTTGGGTGCGCACAGGAAGACGACGTCGGGCGCGGCATCCGCCACCTGCGAAGCCGCGCTCTCGGCGCTGACGACGAAATCATGACCGCGCTCCCCCGCGATCCACCTCGCACCGGTCGCGCGCGTCAGAAGCGGGTACATCGAGTAGGTCGGAGCGAAGCCCATCGCGGTGCGGCCGGGACCGCCGAAGGCCTGCAGTACGTGCTGCAGCACTTCGTTCGAGCCGTTGGCGGCCCAGATCTGGTCGCGGGTGAGCCCGTGCCCCAGGTAGTCGGCGAAGCCCTCGCGGAGGTCGGTGAACTCGCGGTCGGGGTAGCGGTTGACGTCGCGCAGCGCGTGGGCGACGGCGTCCAGGATGTCGTCCGCGACCTCCTGCGGAACCGGATGCGTGTTCTCGTTGACGTTGAGGGCCACCGGCAGCGGCGCCTGCGGTGCGCCGTACGGCGTCAGCCCTCTCAGATCGTCGCGGATAGGAAGCTGGTCGAGACTGCTGCTCACCCCTCCCATCGTAGGCGGCGCGGCGGCTCGGGACCGGGTTCAGCGACCGGAGGCGTACTCCGCCGGGATCGCCAGGCGCTGGCCCGCAGAGACGGCGACGCCGTCGAGGGCGTTGAGCCGGACGATCGCGTCGACGACATCGCGAGGATCGGCCGAGGGAGCGACCTCCTGCGCGATCGACCAGAGCGATTCGCCCGCCACGACCGTGACCGTCTCGAAGGTGCCGGCCGGCGCGCCCGCATCGCGCGACGCGAGGGCGGCGGACCCGCCGAGGAAGACCGCGACGGCGAGGGCGACCATGGCCGGCAGCGCCGCGAGGACCGCCAGCACGCGGCGGCCGCGCGTCGTGAGACGCAGCCGGGTCGCGGTGAGCGCCGGGCCGGTGAGGCCGGGCGCGGTCAGGGCGGTGCGCGTGATTCCGATGGCGGTCATGGTGTCCTCCTGGAGGGAAGAGATTCGCATCCGCCGCTCGGCCGGGAGCAGCGGGTGCGAATCTGTGTTCCGAACCTATCTTCGATACAATCTGCTGTCAAGCGAGCGTCGGCTGGCCCGACCATCGAACGCGACACGCGGGCGGGCTGCTCGCGTTCGCGCCGAGGACCGGATACGGTTTCGACAGATTCACCCCACCACGGGCCTCCGACATTCGAAGACCGCTGCCCTCGACGGCGCGAGACAGGAGCTGCGAGATGAGCGACGCGAGCGGCCGCGAGCGGCCCCAGACACGGCGACGCAAGAGCCTCAGCGACAAGCAGCTCGCGATCCTCGAGGTGATCCAGCGCTCCATCGCGCGGCACGGCTATCCGCCGAGCATGCGCGAGATCGGGGATGCCGTCGGCCTCAAGTCGCTGTCGAGCGTGACGCATCAGCTGAACCAGCTGGAGCTCAGCGGCTACCTGCGCCGCGACGCGGGCAAGACCCGCGCGATGGAGGTCCTCATCGACCTCCCCGGCACGGCCGCCGAGAACCCGGCCGACGCCGGCCCCTCCGTCGGCGATGCGGCCCTCGTGCCGCTGGTCGGCCGGATCGCGGCCGGCGTGCCGATCACCGCGGACCAGCAGGTCGAGGAGATCTTCCCGCTCCCCCGGCAGCTCGTGGGCAAGGGCGACCTGTTCATGCTCAAGATCGTGGGCGAGTCGATGATCGACGCGGCCATCTGCGACGGCGACTGGGTCGTCGTGCGCTCGCAGGCGACGGCCGACAACGGCGACATCGTGGCGGCCATGCTCGACGGCGAGGCGACCGTCAAGGCGTTCCGCCAACGCGACGGCCACACGTGGCTCCTCCCCCGCAACTCCGCGTTCGAGCCGATCCTCGGCGACGAGGCCGTCGTCCTGGGCAAGGTCGTCGCCGTCCTTCGCGCCGTCTGAGTCCGTCCTCGCCCGTCGTGGGCGAGAGCGACCCGTCCGGCGTGGAGAAGGCACCGTCCCGCGGGCACAATGGCCGCAGGGCGGCGGGGGCCGCCTCGACGAGAGGTGTGGCCATGGCGACGTCCGAGATCGATGACCTCCGGGCGGAGGTCGACCGCCTGCGCGTGGAGAACGACGCCCTGCGAACGACCCCGGTGGAGCCCCTCCGCCAGGCCCCGCCCGTCCACGAGAGGGCGCCCGGCCGGTGGCGCGCCTTCGCGTCGGCCCTCCTGATCGTCATCGCGGCCCTCCTCGTGCCGGTCTCGATCGTCACGGCGTGGGCGCGCGCCGAGCTCGTGGACGAAGAGCAGTTCGTGAACACGCTCGCCCCGCTGGCCGACGACCCGGCCGTGCAGAGCATGATCGTCGACGAGACCATGGACGCGATCAATGCCAAGGTCGACTTCACGCAGCTCACCACCAACGTCTTCGACGGCATCTCGCAGCTGGGCCTCCCGCCGCGCGCGCAGAGCGCGCTCGAGCTGCTGAAGGCGCCGGCCGCCCAGGGCCTGGAGAATCTCGTCGACACGGCCGTGACCCGCGTCGTCCAGTCCGATCAGTTCGCCGATGTCTGGGGCACCGCGACGCGTGCCGCGCACCGCGCCCTCACGACCGCCGCGACCTCCGACGGCGGCGGGCTGGTCGTCATGACCGACGAGGGCGTGGGGATCCAGCTCGGGGCGATCGTCGATCGCGTCAAGCAGAACCTCGTCGATCGCGGCATCGGGGTCGCCCAGATCATCCCCGCCGTCGACAAGGTCGTGATCATCGGCACGGGCGAGACGCTCGTGACCATCCGCACGGTGTACGCGCTCGCCTCGACGCTCGGCTGGTGGCTGCCCCTCATCACGCTCGCACTGTTCGCGCTCGGCATCCTGATCGCCCGGAAGCGCAGCGTCGCGATCATCGGCACCGGCATCGGCTTCGCCGCCGGCGGCGGAGCGCTCGCGCTCGGGTTCGCGATCGGCTACCCCTTCATCGGTCAGGTCGCGGCACAGCTCGACCTCTCGGTCGCGGGTCTCGAGGTCATCTACTCGGGCGTCATCGACTCGATGCGCCAGACGGCGGCGGTCGTCGCGCTCCTCGGCGTGTTCATCGCCGTGCTCGGCTGGTTCATGGGCGGGTCGGGAGCCGCGACGCGGTCGCGCGCCTTCGTGAACAGCACGAACGCGTCGATCCGCCGCTCACTGTCGGCGATGGGCCTGCACACCGGCGCGTTCGGGCTCTTCCTCGCCCGCTACCGCGTGCTCATCCGGGTCGTGATCACCGTTCTCGCCGTCATCTGGCTCTACGCCCTGCGGCCGTTGTCGGCGGGCGACGTGTTCCTCGTGCTCATCGTCGCGTTCGCCGTCGCGTGGATCCTCGAACTGCTCCAGCACCGGCCCGAGGAGCTCGCCGAGCCCACAATCGACGAGTCGGTCGCGGATGCCGAGGCCGCTGCCGCTGATGCGGAGGCTGCGGCGGCCGATGCCGAGGCATCCGCCGCCGCCCTGCAGGCCTGGGCCGCGCCCGAGACCCCCGCCGCGCCCGAGACCACCGGCGTCCCCTCCCGCGGCGATGCCGCGCCCCAGACCGCCGAGGCCGCCTCCCGCGGCGATTCCGGCGCACAAGCCGTCCCGGCCGCGGAAGGCGCCTCGGAGCTCGTCACCGTGACGGCAGATGCCCCGGCCGCACCCTCGGAAGAGGGCGGAGCCGAGGCATCCGCAACCACGAAGAAACCGCGTCCTAGACGCTGACCTCGATCCCCTCGCGGACGAGACGCGTCGCCTCGACCACGTTCTGCAGCGATGCGACCGTCTCGGGGTAGGCCCGGGTCTTGAGACCGCAGTCGGGGTTGACCCACACCTGGCGCAGCGGCAGCTCGTCGACGGCGCGGCGCAGGAGATCGGCGACCTCGGCGACCGACGGCACGCGCGGCGAGTGGATGTCGTAGACACCGGGTCCGACGCCGTGCGAGAAGCCGGAGTCGGCGATGTCGGTGATGACCTCGCCGCGGCTGCGAGCAGCCTCGATGGACGTCACGTCGGCATCGAGCGCCGCGATCGCGTCGATGACGACGGCGAACTCGGAGTAGCAGAGGTGCGTGTGCACCTGCGTCGAGGTCGCCGCGCCGGCCGTCGCCAGGCGGAAGGAGCCCACCGACCAGTCGAGGTACGCCGGTTGGTCCGCAGCCTTGAGCGGCAGCAGTTCGCGCAGCGCCGGCTCGTCGACCTGGACGATGCCGATGCCCGCCTCCTCGAGGTCGGCGATCTCATCCCGCAGGGCGAGCGCGACCTGATCGGCGGTCTCGGCGAGGGGCTGGTCGTCGCGGACGAACGACCACGCGAGGATCGTCACGGGGCCGGTGAGCATGCCCTTGACGGGCCGATCGGTGAGCGACTGGGCGAACTGCGACCAGCGCACCGTAATGGGCGCCGGGCGCGAGACGTCGCCCCACAGGATCGAGGGACGCGTCGCCCGCGAGCCGTACGACTGCACCCAGCCGTTGCGGGTCACCGCGAACCCGTCGAGGTTCTCGGCGAAGTACTGGACCATGTCGTTGCGCTCGGCCTCGCCGTGCACCAGCACATCCAGGCCGAGCTCCTCCTGGAGCCCGACGACGGCCGTGATCTCCAGGCGCAGCAGCTGCTCGTACTCGGCGGTCGAGATCTCGCCCCGGTCGTGCTGCCCGCGCACGCGGCGGATGTCGGGGGTCTGCGGGAACGATCCGATCGTCGTCGTCGGCAGCACAGGAAGGTCCAGAGCGGTCTCCTGCGCCGCGAGCCGCGTCTCGTAGTCGCCGCGGTCGCGCGCACCGGCAGCCAGTGCGGCGGCGCGCACGCGCACGGCCCCGTCGCGCACGCCGGGTGCACTGCGGCGGTCGGCGAGGGCGACGGATGCCTCGGCCAGCCGGTGCGCGATGGCGGCGTGCCCCTCGACGAGGCCCTGGGCGAGGGTCACGACCTGCCCGACCTTCTGGTCGGCGAACGCGAGCCACGACACCAGGCGCGGGTCGAGCTCGGTCTCGTCCGAGACGTCGTGCGGCACGTGCTGGAGCGACGTCGAGGTCGCCGCCGACACCGCGCGCGCGCCGAGGTCGGCGAGGTCCTCGAGCTTCTGCCACGCGGCCTCCTGATCGCCGCGCCAGACATTGCGCCCGTCGACCACGCCGCCGACGAGCACCTTCGCGGCGAGGCCGTGCGTCGCCGCCGGGACGGTGCCGCGCGTGAGGTCGACCGCGAGGGCCTCGACGGGGGCGCCCGCGAGCGCGGCCCAGGCCTCGGTGGAGAGCTGCGCGTAGGGCGCCGCGACGAGGATCTCGGGGCGGTCGGCGGCGCCGCCGAGCACCGCGTAGGCACGAGCGGCGGCGGCGGCGAGCTCCGCCGCGGGGATCGGCAGGCTCTCGCTCACGAGCGCGGGCTCATCGAGCTGCACCCACTCGGCGCCCGCGGCACGGAGGGACGCGAGAAGCTCCACGTAGACGGGGAGGACGTCGGCGAGGCGGTCGAGCGGACGGAACCCCTCGGGCGCGGCATCCGTCGCCTTCGCAAGAGCCAGCAGCGTGACGGGACCCACTACGACGGGGCGCGTCACGAAGCCGTCGGCGCGCGCCTCGGCGACCTGACGGGAGAAGCGGTCGGTGGAGAGCGCGAAGATCGTCTCGGGACCGATCTCGGGGACGAGGTAGTGGTAGTTCGTGTCGAACCACTTCGTCAGCTCGAGGGGCGCGAGCTCTCCCGCACCGCGCGCGGCGGTGAAGTAGGCGCCGAGGCCCACAGTCCCGTCGGCTGCGCGGAGGTGGGCGAAGCGCTCCGGGAGGGCGCCGACCGCGGCTGCGACATCGAGCACCTGGTCGTAGTACGAGAACGACTCCGGGATCGACGAGTCGTCGCGGCCGAGGCCGAGTGCGGCGAGCCGCTCGCGCGTCGCGCGGCGCAGCTCGGCCGCGGTCTGCTCGAGCCCGCTCTCGTCGAGCGTGCCGGCCCAGTGCGCCTCGACGGCGCGCTTGAGCTCGCGGCGACGCCCGATGCGCGGGTAGCCCAGGATCGTTCCCGCCGGAAAGGCGGTGGGGGTTTCGGTCATCGTGCGGCCTCCAGTTCGGATGGGTGAGGGGAGAGGATGCCGGCCTCGCGGAGGACCGCGAGGACGGCGTCGTGGTGGTTGAACGCGTAAAGGTGGACTCCGGGAGCGCCGGCGTCGACGACCTCGCGGGCCAGGCGCGCCGCGTGCGCGATGCCGACCGCGCGACGGCCCTCGGCGGTCGGCTCGACCTCGAGCGCGACCGCGAGCTCGCCGGGGAGCTTCTCGCCGGTCAGCTCCAGCACGCGCAGCAGGCGCACCGGCGAGACGATCGGCATGATGCCGGGGAGGATCGGGATGCCGACGCCCGCCTGCCGCGCACGCTCGACGAAGCAGAGGTAGTCGTCGGCGTGGAAGAAGAGCTGCGTGATGGCGAAGGTCGCGCCCGCGGCCTGCTTGGCCAGCAGCGCGTCGATGTGCTCGCGGGGGTGCCGGGAGCGGGGATGCCCGTTCGGGAATGCGGCGACGGCGATGTCGACGCGGCGACGGCTCTCGACCCGCACGGCGCCGGGGACGCCGGGGATCGTGGCCTCGGTGTAGGGCGCCCGCTCGGCCTGCACGCGGTCGATGAGCTGGACGAGCTGTGCGGCGCTCTCGAGGTCGCCGAGGAACGCGTCGTCCTCCGTCACCCCGACCGGCGGGTCGCCGCGAAGCGCGAGGAAGCTCGTGATGTCGGCGTCGAGGAACTCGCGGATGAGCCGCGCCGCACCGGCGTAGGTGTTGCCGACGCATGTCAGGTGGGCGAGGGCCTCGACCCCCGACTCGCGGATGCGGCGGAGGATCTCGAGGGAGCGTCCGCCGGTGGAGCCCCCGGCGCCGTACGTGACGGAGATGAACCGCGGGCCGGCGGCGGCGAGCACGCGGATCGTCTCGAAGAGCTCGGCGGCCGCCGCGTCGGAACGGGGCGGATAGAGCTCGAACGAGAACGGCACCGGGTCGGCGACGAGCGATTCAGCGTGCATGACAGGCAATCGGGAGAGGACGGATCTGGCCGGGCGGCCGCGGCGCCGTGCACGCCCTCCGGAGAGGGGACACGGGGTCATCGCGGGCGGGTGCCGGGCTCGGCTGTCGCTCCACGCCCCGGAAGTCAGGGCGATGATGCGACCACGGTAGAGGAGGCCGACAGGCCGGGACGAGCTGTGTGACGGTCTGTTTCGAGGTCCATAACGGCAAAGGCATATCCCGATAGGGACTTCTTCCGCCGCGTAGATTGGGGCCATGACGCGTGAGATTCCGTACGGATCGTGGCCCTCTCCGCTCACCGCGGCGGACGTGTCGGCCGCCTCTCCGCGGTTCGAGGGAGCCCGCTTCGTGGGCGACGAGATCTGGTGGGGAGAGAGCGTCCCCGAAGAGGGAGGCCGCACCACCGTGCGGCGCCGACGCGCCGGCGGGGACGTCGAGAACGTCCTCCCCGCGCCGTGGAACGCCCGTTCACGTGTGCACGAGTACGGCGGCGGATCGTGGACGGCATCGGACGCCGGACGGATCTTCTTCGTCGAGAAGTCCGATCAGCGGATCTGGGCCGCACGGCCGGGAGAGACGCCCGTGCCGCTCACCGGGATCGAGCCGGGCGTGCGCTTCGGCGGCCTGACGATGCAGGAGGGCGTACTCGTCGCGGTGCGCGAGCAGCACGAGAGCGGTCGAGCGCCGCAGCGGAACGTCGTCTCCATCGCGACGAGCGGCGTGCCGAGCGTCGTCGCCATGACAGCCGGCAGCGACTTCGTCGCGCAGCCCGCGCTCTCGCCGGGCGGCCGCCATTTCGCGTGGGTGGCCTGGAACCATCCCGACATGCCGTGGGACCGCAGCCAGCTGCGCGTGGGACGGCTGGAGGGCGGCATCGTCGTCGAGTGGGCGACGGTCACGACCGGCGCGACATCCAGCCTGCAGCCGGTGTGGACCGCCGAGGACGAGCTGCTCTACCTCGACGACCAGACGGGCCGGTGGAACATCTGGCGGCTGCGGCTGGACGCCGGTGCCGGCACCGGCACCGGCACCGGCAGCGGCACCGGCACCGGCCGCGATGCCGTCGCGCCCGCCGACGCCGACACCGGCGGCCCGCTCTGGGTGCTCGGAACGCGCTGGTACGCCGCGCTCGGCGACGGCCGTCTCGTCGCGGTGCGCACGAACGGATCGGACGACGTCGTCGTCATCGACCCGGGCTCCGGCGCCTCGGAGTCGCTCGCGCTGGAGGCCACCGCGAACGTCGTCATCGAAGACGTCTCGGGCAGCCGCGTGCTCGTCTCCGGCACGGGCGCGGGGGCGCCCCCCGGCGTCTGGCTCGTCGACATTGACGCGCGCTCGCAGCAGCGCATCGCGGGCTCCGAGTCACCGTGGGGATCCGGGTGGATGCCGCAGGCCCGCCCGGTCACCTTCGACGGCCCGCACGGACCCGTCCACGCCTTCGACTTCCCCCCGACGCATCCCGAGGCGCACGGACCCCGCGACGAGCGGCCGCCGTACCTCGTGCTCGTGCACAGCGGACCGACGTCGCACGTCGCGGGCGCGGCATCCGGAAAGATCGCGTACTTCACGAGCCGCGGCATCGGCGTGCTCGACGTCAACTACGGCGGATCATCGGGCTACGGCCGCGACTACCGCGAGCGCCTGCGCGGCCAGTGGGGCATCGTCGACGTCGACGATGTGGCGGCCGCTGCCACGGGGCTCGCGGCGGAGGGACGAGCGGATGCCGCGCGCCTCGCGATCGAGGGAGGCTCGGCCGGCGGCTGGACCGTCCTCGCGGCCCTCACGCGCACCGATGTGTTCTCGGCGGGCATCTCGCGCTACGGGGTCGGAGACGCGCGCGCCCTCGTCGAGGACACGCACGACTTCGAGGCGCACTACCTCGACGGGCTCATCGGCCCGCTCCCCCGCGACGAGGCGATCTACCTCGAGCGATCGCCGCTGACCCGCCCGGAGCGCTTCCGCGTGCCGCTGCTGCTCCTGCAGGGCGCCGACGACGAGGTCGTGCCGCCCTCGCAGTCCGAGGCGATCCGCGACGCGCTCGCAGCGCACGGCGTGCCTCACGCCTACGTGCTGTACGAGGGCGAGGGGCACGGCTTCCGCAAGGCGGAGACGACCATCGACGTGCTCGAGCGGTCGTACGCGTTCCTCGGCCGGGTCTTCGGTTTCGAGACGCCGGGCGTGCCGCCGGTCGAGCTCTCCTGACGCGGAGAGCTCGACCGTTCCGGCCGTGCGCGCCGTCGCCGAGACAGCGCTGGTCCGCGCTACGCGCTGAAGGGCGCGAGCTCCGACGCGAGGCGCGGAGAGACGTAGGCGTGAAGCGCCGTCCCCTCGGCCTCGTGCGACTGCGAGACCAGGTGGCCGGTCTCGTGCACCGCCGAGACGAGATCGCCGCGGTCGTACGGGACGACGGCGTGCACCTCGACCTCGGGGAGCGGCAGAGCCTCCTCGATCGCGGCACGGAGCTCGTCGATGCCCTCGCCCGTGCGCGATGAGACGAACAGTGCGCTCGGCTCGAGGCCGCGCAGCAGCATCCGCTCGTCCTCGGTCAGGAGGTCGGTCTTGTTGAACACGACGAGCTCGCGCGTGTCACGTGCGCCGACGTCGCCGATCACATCGCGCACCGTCTTCAGCTGCGCCGCGGGATCCGGGTGCGAGCCGTCGACGACGTGCAGGATGACATCGGCGTCACCGACCTCCTCGAGCGTCGAGCGGAACGCCTCGACGAGCTGGTGCGGGAGGTTGCGCACGAACCCGACGGTGTCGGTGAGCGTGTAGGTGCGGCCGTCGGCCGTCTCGGAGCGGCGGACCGTGGCATCCAGCGTCGCGAACAGCGCGTTCTCGACGAGCACCCCCGCCCGCGTGAGGCGGTTGAGCAGCGACGACTTGCCGGCGTTCGTGTACCCGGCGATCGCGACCGACGGGACCGTGTTGCGCTTGCGCTCGGCGCGCTTGGCGTCGCGCGCGGGCGCGAAGTCGCGGATCTGCTTTCGCAGCTGCGCCATGCGCGTGCGGATGCGGCGGCGATCCAGCTCGATCTTGGTCTCACCGGGTCCGCGCGAGCCCATGCCCGCGCCGCCGGCGCCCACCTGGCCACCGGCCTGGCGGCTCATCGAGTCACCCCAGCCGCGCAGACGCGGGAGGAGGTACTCGAGCTGTGCGAGCTCGACCTGCGCCTTGCCCTCGCGGCTCTTGGCGTGCTGGCTGAAGATGTCGAGGATGACGGTCGTGCGGTCGATGACCTTGACCTTCACGACGTCCTCGAGGGCACGTCGCTGGCTCGGCGCGAGCTCGGTGTCGGCGATGACGGTGTCGGCGCCCACCGAGGCCACGATGTCGCGCAGCTCCTCGGCCTTGCCGCGACCGACATAGGTCGCGGGGTCGGGGTGGGGACGGCGCTGCAGCACGCCGTCGAGCACGACGGCGCCGGCGGTCTCGGCCAGGGCGGAGAGTTCGCGCAGGGAGTTCTCCGCGTCCTCCTGCTCGCCCTGCGGGTGCACGCCGACGAGCACGACGTTCTCGAGTCGCAGCTGGCGGTACTCGACTTCTGTGACGTCTTCGAGCTCGGTCGACAGACCGGGCACGCGGCGGAGCGCCGCGCGCTCCTCGCGGTCCCACTGCTCGCCGTCGGAGTCGCCGCGAGAGATCGTCGTCTCGTCCTGAAGCGCCTGTGCGCCGCCGAAGACCCGCACGCCCGAGCGCGCGTCGGCGCGCGCCAGCACGCGATCCACCGGGTCCACCGGCGTCTCGTCCGTGCTCGGGGGTGTCGTGGTGTCAGTCATATGTTCCTTCCGGGATGCCTCGGCTCGTCGCCCGCGGAGCGGGTCGACATCCGCGGCCGCGGGTGCGGCTGCGCGGGTGTGCCGAGAAGTGCCTGTGATGAGCGGGCAGTCACGCGAGAAGAAGCATCCGTAAACTCTAACGCCCTCTCTCGCCGCGAGGGCTCTCTTTCCGATCGCCGGGGCTCCCCGGCGGGCGAGGTCCTCCGCTACGCTCGACGCCATGACGGGGGACCATTACTTCACCGCGTCGCCCGCCAGTCCCGAGAACCTCCGACGCATCAGGGTGCGCCTTGCCGGCCGCGACGTCGAGATGACGACCGCGGGCGGCGTCTTCAGCCCCGACCACGTCGACTCCGGCACCGGCGTCCTCCTGGCGAACACTCCGCCGCCCCCTCCTGGCGGGAATCTGCTCGACCTCGGCTGCGGCTGGGGCCCGATCGCGCTGACCCTCGCGCTCGACTCCCCGCACGCGACGGTCTGGGCCGTGGACGTCAACGAGCGGGCACTCGATCTCGTGCGGCGCAACGCCGAGTCCCTCGGCGTCACCAATGTCAACGCGGTGCTCCCCGAGGATGTTCCCGCCGACGTGACCTTCCGCACGATCCGCTCCAATCCGCCGATCCGCGTCGGGAAGAACGAGCTGCACGGACTGCTCGAGCGCTGGATCCCCCGCCTCGACGAGCGCTCCGACGCGTGGCTCGTCGTGCAGCGCAACCTCGGCTCCGACTCGCTGCAGCGCTGGCTCGCCGCGACGTTCGAGCACGGCTACACCGTGCACCGCGCCGCGACCGGCCGAGGCTTCCGCGTCATCAAGGTGCGCCGTCACGGCACGCCCGCGACCGGCCCCGTGGCGCTCCCCCGCGCCGAGCTCTGACGCGCCTGTGCGCGGGCGATACGCCCGAGCGTCAGGCGAGCGAGACCTCGCCCGAGAAGACGAGGGTCGCGGGGCCCGACAGCAGCACGTGCCGTTCGTGGTCGACCTGCGCGACGCGCACGCCCAGGCGCCCGCCCGGGACGTCGACGATCCATCGATCCGGCGCCGCCGAGCCCGCCCAGTGGCGGACGGCGAGGGCTGACGCCGCGACGCCCGTGCCGCAGCTCAGGGTCTCGCCGACGCCGCGTTCGAAGACACGCATGCGGATCGCGCCGACGCCGTCGCGCACGAGCGGCTCGTCGGGGACGACGAACTCGATGTTCGCCCCGCGCTCCGGCTCGGGCTGCAGCTGCGGACGCACCGAGAGGTCGATGACGTCGAGCTCGCCGGGCACCGACAGCGCCACGACGACGTGCGGGTTGCCGACGTCGATCGACAGCCCGGGCCGCGGCACGGAGAGGCCCTTCGCGCGCACGAGGGTCTCGGCATCGGCGATCCGGAACTGACCGAGGTCGACCTCGAACCCGAGCTCGCTGCGGGTGACGGGCAGAGGGCCGTTCCGCGTGCCGATGAGGATCGCCGCGCCCTCCTCGAGGGTGGCCAGCCCCGCCTCGAGGAGGTAGCGCACGTAGACGCGGATGCCGTTGCCGCACATCTCGGCCTTCGACCCGTCGGCGTTGCGGTAGTCCATGAACCATTCGGCTCCGGATGCCGCGGCATCCGCCCCCTCATCGATCGCCGTCGTGCGCACGACCCGCAGCACGCCGTCGCCGCCGATGCCGAACCGGCGGTCGCACAGCACCGCGATCTGGTCGTCGGAGAGATCGAGTTCGCCATCGGGGTCGGGAACGATGACGAAATCGTTCCCCGTCCCGTGGCCCTTGGTGAACGGGACGAGCGGCATGCTCCGATTCTAGGGACCGCGCGGGTCGGCGCCGGCCGCCGCTCAGAGCGCGAAGGGCTCGTAGCAGTCGTAGGTATCGTGCGCGGCGACGCGTCCGTCTCTGACGGTGACGAATCCGCCCATGTGGGCGACGATCTCGGTCTCGCCCACGACTCCGCGCCAGGTCGAGCGCACGGCGGCACGCTCGCCCGCCACGAGGACCTCGTGGATGTCGATCGTCTGTGCCGCGAGCCTCGATTTGCCGGCTTCGAAGGCCGCCACGGTCTCGTCGACGGAGCGGGTGTGCCCGCGAGGCGAGATCGGATTGGGCAGCTCGGTGAAGACGGCGTCGGGTGCGAGGACGGCCCGCAGCTCGTGCGCGGTCGAGGACAAGTCGGCCACGATCGCGAAATAGCGCCGCACGACCTCTTCTGTGGTTGCCATGGCAGCACTATTGCACAACTATGGTTGTGTGAATAGTCGTCGGCCGACCCTCGTCGATCTCGTCTCGCTCGCGGGCGGCGCCTCCGATGCGGCCATCACACGCCGCCTCGACGACGCCGGCCACCCCGGGCTCCGGGTCCGGCACGGCTACGTCTTCCAGCGCCTTCTGGTTGCCCCGACGAGCATCACGCGGCTCGCGGAGAGTCTCGGCGTGAGCCAGCAGGCGATGTCGAAGACCGTCGCCGAGCTGACCGCCCTCGGCTATGTCGAGGCATCCGTCGATCCGTCCGACGCCCGCCGCCGCGCGATCGCCCTCACCAGCCACGGACGCGCCGCGATCGACGCCGCGCGATCGGAGCGCAGGAGGCTCGACGACGCCGTCGCGGCGGTTGTGGGGCAGGATCGGCTCGACGTCGCTCGCGAGACACTCGAGGCGCTCCTGGGCGAGCTGGGGCTTTCCGACCGGGTCGCCACTCGCACGGTGCCGGATCCCGGGGAGTGAGACGCGGGGCGGCTCAGGATGTCGAGGCAGCGCCGTCGGCGATGACGGCGGCATCCTCTCCCGCGTCGACCCACGTGACTCCGGCGTACCGCCGGAACCACGAGACCTGCCGCCGCGCATACCGCCGCGTGAGCGCCTGCGTCTCGGCGATCGCCTCCGCCTCCGTCAGGGCTCCGGTGAGCTGCCCGAGGGCCTGGGCATAGCCGATGGCACGGCGTGCGGTCACGCCGTTCTCGAGCCCTTCCGACCGCAGCGCCTCGACCTCGTCGAGAAGACCGTCCGCCCACATCCGCTCGACACGGGCATCCAGGCGGGCGACGAGCTCGTGCCGGGGAGTGGCCACCCCCACGATCCGGGTATCGGCGTGCCACAGCTCGGGCGCCTCCGGAAGCGCCGCGCCGTGCGTCGTGGCGCCCTGCGCCAGCACTTCGAGGGCACGGACGATCCGGCGCCCGTTCTTCGGGTCGACGCGCGCCGCGGTCATGGGGTCGAGGTCGCGCAGCCGAGCGAACAGGATGCCGGGCCCGTGCTCGGCGAGCTCGGATTCGAGTTCCGCCCGCAGGTCGTCGTCATGCGGCGGGAAGCGGAAGCCGAACAGCACGCTCGAGACGTACAGCCCCGAGCCGCCGACGAGGATCGCGTCGGCGCCGCGCGCGTGGATGCCGGCGATCGCGGACTGCGCGGCATCCTGATACCAGGCGACCGCCGCCTCGTGGGTGACCTCCAGCACGTCGAGCAGATGGTGAGGGATGCCGCGCCGCTCGTCGACCGGCAGCTTGGCGGTGCCGATGTCCATGCCGCGGTACAGCTGCATGGCGTCGGCGTTGACGATCTCGGCGGGGCGGCCGCGCGCGGCGAGCGCCTCGGCGAGATCGAGAGACAGCGCCGTCTTGCCCGTGCCGGTCGCGCCGACGAGGGCCCAGAGGGCGGGCGCCGCGGTCACCCGCTCAGACGCCGACGCGGAGCGTGGGAAGGCCCAGCGACACCGCGCGCGCGGCGCCGGGCTCGGCGCTCGGTGCGGGGACGGCGCACGACTCGGCGAGCGAACGGTCGTAAGCGTCGCCGGCACGCGTGCGACGGATGCGCAGGGGGGCGCCGTCGGCAGAATCCGCGAGCAGGTGGAAGGGGGCCGCATGCGTCACCGTGACGCTCACGACGTCGCCGGGGCGCGGGATGTCGGAGCCGGCCGGCACCTCGAAGTGGACGAGCCGGTTATCTTCGGCGCGTCCGGTGAGGCGGTGGGTCGCGGCATCCTTCTTGCCCTCGCCGGTGGAGACGAGCACCTGCAGCTCGCGACCGACCTGCCGGCGGTTCTCTGCGAGCGAGATGCCCTCCTGGAGCTCGATGAGGCGGTTGTAGCGCTCCTGGACGACGGCCTTGGGCACCTGGCCCTCCATCGTCGCGGCGGGGGTGCCCTCGCGGATCGAGTACTGGAAGGTGAAGGCGCTCGAGAAGCGGGATGCCTCGACGACGCGCATCGTATCTTCGAAGTCCTCGTCGGTCTCGCCGGGGAATCCGACGATGATGTCGGTCGTGATCGCCGCGTCGGGCATCTTGGCACGGACGCGGTCGAGGATGCCGAGGAACCGGTCGCTGCGGTACGACCGGCGCATCGCGCGGAGGATCCGGTCGCTCCCCGACTGCAGCGGCATGTGCAGCTGCGGCATGACGGCGGGCGTCTCGGCCATCGCATCGATGACGTCGTCGGTGAAGGCGGCGGGGTGCGGGCTCGTGAAGCGGATGCGCTCGAGGCCCGGGATCTCGCCCGCGGCACGCAGGAGCTTGCCGAACGCCTGGCGGTCGCCGAACTCGACGCCGTACGAGTTGACGTTCTGCCCGAGCAGCGTCACCTCGATGGCCCCGTCGTCGACGAGCAGGCGGATCTCGTTCAGGATGTCGCCGGGCCGGCGGTCTTTCTCCTTGCCGCGCAGGCTCGGCACGATGCAGAAGGTGCAGGTGTTGTTGCAGCCGACCGAGATCGACACCCACCCGCTGTAGATCGAATCGCGCTTGGTCGGCAGGGTGCTGGGGAACACCTCGAGGGACTCGAGGATCTCGAGCTCGGCCTCGCCGTTGTGGCGCGCGCGCTCGAGCAGGCTCGGGAGCGACCCCATGTTGTGCGTGCCGAAGACGACGTCGACCCACGGCGCCTTGTCGAGCACGGCTTGCTTGTCCATCTGGGCGAGGCAGCCGCCGACGGCGATCTGCATGCCGTCGTGCTGATCCTTGCGGGACTTGAGGTGGCCGAGCGTGCCGTAGAGCTTGCCCGATGCATTGTCGCGGACCGCGCAGGTGTTGATGACGACGACATCGGCCTCTTCGCCGACGTCGGCGCGCACGTACCCCGCGCTCTCGAGCGAGCCGGACAGCCGCTCGGAGTCGTGCACATTCATCTGGCAGCCGAAGGTGCGCACCTCGTAGGTGCGAAGGCGCCCGTCGGCGCTCGTCGCGGCGGGCGAGGGCGCGATGAGCGTCGGCGTCGAGGAGGGGGAAGACATGATTGAGTCATTCTACGAGTCGTCGCCCGTAGGGCGGCTCGGCGGGCGTCTCGCCCTGCGGCCTCAGCGCCGGGAGCCCCGCGGCTTCCGTGGGCGCGCCGTGTCCGCGGCGCCGCCCCGCGCCAGGCGGATGGCGGAACTCAGCCCCACGACTCCCGAAGCGATCGCGGCGGCGGCCAGGAGCGGAAGAAGCCCGTCCGTCACGGCGCGGTCGCCCGCTCTCGCGACGGGCACGCCGTCGACCGCCACGGGCGTGAGCCCGAGAGCGAGCTGGTCACCGAGGTCGGCCAGGCGCTCGGC
The DNA here is from genome assembly GCF_052180235.1 of Microbacterium sp. F51-2R. Taxonomy (GTDB): domain Bacteria; phylum Actinomycetota; class Actinomycetes; order Actinomycetales; family Microbacteriaceae; genus Microbacterium. Next base: position 3,609,271 of record NZ_CP197470.1, on the reverse strand, counting down.
CGCCGCGCGGCCGGTCGAGGGGTCGATCGCGAGCGTGACGAGAAGATGCGCGGGCGTACCCGCCGGCTCGGCCGCGATGTCGAAGACCGGGGTCGCCCCGGCCTTCGCCTCGGGCGGCGGAGCGAGGGTGACGCGGTCCTCACCGGGCTCGCACGTGGGCGAGGCCCCTGCCTGTGTCCACTCCTGGCTGCACGACGCCACCGTGACCTGCAGGCCCCGCGGAACATCGATGACCTCGCCCGACCGTCGCAGCTCGAGCGCGACCGTCGCCGCGGCGGCGTCCTCCAGACGCGCCGTGACCTCCCAGTGCGCGGGGTCGCCCGGCCCGAGCTCGAGGAGATCCGACGGGGAGGAGTCAGCGGAGAGGATGACGCGCCCCGTGAGGTCGCTCGCAGATGTCTCGACCGACATGGCTGCGCTGGCCTGACCGAGCAGAACCCCGCCTGCGGCAAGCAGCGACACCGACACGAACGCGATGCCGGCGATGGTACGGCGGCGCGTGGCGGGGCGGCTCGACGAGCTCCTCTGATGCTCCACTCGCGTACTCCGGACCTTTCCCCCGCGCCGGTGGCGCGGGACGGACTCGTGCGCCCGCCTTCGGCACAGTAAGCCTCGATTTCGCACCCCGAACATGAGAGCCGACTCATATCCGCAGGCAAACCGGTGAATCGGCGCCCCGAGCCCTCTCAGAGGGCACGGAAGACCCGAATCTCCGAACTACTGTGATCCGATCTCAGTGGTCGACACTCCGCACGCCGAACAGATGGGCTTCTCAGCGTCGATAATGTGAAGGTTCGTTCGCAGGCTCATCCGCCTGCCATTGCTCGGGGGAGATTGGAGTAACGGAGGTGAGATGGCTGACCGCACGGTTGATCACCGCATTGATACGATCGTCGGCGCCGACCGCGACCCCGCCCGACTGACCCGCGCTGTTCTCTCGGGCACAACTGTGCTCGTGGCGGGTCCCCTCGGCAGTGGCAAGAGCCACCTGCTCAGAACGGTCACCGAGGAACTCGAACGACGGGGTACTCCCCCGATCGTCGTGCGTCCTGGGCCCGTGCTGAGCTCGGTGCCTTTCGGTGCGCTCACCTCCTGTCCAGATCTGCGCGGCGAGCTGCTGCGCGACGACGACGACGCGGCATCCGCCGCCGAGCCGATCGTCCTGATCATCGACGACGCCCACACCCTCGACTCCGAGTCGGCGGAGCAGATCGCGCGCGCCATCTATCGGCGCCGTGCCGTCGCGCTCCTCGCCATCGCCGTGCCGCGCGCTCGCGATCGACGAGCCCGCGACACCGCGGCCACGGCATCCGCCCTCGTCGATCTGTGGTCGCACGGCTTCGCCGAGCGCATCGATCTGCGAGAGCTCGTCGCCTCCGACGCCGAGCGTCTCCTCGACCAGGTGCCCGGCGTCGACAGGCTCGACTCCGCGGTGCGCGCCGCGGTGATCGGCCTCGCGGACGGATCGCGCGTCCTCCTCCGGGAGTTCGCGGCGTACGCGACGGCCGCCCTCGCCGACGGGCGCGATCCGCTGGATGCGCTGGAGGAGATCCCCCGGCACAGCCGCCTGGGCGATGCCCTGTACGAGCACGTCGCCGAGCTCACGCCGGGCGATCGCGAGGCGCTCGCCCTCCTCGGGCGGCTGCCGCGCATCGAATACGCCGACGCGACGCGCTTCCTCTCGGCCAAGCTCGTCGACGGACTGATCTCGGCAGGGGTCGTGCAGCACGACGGCACGATCCGACGCCGGCTGTTCGCCAACGCAGCGCTGGCCGGCGAGGCCGAGCACCAGCTCGCCCCGGGACGCCTCGACGAGACGATCGACAGCGCTGCGTCGCGCATGATCGGGGCCCACGGGTCGTGGTGGAGCATCCCGCTGGCGGTGCTCATCGCCCAGCGCTGGCACGGCGGCAGGCACCTCGCCGTCGCAGCGCAGGATGCCGCGCCCGCCCTCCGCGCCCGCGTCGCCCTCGACGCGGCCCGCCGCGCCAACGACGACGGTGAGCCCATGCTGGCCGTCGCCTACGCCACCCTCGACGACAGCGTCGCCAAGGGCATCCAGGGAAGCGGCCTGGAAGGCGCTCTTCAGCTGGAACGGCAGTGGGCCCAGTCCGCGATCCTGCGCTCGAGCGCCCCGCTCGCGGGCCTCGACCCGGCGGCACTCGACGGACCGACGCTGCGCCGGTACCTCCGGCTCCGCGCGCACGTCCTGGCCGGTCTCAACGCCATGACGCTGCGCGACACGCTCCAGCCGGCCTTCGCCGACGACCCCCGCACAGCGGCCGAGCTCGACCTCGCGGTCGCCGAATGCGCCGCTATGCGGATGGACTGGGCACAGGCGGAGGCAGCGGCGAGCCATATCGGCGACGACGCGAACGTCGACGGGGTCACGCAGCTGCGGGGTCTCCTCGTCTCGGCCCTCGCGCGGGCGTACGACGGCGTCTGGGCGGACTGCGCAGGTCAGCTGGAGCGCGCCCACCGCCTCATGCGCGCACCCTCCGCCCCGGGGACGCTCGGAGCGTCGGAGCGGATGGTCGCGCTCGGCATCGAGCTCCTCGCCGCGCAGACCGCGGGGTTCGAGTCGGCCGGCGTCACCGACCGGCTCCGCGACGAGACGGTCCTCGCCTCGCGAGAGGGCGTGGGACCGGCGATCGTCCTCGCCGGCCTCGTCGCGGGTCTGGCTCACGCCCGCGCGGGCAATGCCGACGGCGCGATCAGCGAGATCCGCGCCGCGACCGGGCGCTCGATGCAGCTGAGCTTCGGACCGGCCGTCGCGCTCATGCAGCTGTCGGTCGCGCGGACGCTCGCGCTCCTCGACCGCACCGGCGAGGCCCGTTCGCTGCTGCGCCACGCCGTGGAGACGACCACCTGGTCTGCCGCGCTCATCCGCCACGAGCAGGCTCTCACCGAGAGCTGCATCCTGGCGGCAGAGGGTCAGACGCACGAGGCGATCGATCTCGCGCAGGAGGCGCGCGGCCTGTCGGACGACGTCGGCGCGCGACTCATGCACCTGCGCGACCTGTACCAGGTCACGGCCCTCGGCGCCGGCGACGACGTCGTGCTGCACCGCATGCGACGGATCGCGGACGCCACCGACACCGCCGCGGCGCACGCCCTCACCGAGCGTGCTGCCGCCGTGCTGCGCGGTCGCAAGAACATGGCGCGCCGCAGCCCGATCGAGCGCCTCCGGCTGGGGGCTGCGTGGGCGAGCGGGCGAGCGGATGCCGAGTCCCCCCGCCGAGCGCCGGGTGCCCTGCGCCCCGCATTCGGACTGCGGCCGACGGGCATGCTCGCCGGCGGCGCCCCCGTCAACCCGGTGCAGCCTGCGCTCGGCCTCACGCGCCGGGAGCGCGAGATCGCGCATCTCGTGGCGGAGGGACTCACCAACCGCGAGATCGCGGAACGGCTGTACCTCTCGGTGCGCACGGTCGAATCCCACGTGTACCAGGCGCGTGCGAAGGTCGGGGCGCGGTCGCGCAACGAGCTCGGGCGTCTGGTCGGCCGGGCGACCGAAGACCGCCGGGACGGCACCCACGGGCGCTGAGCCCGCGGGACAGCTCGCAGGCAAGACGGGAGAAGCCCGGCACGTGTGCCGGGCTTCTCCCGTCTGAACCACCAGGCGGGGCGCTCGTCAGCCGCCGGCCTCGTCGAGGGCGGCGCGAGCCGCGTCGAGCGCGACCGAGCCGCCGTAGCCGCGCCGCGCCAGCTGGCCCGTGAGCCGGCGCAGAGCCGTCTCGCGGTCGAGCGAGGCGAGCGACCGGGCCTTGCCTCGAGCGAAGTCGAGGGCGCGCTCCGCGTCGTCGTCGGGGAGCGCGCGCAGCGCGGCATCCGCGATGTCGCGCGGCACTCCGCGCTTGGCGAGGGACTGTGCGATGACGCGCCTGCCCTGGCCCTTGCGATCGAGGCCGACATGCACGAGCTGCTCGGCGAGGGCCGCGTCGTCGAGGTAGCCGCGGCTCACGAACGCGTCGATGACGAGATCCGCGTCGGCCGCCGGGGTTCCGAAGCCGAGGAGCACGCTCCTGGCCTCGGAGATCGACAGCGACCTCACCCGGAGCTTCTTGAGGAGCTGCTTCTCGGCGAGTTCGAGGGACGGGCCCACGGCGCCGTCGCCTTCTGCGGCGCCGTCGGTGCGGCCGTCACCGCGGTTGTCGTCGCCACCGGCCGACCGGCGTGCGAGTGGGACGACGTCTTCGTCCCACGTCGAGCGCCAGACCGCCGTGCGCGGCGCCTCCGACTCCGCGTCGGGCTCAGCGCCCGTCCGCGCGCCGAAGAGCGGGATGACGGGGGCGAGGCCCTCGCCCGGCTCGGAAGCCGAGCGAGGGTCTCCCCCGTCGGTCACATCAGTGCCCACGGTCATCGATCACCGCTCAGGCCGGACGGCGCTTCGCGAGCTCGTCTTCGCCGGGAGCCTCGGTGCTGCGCGGCACGCCGATGCCGAGCTTCTCCTTGATCTTCGACTCGATCTCGGCCGCGACATCCGCATTCTTGAGGAGGAAGTTGCGCGCGTTCTCCTTGCCCTGGCCGAGCTGCTCGCCGTCGTAGGTGTACCAGGCGCCCGACTTCTTGACGATGCCGTGCTCGACGCCGAAGTCGATGAGACTCCCCTCGCGGGAGATGCCCACGCCGTAGAGGATGTCGAACTCGGCCTGCTTGAACGGCGGCGCCATCTTGTTCTTGACGACCTTCACGCGCGTGCGGTTGCCGACAGCCTCCGCGCCGTCTTTCAGGGTCTCGATGCGACGGATGTCGAGGCGCACGGAGGCGTAGAACTTGAGCGCCTTGCCGCCCGCGGTGGTCTCGGGCGAGCCGAAGAAGACGCCGATCTTCTCGCGCAGCTGGTTGATGAAGATCATCGTGGTGTTCGTCTGGTTGAGGCCACCCGTGAGCTTGCGGAGGGCCTGCGACATGAGACGCGCCTGCAGACCGACGTGCGAGTCGCCCATCTCGCCCTCGATCTCGGCCTTGGGCACGAGGGCCGCGACGGAGTCGATGACGACGAGGTCGATCGCGCCGGAGCGGACGAGCATGTCGGCGATCTCGAGCGCCTGCTCACCGGTGTCGGGCTGAGAGACGAGGAGCTGGTCGATGTCGACACCGAGCTTCTGCGCGTAGTCGGGGTCGAGCGCGTGCTCGGCGTCGACGAAGGCCGCGATGCCGCCCGCGCGCTGCACGTTCGCGATCGCGTGCAGGGTCAGCGTCGTCTTACCCGACGACTCGGGGCCGTAGATCTCGATGATGCGGCCGCGCGGCAGCCCGCCGATGCCGAGGGCGACGTCCAGCGCGATGGAACCGGTCGGGATCACCTCGACAGGAGCACGATCGTCGCTGCCCAGCCGCATGACCGAGCCCTTTCCGAACTGCCGGTCGATCTGGGCCAGGGCCGACTCGAGGGCCTTCTCGCGGTCAACTGCTGATGGCATGGCGTGCTCCTAATGCTCGCGTTCCGTCGCCTGTAGGCTGTCGCGCTCCGGCCCGGTGGGACGGATGCTGCGACAAGGCGTGAGGTGTCGTTCGACGATGTCCACGCTAGGGAGGGGCTCCGACATCGTTCGTCGCCTTCTCCGCAGGAGTGGACAGTCGTTCTTCGACACCTGCTGTGCAGGAGCCTATGCCTTCATCGAACGGACGTTCGATGACACGCCGAGTCGCCGGCGTCTCGAAACCGTCCGCGAGGCCCGTCAGCGGCGGCGCGGCTCCATGCGCCCGGCGCCGTAGCGGCGGTCGCGCGGCACATCCATCTCATCGCACAGCGCGAGCCAGATCTCGCGCGGCGGCATGCCGGTATCGATCGCCTGCCTGGCGGTGTGGCCGCCGAGAGTCGGCAGCACGAGGTCGGCCATCAGCGCACCCGCGCGAGGGCCGAACTCGGTGTCGACGGCGCGCTCGAACTCGCTACGACGCATAGCTCACCTCGGTTCCGAAGCGTCGTCGAAGGAGGTCTCGGACCGCCGTCGAAGTGATGAGGGGCGGGAGGAGATCAGCGCAGCGACAGTTCGGGCTGCAGGTCGGAGTCGAGCCCGGCGAGGTCGTCGGGGACGACGTCGGGGAAGGTCTGAAGGCCCTCGAGGACCGAGATGCGGTCGCCCACCTCGCGCATGATCGTGGAGATGGGCACGTCGAGTGCGTCGGCGACCGAGGCGAGGATCTCGCTCGATGCCTCCTTCTGTCCGCGCTCGACCTCACTGAGGTAGCCGAGGGCGACACTCGCGCGGCCCGCGACCTGACGAAGCGTGCGGCCCTTCTGCAGGCGGAAGTCGCGCAGGACTTCGCCGATCTCGTGACGAACCAGGATCATGCGGGCCCCCTCTTCACTTCCGCCGGTATCCGGGTGGACAACGGTACAACACCGATAACGGTCAATCTAATCCTGTGCGCTGGGTAACGGGTGGGAATCACCGAATGTAACCCACTCGAAACGTGCCGCATTCCCGCCGGCGGAAGGCAATTGCGGCGCTGCGGTCACAACGCCTCCAGTGCCGTCCGAACGGCGCGACGGACGGTCTCGGCGCGGATCTCCTCGCGCGTCCCCCGCAGCTCGAGCGATGACACGCGGGTGCCGAGCGGTGTCGCGATGCCGATGTGGACCGTCCCGACCGGCTGGCCGTCGGGAGAGACGGGGCCGGCGATGCCCGTCGTGGAGATGCCGACGTCGCACGGCTCGTCGCCGAGCGCGAGGCGCACCCGCACGCCTTCGGCCATCTGCCGCGCGACGCGGGGGTGCACGGCGCCGTGCGCCTCGAGGAGCGTCGGGTCGACCCCGAGGAGCGAATGCTTGAGGCCCGGCGCGTAGGCGACGATGCCGCCGCGCACGACCGCCGATGCGCCCGGCACGCTGACGAGCGCCGAGGTGACGAGGCCGCCCGTCAGCGACTCCGCGACCCCGACGGTCCAGCCGAGCTCGCGGAGCCGCGCGAGCAGCCGCTCCGCGTCGGAGCGTCGCTCGCGCACGAGCGTGATCTCGGCGTCGTCGGGCAGTCCCCCGCCCTGCGGCGGGACGAGCGTCACCGCCGGCCCCCTTCGCGCCGGGAGCGGGCGGCACGCACCTCGCTCACGATGTAATCGATGCCGCTGGCGATCGTGAGGACGACGGCGATCGCCATCGTGATGCCGTTGACCCACCAGATCCAGTCGCCGACGAGGGTCCACAGCGGCAGCAGCGCGAGAGAAAGCGCCACGGCTTGCGCGACGGTCTTGAGCTTGCCCATCCAGGCCGCAGCGAGCACGTGGTCGCTGACGACCATGAAGCGGTAGACGGTGATGCCGATCTCGCGGATGAGGACGACGATCGTGATCCACCACGGCAGCTCGCCGAGGATCGACAGCCCGATGAAGGCGAAGCCGGTGAGGACCTTGTCGGCGATGGGATCGAGGAGCTTGCCGAGGTCGGTGACGATGTCGTGCTTGCGCGCGAGGTAGCCGTCGATGCCGTCGGTCGCGATCGCGACGATGAAGAGCACGGCCGCCCACCAGCGGAGGGCCCCGTCCGCTCCCCCGTCGGCGAGCAGCATCCACAGGAAGACCGGCGCGCACAGGATGCGGACGATCGTGATGGCGTTCGGCAGCTGCCGTGGAATCGCCATGATCAGTCCCGTCCCGTCAGACCCCAGGCATCCTCGTCGCCGTCGCTCTCGACCACGGGATAGCCCTCGTACTGAGACTCTACGGCGTCGGGACCGTAGTCCCGAGTGAGCGCGTCGGATGCGAACGCCGCGGCGGGGGCAGCGGGGGCAGCGGGCGCGGCAGGCACGTCGTCGCCGCGCAGCCGCGCCAGGACCTCGGGAAGCTGCTCGGCCGTGACGAGGACGTCGCGGGCCTTCGAGCCCTCCGACGGACCGACGATCTCGCGCGATTCGAGGAGGTCCATGAGCCGCCCGGCCTTGGCGAAGCCGACGCGCAGCTTGCGCTGGAGCATTGACGTCGAGCCGAACTGCGTCGAGACGACCTGCTCGGCCGCCGCGAGCAGCAGCTCGAGGTCGTCGCCGATGTCGGCATCGACCTGCTTCTTCTCGGCGACCGCTTCGACATCGTCGCGGTACTCCGGGCGGGCCTGCTGCGTGACGTGCTTGACGACCTTCTCGATCTCGGCCTCGCTCACCCACGCCCCCTGGACGCGCAGCGACTTCGACGCCCCCATCGGGAGGAAGAGGCCGTCGCCCTGCCCGATGAGCCGGTCGGCGCCCGGCTGGTCGAGGATGACGCGCGAGTCCGTGACGCTCGTCACGGCGAAGGCGAGCCGAGACGGGACGTTGGCCTTGATGAGGCCCGTCACGACGTCGACCGACGGACGCTGGGTCGCCAGGACGAGGTGGATGCCGCTCGCTCGCGCGAGCTGTGTGATGCGGACGATCGAGTCCTCGACGTCTCGCGGGGCGACCATCATGAGGTCGGCGAGCTCGTCGACGACGACGAGGAGGTAGGGATAGGGCTTCAGGACCCGCTGACTGCCCGGCGGGAGGACGACCTCACCCGCGACGACGGCGCGGTTGAAGTCGTCGATGTGCCGGTAGCCGAAGGACGCGAGGTCGTCGTACCTCATGTCCATCTCCTTCACGACCCACTGCAGCGCCTCGGCGGCCTTCTTCGGGTTCGTGATGATGGGCGTGATGAGGTGCGGCACGCCGGCGTACGAGGTGAGCTCGACACGCTTCGGGTCGATGAGCACCATGCGCACGTCGGCGGGCTTCGCGCGCATCAGGAGGCTCGTGATCATCGAGTTGACGAAGCTCGACTTTCCCGAGCCCGTCGAGCCTGCCACGAGGAGGTGGGGCATCTTCGCGAGGTTCGCCACGACGTAGCCGCCCCCGACGTCCTTGCCGACGCCGATCGTCATGGGGTGCGTGGACTGCTGCGCCGCGGGCGAGCGCAGCACGTCGCCGAGGGTGACGATCTCGCGGTCCGCGTTGGGGATCTCGACGCCGATCGCGCTCTTGCCGGGGATGGGCGCGAGGATGCGCACCTCGTTGGAGGCGACGGCGTAGGCGATGTTGTTCTGCAGCGCCGTGATGCGCTCGACCTTGACGCCGGGACCGACCTCGATCTCGTACTGCGTGACCGTCGGGCCGCGCGAGAAGCCCGTGACGCGGGCGTCGACGGAGAACTGCTGGAGGACGCTCGTGATGGCGCGCACGACCTCGTCGTTGGCGGCCGACCGCGCCTTGTGCGGCGTGCCGGCCGCGAGGGCGTTGACCGAAGGCAGGCGGTACGGGAGCGCGGGGGCCGAGTGCGGGGCATCCGTCCCTATCCCGGAGAGTCCGGGGAGCTCGCCGTCGACCGCGCCGTCGTCGTCGCGCAGCGCGGTGTCGGACGTGCGCGCCGTGGAGAGACCCGCGAGCGCCAGGGGGTCGATGACCTCGGTGAGGGCGTCGGGCGCGGCGACGGCGGGCGGGGGCGGCACGGGCGGCGCGATGGCCTGCTCGAACCCTCCCTGCGTGCCACCGGGCGTGAGCAGCTCGGTGAGGTCCTGCGAGCCGATGCCGTCGTCGGGATCCTGCTCGCGGCCCGACTTGTTGCGGCGCCACCACGGCAGCGACGCCGCGTCCTGCTCGTCGTCGGCGGTGGCGGCGGAGGACTCCTCCGCCGTGCGCTCGGGGCGCTCGTCGCCGAACATCCACGCGTAGAGGTCGCCCAGACGCTTGCCGATGCGGTTCGGCGGCGTCTTGGTGAGGATCAGGATGCTGAGCACTGCCAGGAGCGCGAGCACGATGCCGGCCCCCACCTGCGTCAGCAGCAGGGCGAGCGGCTCGCCGATCATCCACCCCAGGACGCCGCCGGCCTCGCTGAGCGCCGGGAGGCCCTGGCGCGGCTGGGGCCGTCCGCCGAGGACGTGGCAGAATCCCGCGACCGTCAGGACGAACAGGCCGAAGCCGATGCCGATGCGCCCGTTGTCATGGACGGACGACGGATGCCGGAACAGCCATCCCGCGAGGAGCATGAGCAGGACGGGCAGGACGAAGGCGACGCGGCCGACGAGTCCGCCCGCGGAGTACGCGCTGATCGTCTTGGCGACGTCGGAGCCGATGAAGAACCACTCGACGACGGCGCCGGCGACAGCCAGCAGCACGAGGAGGAAGGGGAAGCCGTCGCGGCGCTGGTCTTTCTCGAGGGTCTCGGGGCCGAAGGCCCGGAAGAGGCCTCCGGTCGCGTGCGCGAGGCCGAGCCACATGCGCACGGCGAGGGGCGGCTTCTCGTCGTCGCCGACGTAGCGCTTGGGCGCCGGCTCCGGCTTGCGGGCACGCGACGACGATCCCTTCGCGGGCGCGCGACCATTCGCGGTCGGGCTGGAGCTCCTGGCCATTCCTCCACGCTACGTCCGACCGCCGACTTCGGCCGGGAGCGACGCGGGGCGCGCGCGAACGCGCTGGGGCGCGGCATCCGTCCTCAGCGCAGGAGCTTGACCATCGTGTCGCGGCCCATCCCGCTCTGCGTGACGGCGAACCCCTCGCTGCGGTAGAGGGTCGCGGCGAAGTTGCCGCGCTCGACGCTCAGGCTGAGCCGGCCGAAGCCCTGCGTGCGCGCGTGGTCGCACAGCTGCTGCAGGAGGCCGCGGCCGACGCCGTGCGCGCGCCAGATGGGCCGTACGCCGATGATGAGCTCGGGCACGCCCGTGCCGACGTAGCCGAATCCCGGGTCGTTGCGGGGAAGCATCCGGTACCACGCGGCGCCGATGGGTGCGCCGTGCCCGTCGAGCGCGACGAAGCCCGCATCGCTCGGGCGCATCCAGCCGGCGACGTACCGGCTGTGCTCGGAGCTCGTGAGCACCTCGTGCCGCGGCCGCACTCCCCCGCTCCGCCAATTCGCGGCCTCGACGACCATGTCGCCGAGGAACGCGCCGTCGGCCTGCACGGCAGGCCGGATGCGGAAGGACGAGGGCATGCTCGATTTTACCGAGCGGCGCGGACGCCCCGCACCGGCTGCCTCACGCTTCGATGACGAGCGGGATGATCATCGGCCGGCGGCGCAGCGACTGGTTCACCCAGCGGCCGATCGTGCGGCGCACGACCTGCGACAGCGCGTGCTGGTCGCGCACGCCCGACTTGGCGGCCTCGGTCAGCGCCGCCGCGATCTTGGGCTTGACGCTCTCGAACACCGAGTCGTCCTCCGCGAAGCCGCGCGCGTGGATGTCGGGGCCTGAGATGATGCGCCCCGTCGCCGCGTCGACCACGACGATGACCGAGATGAAGCCCTCTTCGCCGAGGATCCGCCGGTCCTTCAGGTCGGCGTCGGTGATCTCGCCGACCGTCGAGCCGTCGACGTAGACGAAGCCGAGGTCGAGCTGGCCGACGACGCGGGCGACGCCGTCGCGGAGGTCTATGACCGTGCCGTTCTCGGCGATGAGGGTGCGCTCCTCGTCGATCCCGGTGTCCTGGGCGAGCTTGGCGTTCGCGATCAGGTGCCGGTACTCGCCGTGCACGGGCAGGACGTTGCGGGGCTTGAGGATGTTGTAGCAGTACAGCAGCTCGCCGGCCGCGGCGTGACCCGAGACGTGCACCTGCGCGTTGCCCTTGTGCACGACATTCGCGCCGAGTTTGGTGAGCCCGTCGATGACGCGGTACACGGCGTTCTCGTTGCCCGGGATGAGGCTCGAGGCGAGGATCACGGTATCGCCCGGTCCGGGCTCGATCTCGTGGTCGTTGTTGGCCATGCGACTGAGGACGGCCATGGGCTCGCCCTGGGACCCCGTCGACATGTAGACGATCCGGTCTTCGGGCAGGTCGCGCGCCTTCTTGTAGTCGATGAGGACGCCCTCGGGCACGTGCAGGTACCCGAGCTCCTCCGCGATCGTCATGTTGCGCACCATGCTGCGGCCGAGGAGCGCGACGCGACGGCCGTGGGCGGCCGCGGCATCCAGCACCTGCTGCACGCGGTGCACGTGGCTCGAGAAGCTCGCGACGATGACGCGGCGGGGGGCCTTGCCGATGACCTGGTCGAGGACGGGTCCGATCGACCGCTCGAGAGGCGTGAACCCGGGGACGTCGGCGTTCGTCGAGTCGACGAGGAAGAGGTCGACGCCCTCCTCGCCGAGACGGGCGAAGGCGCGGAGGTCGGTCAGGCGCCCGTCGAGCGGGAGCTGGTCCATCTTGAAGTCGCCCGTCGCCAGGGCGAGGCCCGCCGGCGTGCGGATCGCGACGGCGAGCGCGTCGGGGATCGAGTGGTTGACCGCGACGAACTCCAGCTCGAACGGGTCGAGCCGCTCGACCTGGCCCTCGGCCACCGTCAGGCTGTACGGCTTGATGCGGTGCTCCTTGAGCTTCGCCTCGACGAGCGCGAGGGTCAGGCCCGAGCCCACGAGCGGGATGTCGGGCTTGAGGCGCAGGAGGTAGGGCACCGCGCCGATGTGGTCCTCATGGCCGTGCGTCAGCACGACCGCCACGACGTCGTCGAGCCGGTTCTTGATCGGCTCGAAGTCGGGGAGGATGAGGTCGACGCCGGGCTGGTGCTCCTCGGGGAAGAGCACGCCGCAGTCGACGATGAGGAGCTTGCCGCCGTACTCGAACACGGTCATGTTGCGGCCGACCTCGCCGAGCCCGCCGAGCGGCGTGACGCGGAGCGTGCCCGCTTCCAGCGCGGGCGGGTCGTAGACGGTGCTGGGCATGTGAGCCTTCTTCCGGATGCCGCGCTCAGGGCGCGGCGGTGTCGTGGCCCGCGGCGCCGGTTTCGGCGACCGCGGCGCGCGTCATCTCGTGGTACCCGAGACCTTGGGCAGCGCGCCACCGGCGGCGGCGTTGCGGTCGGGGCGGAAGTTGGAGAAGTCCGCCCCGGGGACGTCGGTGACGAGCGCGAGCTCGTCCTCGATCTTGGCGGCCTCCCACTCCTCGGGTCCGACCAGCGGCAGGCGGACGCGCGGGCTGCCGATGCGGCCGAGGCCGTGGAGGATGTACTTCGCCGACACGGTGCCGGGCACGTGGGTCATGACGGCGCGGACGAGCGGCTCGAGCTGCTGGTGGGCCGCTGTCGCCGTCTTGAGGTCGCCCGCGTTGACGGCGTCGACGATCACCCGGTACGGCTGGGCGGCGATGTTCGCCGTCACGCCGATGAGGCCCGTCGCGCCGATCGCCAGGTGCGGCAGCACGTTGGCGTCGTCGCCCGAGAAGTACATGAGGTCGGTCTGGTTGAGCACGCGGCTGACCTCGCTGAAGTCGCCCTTGGCGTCCTTGATCGCGAGGATGTTCGGGTGCTTGGCGAGGCGGAGGATCGTCTCGTAGCGGATCGGCACGCCGGTGCGGCCGGGGATGTCGTAGAGGATGACCGGCAGATCGGTCGCGTCGGCGACGAGGCGGAAGTGCGTGAGGATTCCGGCCTGGGTCGGCTTGTTGTAGTACGGCGTCACGATCATGATGCCGTCGGCGCCGACCTTCTCGCTGGCCTTGTACAGCTCGATAGCGTGGGCGGTCTCGTTGGATCCTCCGCCGGTGATGATCGCGGCGCGGCCGGCCGCGACATCCTTCCCCGCCTCGACGAGCCGGATCTTCTCGGCATCCGTCAGTGTGGAGGTCTCACCCGTGGTGCCCGTCACGACGATGCCGTCGGCGCCCGCCGTGATGACGTCGTCGATGTGCTTCTCGACGGCAGGCCAATCGACCTCGCCGTCGGCTGTCATCGGGGTGACCAGCGCGACGAGCACCTGTCCGAAGGGGTTGCCCGTGTGCGTCATGCCTTAAGGCTATCGTCCGGGCGGCCTCCGCCACTCCCCCCTCATCTCTCGGGCGGGCGTCGGCGGGAAGGCGGTGCCGTCCGCACGACCCGAGGACCGACACGCCGTGGCTGCGGGGGTCGAGCTCGGCGTGTCGGCATTCCGTCGTGCGGACGGCCACGGCTCCGCGTCAGAGAGGGAGAGGGACGGATGCCTCGGCACGCAGCCCCGCGGCCGAACGGTGGAGTCCTCGCCCCACGGCGGCGAGCACGGCGGCCTCGACCAGCTCCCACTCGTGGACGATCAGTGCGTAGTCGTAGCGGAGCGTGACGAAGCCCAGGACCGAGGCGACGGCGTCTCGGACGTGGTCACGGTGGCGGTTCTCTCCGCCATGGGTCCGTCCGTCCGCCTCGAGGATGAGGCAGTCGCCGATGACGAAGTCGACGATGCCGACTCCGGGGATCCTGACCTGGCAGGCGACATCGATCCCGAGACGGTGCAGTCGAAGCCGGACGAGTGACTCGAGTCCGCTGTCCGCATCGGCGCGTGCGAAGTCGACGAGCCACCGATGCCGCTTCGGGACGCCGAGGCGAACCTGCTCCCGCTGGGCCGGCGAGATCCTTCCCTGGCGCAGCGCGGACTCGAGCGCGGCGAAGAAGGCCTCAGGGCCGAGGCATCCGATCATCTGCTGAAGGCAATGCGCCACGCCGACGACCGCGCCGACGACCGGCTGCGCCCCGTCCCGGTGGACGACACAGGAGCACTCTGCGTGCGGATGCGCCCGCCCGTCGGGGCCGAGCCACACGTGGACGGCCTCGGCGTCCTCGAGCACCCACAGCCCGTGCTCCCTGGCCGCGGAGGCACAGCAGAGCGGACCGCCATGGGAAAGCGCCGTCAGAGCGGCGGGCGGGAGATCGGAAACGGCATAGGTTCCTCGTCGCGGCCGCACGAGGATGCCCGAGCGCACGGCGGCGGTGAGAGCCGCCCGCGAGCAGCCCCGACTCGTGAGCTGCGCCGCCGTCGCGGTGCCGGCCGATGCCCGGCAGGCGGCCTCCACCGACTCGTGCATCCCCCGACGATGGACCCGATCTCCCCCGCCCGGAGCCGCGCCGACGAAACCTGCGGAGACCTCCCGCGTCGTCCCTGCCTGTGGAGGACCGGCCGTCCGCACGGCCCGGCGACGACACGCCGGTGGACGGCGCCGGACAGGCGGCGTGTCGCCGGCACGTCGTGCGGACGGCGCCGGCCGACCAGCCGGCGGGGGTCAGCGTCCGCGCTGCCCGAGGCGCGCCGACACCGACGCGGGGAGGATCCGCACGACCCGGGTCAGCACCTTGTACCGCAGCGAGGGCACCGAGACGCCCTTCCCCCGCGCGGCGTCGCGCAGCGACTCGGCGACGACGTCGGGGGCAGCGAGCCACAGGAAGTCCGAGATCCCCTCGTCGCCCGGCGGGAGACCCATCCGCTCGTGGAAGCTCGTGTGGGTGAAGCCGGGGCAGACGGCCGTGACGGTGACTCCGCGCGGGCCGTACTGCGCGTTCGCCCAGCGGCTGAACTCCACGAGCCACCGCTTGCACGCGCCGTAGGTGGACCGCGGCATGAACGCCGCGACCGACGCGACGTTGAGGATCCGGCCTCGACCGCGGCGCAGCATGGGCCCGAGGGCGGCGTGGGTCAGCCGCATCGGCACCTCGACGTGGAGCCCGAGATGGCGCACCTCGTCTTCGATGTCGTTGCGGGCGAAGTCCAGCGGCAGGCCGAAGCCGGCGTTGTTGACCAGGATGTCGATCGGCGGCCGGTCGTCGGCCTCGATCC
Organism: Microbacterium sp. F51-2R; assembly: GCF_052180235.1. Lineage (GTDB taxonomy): Bacteria > Actinomycetota > Actinomycetes > Actinomycetales > Microbacteriaceae > Microbacterium. The sequence goes on along the minus strand of NZ_CP197470.1, from coordinate 3,593,823 downwards.
GTCGCTCGACCTTCTCGCGCTGACGCGGAGCGAGCAGGTCGGCCGGCAGCACCTCGACGGCGATGCCGAAGCGCGAGTGCAGCTCCGCCGCGTGCTGCTCGAGCGCCTCCCGGTCGCGGGCCACGAGCACGAGGTCGAACCCTCGCAGGGCCAGCTGGCGCGCGTACTCCGCGCCGAGGCCCGAGCTCGCGCCGGTGATGAGCGCCGTCTTGGTCATGTCAGGGCGCGACGCGGCCGTTGGCGTTGAAGGCCGCGTGGGTGAGAGGCATCCGCTCCCGCCAGAACGTCTCCATCTTCTCGGCGCACATCTCGATCTCGCGCTGCGGGAAGGACGGGAAATGCGTCCCCTCGACCTTCGTGCGAAGCGACAGGAAGTTCATGAGCGACCGCGCATTGAGCGTCACGTACATCGACGAGTAGATGTTCAGCGGCAGGACGATGCGCGCGACCTCGCGGGCCACTCCCGCCTCGAGCATGCGCTGATAGGCGGCGAAGGCCTGGAGCGACGCCTCGCGCGTGGCGGTGTCGACGATCTCGAACTGCTCTTCGCTGCCCGGGAGGAACTCGTACGCCCCGGGCTTTCCGACCTGCACGAGGTTGCGCTCGCGGGCGGGCACGTAGAAGACGGGCCGAAGCTCGCGGTAGCGACCCGACTCCTCGTTGTAGGAGGCGATGCGGTGCCGCATGAACTCGCGGAAGACGAAGATCGGCGCCTGCACGTAGAAGGTCATCGAGTTGTGCTCGAACGGCGAGCCGTGGCGGTCGCGCATGAGGTAGTTGATCAGGCCACGATCGCGTCCGGATGCCTCGGCACCGGAGGCCGCGGCATCCAGTGTCTGCTCGCCCTGCGTCGACACGCGGGCCGCGAACAGGACGTCCGAGTCGGCGGCGCTTGCCCGCACGAGCTCGACCGTCACGTCGCTGCGGAATTCGATCTCGGGGGTCTCTGCAGCCTCGCTCACGCCTGCCACCCTACCGACTGGCGATCGCCACCGCGCTCGTCGTGATCGCGTTATCCGGATGCATTCAGCTGAAAAGGGTTACGCTGATCTGCTGTGACTCTCTTGGGGGCAACGATCGTGCTCGCCGTCTTGCTGACGGCGACGATCGGCATCGGCGTCTACCTGCGCTGGCAGCAGAATCGCCCCCACCGCGACATCCCCCACGAGGTCGTCCAGCCCGAGCGCCTCGGCGCGGATTCGCTGGGCGAGACGGCGACCCTCCTGCAGTTCAGCACCGAGCTCTGCGCGCGGTGCCCCGGGGTCCACCGCACGCTCGCGGCGCTCGCCGGCTCCCACCCCGGGGTGCGGCACCTCGACGTCGACCTCACGCACCGCCCCGACATCGCGCGTCATTTTCACGTCATGCAGACCCCGACCACCCTCATACTCGATCGGGACGGCGTCATCCAGACCCGCTTCGGCGGCGTCCCCAGCCGTGAAGTGCTCGAACTGGAACTGAACCGCCTGACGGAGGAAGCCGATGTCCGCCAGCCCTGACCGCACCGACGGCGTCGACCCCCGGGGTCTGCGCTTCGCCGCCGGCATCACGTCGCTCCTGCTTCTCGTCGACATCTTCCTCGGCCTCACGGGGCTTCCCACCGCCCGCAACGCCGACGGCACGTGGGCGCTCGCCGAGGCATCCGTCGCCCAACGCGTGCTCGACCCGGCGTTCCTCCTGCTGCTCGTGACGGCGCTGCTTTTCCTGTGGGGCGTCCTGTCGCCCCGGACGGCCCCGTGGGGCGCGCTCTACCGCGCCGTCGTGCGCCCCCGCATCGGGCCGCCCGCCGAGCTCGAAGACCCGCGTCCGCCGCGGTTCGCGCAGGGCGTGGGCCTCGTCGTCGTCGCGATCGGTCTCGTGCTGCAGCTCGTCGGCGTGCCGTGGGCGCTCCCCGTCGCCGCTTCCGCGGCGTTCGTCGCGGCATTCCTCAACGCGGCCTTCGGATTCTGCCTCGGCTGCCGGCTCTACCTGCTGCTCCAGCGGTTCGGCGTCGTCGGGCGCCGGCGTCCCGCGACCGTCTGAGGCCTGCGCACCTTCCCTGCGCGCGGCCCCGCAGTCAATCCGTTCCTTCTCGCACAGGCCCCGGTTAGGCTGGCCGCGAAGGGCCCTCGACGGGTCCGCAACCGCCGAACGGAGAACACGATGAGCGTCACGAGCGAAGCCAGCACCTCGTGGAAGGGCAGCCTCACGGAGGGATCGGGCGAGATCGCCCTCGAGAGCTCCAACCAGGGCCCCTTCCCCGTCAACTGGAAGGCCCGCAGCGAAGGCTCGACGTCCGTGACGACCCCCGAGGAGCTCATCGCGGCGGCGCACTCGTCGTGCTTCAGCATGGCCCTCTCGCACGCCCTCAGCGAGAACGGCACCCCGCCGGAGAGCGTCGAGACCACGGCATCCGTCACCTTCATCCCCGGCAAGGGGATCACCGGAAGCCACCTGAACGTCGAAGCCGTCGTCCCCGGGCTCAGCGCCGAGGAGTTCCAGACGATCGCCGAGGGCGCCAAGACCGGCTGCCCCGTCTCGCAGGCGCTCACGGGCATCGAGATCACGCTCGAGGCATCGCTTGCCTGATTCCCCCGAAGAGGTCCGGATGCCCCGCCGCGTCGTCGTGGCGGGCGCATCCGGCCTCATCGGCTCGACGCTCGTCGACGGCCTCCGCGCCGACGGCGTGTCGGTCACGACGCTCGTGCGCCGTCCGCCGCGGACGGCGGACGAGGTCGAGTGGCTGACGGATGACGCGCCCCTCGACCCCGCGGTGCTCGACGGCGCCGATGCCGTCGTGGGGCTCAACGGCGCCAGCATCGGGCGCTTCCCGTGGACGGCGTCGTACAAGCACACCCTCGTGTGGTCGCGCATCACTCCGACGCAGACCCTCGCACGGGCGCTGCGGGAGCTGGGGACGGATGCCCCGGCCTTCGTCTCCGCCTCCGCCGTCGGCTACTACGGCTCGTCACCGGGACGCGTCCTCACGGAGGATTCGCCGCGCGGCGAGGCGTTCCTGGCCGATCTGTGCGGCGAGTGGGAGGGCGCGGCGCGCTCGGCCGGACCGCACGCCCGCGTCGCGCTGCTGCGGACGGCGCCGATCGTGCACCCCGACGCCGTCCTCGGTCCCCTCATCCTGCTGACGAAGCTCGGCGTGAGCGGCCCCGTCGCCGGCGGACAGCAGATCTGGCCGTGGATCTCGCTCGACGACGAGATCGCGGCCATCCGGCACATCATCGACCGCGGGATCGACGGGCCCGTGAACCTCACCGGGCCGACCCCCGCGCACGCGAACGACCTGGGCTTCGCCCTTGCCGTTCGCCTCAATCGCCCTTATCTTCTCCCGGCGCCGGCCTGGGCGCTCCGGCTCGTGCTCGGCACCGATGCGACGGAGGCCCTGCTGACGACCGATGCGGATGCGCGCCCGGAGGTGCTCGAGGCATCCGGCTTCACCTTCGCCCACGAGACCGTGGAACAGGCCGTCGCCGCGGCGGTGCCCGCCGCGCGTCCGGCGACCCTCGTCCTTCGACGCTAGGCGCGCTTGCGCTCGGCGCGCCGACGCTAGGCGCGCTTGCGCTCGGCGGACTCGAGCGCGATGGCCTTGCGGACGGCTTCCCGCGCGCGGCGCCGGTCGCCCGCACCGTCGTACGCGAGACCCAGCCGGTACCACGCGCGCCAGTCGTCGGGGTGCGCCTCGACGTCGTCGCGGAAGGCCGGGAAGACCGCCGCGCCGTCGTCGCGCACGATGCGTCCGCTGGGGCGCACGCCGACCTCCTGGTCGGGAAGGCCGCCCTCCGCTTCGAGCCGGCGCCCGATGCGCTCGGCACGTACGCCGAACCACAGTTCGCGGCCGAGCGCCCACACGGCGATGAGCGGCAGGACGAACAGTGCCACGCCCATCGCGACGCCGATCGGATCGCCGCTCGTGAGCAGCAGCCACCCGCGCTGACCGACCAGGAAGATGTACAGCGCCAGCAGCACCGCCATGACGGCGACGCCGATGCGCGCGCTCACGCGCTCGTGACCCGGGCCACCTGGCCGGGCACGCCGTCCTCGGCGACGGGATCGTCCTCGCCCGCTCCGGGTACGCGCAGCCCGATGTCGAGGAAGCTGTCCAGGCCCACCACGACGCCCTTCGCGCCGCGTGCGGCGGCGAGGGCGAGACGGATGCCGGGGCCGTACGCGAGCGCGGGCTCGATCGTGTCGTGCACGATCGTGAGCGACTCCCCCGGGCCCGACAGAACAGTCTCCTGGCGGGCGATGACGCCCGGGCGGCGCAGCGAATGGATGGGGACGCTCGCGACCTGCTGACCGCGCGCGCGCTGGTCGACGTGCGGCGACTCGACGGGGCCGACCTCGGCGCGCGCGGCGCCGATGAGCTCGGCCGTGCGCACGGCGGTGCCGCTCGGCGAGTCGATCTTCGTCTCGCGGTGCGCCTCGATGATCTCGATCGAGGGGAAGAACGGGGCCGCGGCGGCGGCCAGTGCCGTGCCGACGACCGAGCCGAGCGAGAAATTCGGGATGAAGACGGCGCCGGTCCCGGCGGCCTTGACCAGCGGACGGATGAGCGCGATGCGCTCGGCCGACCAGCCCGAGGTGCCCACGAGCACGTTGAGGCCGCGTTCGATGGCCGCACGCACGACGTCGATCGAGACGGCCGGGGTCGACGCGTCGACCACGAGGTCGGCGCCGTCGAGCTCGGACAGCGGCGAGCGAGACGACAGCACTGCCATGAGCTCGAAGCCCTCTTCTGCTTCGACCACTTCGCGGATGATCCCGCCGAGCTTGCCGGTGCCGCCCACGAGGGCCACGCGCGTCGTCATGCGTCCAGCCTAGATCGCCGCGCACCTCGGACCCCCGCGGTTAGGCTCGGGGCATGGTCGAACTGCGTCCCGTTCCCGTCGACGACCCCGTGGCGCGAGAGCTGCTCACCGAGTACTTCGCCCTCCGCGCGCAGACCTTCCCCGGCAACGCCTACACGACGGTGTTCCCCGCGGCGGAGGCGTTCACGGCGCCCGACGGAGTCTTCGTCGTGCTCTCCGACGACGGTGATCTCGCGGTGGGGTGCGGAGGCATCCGTCACGTGCCCGACGGCCCGCACGGCACCCGCTACGAAGTGAAGCATCTGTACCTGCGGCCGGAGACCCGCGGGCGCGGCTGGGGCCGGCTGCTCCTGGAGGATCTCGAGCGGCGCGCACGGCTCTGGGATGCCGCGGAGCTCGTGCTCGACACGCACCACACGCTCGAGGCCGCCGGCCGACTCTATGCCGGTGCGGGCTTCGAGCCCATCGAGCCGTACAACGACAACCCCAACGCGACCCGCTGGCTAGGCAAGGTGCTGCAGTCGCACGATAAGGAGAGGATCTAGGCCTACCGGTCTGTGGCAGGATTGCGCGAAGTCGGCCGGCTCTCCAGCCACCGGCTCGGGAAGAGTGAGGCATGTGAAAGGGATAGCGGAGCCCCAGCAACAGCGCAGCCGAGAGTCTTTCGCGCGGGTGCGCGCTGCGACCCTGGCCCTCCTGGCGGAGAAGGGGCCCACGGGGATCACGATCGCAGAGGTCAGCGACCGCGCGAAGGTGTCTGTCGGCACCATCTACGGACGGGTGGGCAATCGGGCGAACCTCCTCCGCGTCGTGCAGGAGGAAGAGCTCGCGCGCATCGTGCGCAGCATGGCGGAGCATCTTGAGGAGTTGCGGGCGGGCGGCGAGAACTCGGTCAGCGGCGTCATCCGCGCTTTCGTCAGCGAGATGGAGGTCAGCTCGCAGTCCATCCGTGCGCTCGTGGCCGCTGCGCAGGAAATGGGCGGGCTCTCCGAGGCCGGGCCGGCATCGTGGCGGGCGGTACGCGATCTGGTCGCGGCAGGGCTCCGCGGGGCGGAGGACGCACCCTTCCGCGCGATATCAGACGCGACGATGGAGTGGATCTACGAGGTGATCGATGCATGCACCATGCATCACCTGGAGTCCGATCCCCAGCCCAAGAGCGCGGAGGCCACCGAGCGGCTGATCAAGCAACTCACCCGCACCGCCCATCTTCTGCTCATCGCCGACGAGGACGAGTAGCCCAGGTCGTCGCCCTCCCCCTCGATCATTCTCTAATCCGAATCCATGTTCGGATTCGGATTATGTTACGCTCGCGGAACCCTCAGTCGCCGCATCCGCGGTGCTTCGACACTGACGTCAAAGGACTCCCCCATGCCTCTCCCCGCTCCTTCCGCTCGCCTGCTCTCGGTGGCAGGTGTCTGCGCAACGCTCGTCCTCGTCTCCGGATGCTCCAGCCCAGAGCCCGCTGCGGAGTCGCTGGACTTCTCCTTCTCGTACCCATCCACGGAGAACAGCCCGTACGAAGCGCTGGCGAAGAGGTACATGGAGGCGCACCCCGGCGTGAAGGTGACGCTCAACCCGGTTCCCTCGGAGAGCTACGACACCGTCCTCAACACGCAGCTGCAGTCCGGCAACGCGTCCGACCTGATCATGGCGGTTCCGGGTTCGGGGTCACCGATCGCGCTCCTGTCGCTCGCCGACGCGGGCTTGCTCGCCCCTGTGATCGGCAGCAGCCAAGACCTCGTCCCTGACGCAACGGCTCCCCTCTTCGTCACCGGAGACATGACCTGGGGCGTACCGACCGACATCAGCATCACAGGCACGATCTTCAACTCCTCGGCCGGCGTCGACTACCCGCAGGACACGTCCGAGCTCCTCGACACCTGCGCGTCGCTCTCCGCGGATGACGTCGCATTGTTCGCCCTGGCGGGATCGATCCCCATCAACACGGGGCTGGCCGCGATCAGCATGGCCGCGTCGCGCGTGTATGCGGACAACCCTGAATGGGACGCTCAGCGGGCGGCCGGCGACGTCAGCTTCGCCGGCACTCCGGGGTGGCGCGACACCTTCCAGCTGATCCTGGACATGCAGGCTGCGGGATGCTTCCAGCCCGGCGCAGAAGGAAGCGGGTTCGACGCGATCGTGAGCGGACTGGGGCAGGGCACCGCGCTGGGGGCATTCATCCCGGGCGGCGCTGCAACCGAGCTCGCGGCCGGGATGGGCGACCAGAAGATCGTCGTGCAATCCTTTCCCGCACCGGACGATGGCACGCCCTTCATCTTCGCCAGCTCCGACTACGCCCTCGCCATCAGCAAGACCTCGACTCACCAGGCCGGCGCTCGAGCATTCCTGGATTGGTTCGCCGAGCCGGAAAACGCTGAAGCCTACGCGCAATCGGCGGGATCGATCCCCATCACCGGCATCGAGGGCGTCGACCTCGCCGACTCCACCTACGCCCCCGTCGAGGACCTCATCGACGGCCGGCATTTCGTCCCGTTCCCCGTGACGGTCTGGACCAACCAGAACGTCTTCCTCACCCTGGGCTCCGGTGTGCAAGCGCTCCTGACCGGCCAGCAGACCGTCGATGGACTGCTCAAGGAACTCGACACCGTGTGGGACGAGCAGTGACGGACCAGCGAACCATGACCGAGCCCGGGCGAACCGACACTCCGATGACGTCCGAGGAGTTCCGGCGGATGTCCGTTCCCGAGATGACCAGGTGGATCGCGAGGAACGGCGAACCCGTCGATCCACGGACCGACGTGGACACCGTCGCCCTGCGGCGCCGCTTCCCGCGGCTCGCCGACGTGCAGACCACCGACATCACAGTCGAGGGTTCGCTGGGCCCGCTTCCCGGACGCGCCTACCGGGATCCCACGAGCGCTCCAACCGGTCGCGGCCTCGTCTGGGCGCACGGCGGCGCGTTCCTCGGCGGCCATCTGGATATGCCGGAGGCGAATTGGGTAGCGCTCGAACTCGCTGCAAGGGGGACACCCGTGCTGTCGATCGATTACGCCAAGTGCATCGACGACGTCCACTACCCGATGCCTTCGGACGATGTGCTGCGGTGGTGGGAGGAGGCCGCCACTCACTCTGCGGAATGGCTCGGCCTGGACAGTGACGCGCTCCTCCTCGGAGGCGCCAGCGCCGGGGCGACACTCGCGGCGAGCGCGGTTCGCCGATTGATCGACGCCGGAGCACGCGTTCCGACGGGGATGGTCCTCGTCTACCCCGCGTTGCACCCGGACAGCACGGACCCCGACACCACCGCGCCGTCCGCGCCCCACCTGCGGGGACTGTCGTTGAACTATGCCGGCACCGAAGAGGCGATGCGCGACCCGCAGGTCTTCGCGGGACTCGGAGACGGAGTCGGATACCCCCCGACCCTCCTCGTCGCGTGCGAGAGAGACGCCTTCGTCCCGTCCGCACAGGCCTTCCATGACACCCTCACATCGGCGGGGGTTCCGGCCTTGCTGAGAATCGAGGTGGACTCCGACCACGGCCACATCGACGAGCCGTCCGATGCCGGCGCGCACCGCACGCTCCGCGCAATCCATGAATGGATCAAGCGGACCTGACGCGAAGGACCAGCGACGTCCTGCGCACGCCGCTGTCGATGCCGGTCGTGCTCGGCCCGCTCGCGGTCGCGTACGTCGGGAAGCTCGCTAGGCGAGCTCCTCTGACGAGACAGCCCGTTCGGGCTCATCCGCCCGGTTCTGCGCGCGACGCGCCGCGCGCGCCGTGAGCGGCCCCGCGGTCAGCATCGCGAGCAGCCCGGATGCCGCGCCGATCACGGCCCACACCTGCAGGCCGTACAGCGCGCTCAGCGCATACCCGAACACCACCCAGAACGCGAACGCTCCCGCCGCGGCCGACAGCGCACCGACCCACGCCCGGGAGGCCACGGAGTGCGGTCGCTGTGTCCAGAGCGCGAGGGCGAGCCCGTAGGCCAGGCTCGCCGCCGACGCCGCGAGCGCGCCGAAGAACCCGCCGTAGAAGGGCATGACCAGCAGGACGGACTCCTCGCCGCGGTCGGGCGGGACGAACCAGCCGAAGACGACGAGGAGGAACAGCGCCCCGGCGACGACCCCGACGCCGAACATCCACCCGATGACGGCTCCGTAGGTCTTCCAGAACATCCTCGCGAGGCGCTCCGCGTCAGACCGGATACTGCTCGGGAAGGCCCGTGCGCAGCTCGACGGGCAGGTGCGCGAGGTCGTTGTGCGACACGAGCGTCCAGGGCCTGCCCTGCTTCTGCGCCAGCACCGTGAGGCCGCAGTGCGCCTGGTTGAGCGTCATCCACCGCCAATCCGGGGCGCCGAGCACTTCGCGCACGAACCAGGCGATGACGAAGTTGTGCGTGATGAGGAGCTCGTGCACGTCACCGGTCTTGCGGGCGAGGAACTCGCCCACGGCATCCGACATCTGCGCGCGGCCGGCCTCGACCTCGGCCTCGGTGACCGCGCCGAAGAAGGGCTCGAACACCGCCGGGGTCTCGGGGGTCATGCCCGTCGGGACGCAGTCGAAGAGGAGCGCCGTCGGCTCGGGCGCGACCGAGGGGAGCCGGTCGGCGACGGCCCGCGCGGTCTGCGCGGCGCGCTCGAGCGGCGAGTGCCAGACGGCGTCGAGCGGAACGCCAGAGAGCCGGTCGGCGATCAGCGCCGCCTGTCGCCGGCCCCGCGGAGACAGCGGGCCGTCGACGAGGCCGTGCTCGGCATCCTGATGCTCTCCATGCCGCACGAGGTACAGATAGTGCGTCAACGGCAGCTCACTTCGTCGGGGGTCGGCGTGCGCGCGGAGGCGCTCTTCCACCCTATGTCAGCCGTGCGGAGGACCCGCGCGCGCTCACTCCGAGGCGCGGGCGATGTCGGCGAGCTGCGAGCGGCTGAGGCGGACGCCGACGCCCTGCACGAGCTCTTCCACGTGCGCCGGCGCATACGCGTTGACGATCGGCGCCGTCACGATCTTCTGCGCGAGGAGCCATGCGACGGCGACCGCGGCGTCGGGGACGCCGAGCTCGGCGCCGACGGCGTCGAGGGCCCGGAGCGTGCGCGTGCCGCGACGGTTGAGGCTCGCGGCCAGCTGCGCGCCCCGCACCGAGAGGCTCCCGCGGATGCGGGTGCGGTGGCGGCCCGAGAGGAAGCCGTGCTCGAGAGCGTGCGACGGGGTGACCGCCATGCCCTGCGCCCCCGCGACCAGTCGCAGGTCGGAGTCGAACTCGTGGCGCCGCAGGACGTTGAAGGGCACATCGAGCACCGTGATGCGCGGGTAGCCGGCGGAGGCGAAGATGCGCGCCTCGACGAGCTGTGCGGCCGTATAGCCGACGGCGCCGAGTGCGCGGGCCTTGCCCGCCTCGATGAGCCATTCGGCCGTCGCGAGCGTGTCTTCGAGCGCGGTCGTGCTGTCGGCGACGGCGTCGAGGTAGAGCACGTCGATGCGGTCGGTGCCGAGCCGCGTGAGGGATGCCTCGACCGCGCGCACGAGGTTGACGGGCCCGAGTCCCGGGTTGTCGGGGTGGCCGCCGATGCGGACGGCGAGCACGACCTCGTCGCGAAGGCCGCGCGAAGAGAGCCACTGGCCGATGATGTGCTCGCTGCGGCCGCCGGCGAAGCTGTCGGCGGTGTGCACCGCGTTGCCGCCTAGCTCGAGGTAGGCGTCGAGGATGTCGTGGCTCGACTCGAGGTCGACGTTCCAGCCGAACTCGGCACCGCCCAGGATGAGGGGGAAGACATCGAAGCCCGACTCGCCGAGCGGCACTCGCACGCTCTTGCCCAGCGGAGCGCCCTGAACGGGGATCGGCGCAGACGGGTGGGTCGCCGGGACCGCGGGAGCGCTCGCTCCGAGGCTCGCCGAGGAGACGGTCGAGTCAACGCCGAAGAGAGACATGTGCCACCCCCTCACGAGGATTCCAGAGGAGACCTTCGTGATCGCTTCTTCCGCACCCCCCGGCACGGTAGTTCGAGGGTATTCCAGGCAGCGGACAGAACCGGTCAATCAGGCGTCTTGTCGGCGAACATTGCATAACGCTTTCATCACGAAGCCGCCGGGAACGCTCCCATGCTCCCCGACGCGCACAGCGGCATCCTGACGGCGAATGCCCGCCCCTTCCGGAGAAGGGACGGGCATCCGGACAGTCGGCGGGCGACGGCATCCGTCACCCTCCACGCGATCAGCCTTCGGCGGGAGCCTCGGGGCCCTCGCTGGCGGCCGCGCGGCCTTCCTGGTCGGCGGGCTCCTCGAGCACGGGCTCGAGCGAGAGCTTGCCGCGGTCGTCGATCTTCGTGATGCGCACGAGGATCTTCTTGCCGACCGAGAGCACGTCCTCGACGTTCTCGACGCGCTTGCCGCCGGCGAGCTTGCGGACCTCGCTGATGTGCAGGAGGCCGTCCTTGCCGGGCAGGAGCGAGACGAACGCACCGAACGTGGCGATCTTGACGACGGTTCCGAGGAACTGCTCGCCGATCTCGGGGTTGGTCGGGTTGGCGATCGCGTTGACCTGGGCGCGGGCGGCTTCGGCCGACGGGCCGTCGACGGCGCCGATGTAGACGGTGCCGTCCTCCTCGATGGAGATGTCGGCGCCGGTCTCGTCCTGGATCGCGTTGATCGTCTTGCCCTTGGGCCCGATGAGCTCGCCGATCTTGTCGACCGGGATCTGCACGCTGATGACGCGCGGAGCCGTCGGGGCCATCTCGTCCGGACCGTCGATCGCGGCGTTGAGCACGCCGAGGATCGTGATGCGGGCGTCGTGGGCCTGCTGCAGCGCGGCGGAGAGCACCGACGACGGGATGCCGTCGAGCTTCGTGTCGAGCTGGATCGCCGTGACGAACTCCGACGTGCCGGCGACCTTGAAGTCCATGTCGCCGAGCGCGTCTTCAGCGCCGAGGATGTCGGTCAGCGCGGCGTAGCGCGTCTGGCCGTCGACCTGGTCGGACACGAGACCCATCGCGATGCCCGCGACCGGCGCGCGCAGCGGCACACCGGCGTTGAGGAGCGAAAGGGTCGAGGCGCAGACCGAGCCCATCGACGTCGAGCCGTTGGAGCTCAGCGCCTCGGAGACCTGACGGATCGCGTACGGGAACTCCTCGCGGCCCGGCAGCACCGGCACGAGGGCGCGCTCGGCGAGGAAGCCGTGCCCGATCTCGCGACGCTTGGGGCTGCCGACACGGCCGGTCTCACCGGTCGAGTAGGGCGGGAAGTTGTAGTGGTGCAGGTAGCGCTTGTGCGTGACGGGCGACAGCGAGTCGATCTGCTGCTCCATCTTGAGCATGTTGAGCGTCGTCACACCGAGGATCTGCGTCTCGCCGCGCTGGAAGATCGCCGAGCCGTGGACGCGCGGGATGACCTGCACCTCGGCGTCGAGCGGACGGATGTCGGCAAGGCCACGGCCGTCGATGCGCACGCCGTCGGAGAGGATCCGACCGCGGACGATCTTCTTCGTGACCGACTTGTAGGCCGCCGAGAACTCGATGGTCGCCACGGCCGGGAGCTCGCCCGCCTCGACGGCGGCGACGAGCTCGCCCTTGACGCGGTCCTTGATCGCGTCGTCGGCGTTCTGGCGCTCCTGCTTGTCGGCGATCTGGTAGACCCCGACGAGCTCGTCGTAGGCACGGCCCGCGACGAAGTCGTAGGTCTGCTGGCTGTAGGGCAGGAAGACGGGGTAGACGCCCGGCTCCTTCGACGCCGTCGCGGCGAGGGTGGCCTGCGCCTCCACGAGCTGCTTGATGAAGGGCTTGGCGGCCTCGAGACCCTGCGCGACGACCTCTTCGCTCGGCTTGGTGGCGCCGGCCTTGATGAGGTTCCAGCTGTGCTCGGTGGCCTCGGCCTCGACCATCATGATCGCGACGTCGCCGTCGTCGAGCACGCGGCCGGCGACGATGAGGTCGAAGACGGCCTCCTCGAGCACCTTGGCGTTCGGGAACGCGACCCACTGGTCGGCGTGCTCGCCGTGGCCCGGCACGAGCGCGAGGCGCACACCGGCGATCGGGCCCGAGAACGGCAGGCCCGAGATCTGGGTCGACGCCGACGCGGCGTTGATCGCGAGGGCGTCGTAGAACTCGCCCGGCGTGATCGAGAGCACGGTGACGACGATCTGCACCTCGTTGCGCAGGCCCTCGACGAACGAGGGGCGCAGCGGGCGGTCGATGAGGCGGCAGACCAGGATGGCCTCGGTCGAGGGACGTCCTTCGCGGCGGAAGAACGAGCCGGGGATCTTGCCGGCGGCGTACGAGCGCTCCTCGACGTCGACCGTCAGCGGGAAGAAGTCGAAGCCCTCGCGGGGCTGCTTGCTCGCGCTCGTCGCCGAGAGGAGCATCGTCTCCTCGTCGAGGTAGGCGGCGACGGCGCCCTGCGCCTGCTGCGCGAGGCGTCCGGTCTCGAAGCGGATCGTGCGGGTGCCGAAGCGGCCGTTGTCGAGGACGGCTTCGGCGGCGGTGATTTCAGGACCTTCCAAGAGGTCTCCCTTTCCTTCTTCGGACCTCTCCCCTGTCCGGGGAGGGCCGTTTCATGCTCGCGCGTCCGTGTGACGCGTGAGCGCTTCATGAAGGAGCAGGAACAGGCAGATATGGGCGCGACGACATCGCGAGGTCCGCCTGCGCTGGCCACCAGTCGAAGACCACCCGGCGTCGTCGACGACGGGGAATCCACCACAGGGGACCAGCTTCCTGCCGGGCCTGCTCCATGAGCTCAGATATGTAATTGATCGGATGCCGCAAGGCAACCTCATCGATCCTATCAGCCGGGCCCTTCCCCGCCCCATCCCTGGCGGCCCGGTCACCCCGCGCCTAGGGTGGGGGCATGAGCACCGACGACAAGCCGGCGACCGCGGCATCCGACGAGATGAAGCGCAAATTCAAGGAAGCTCTCGACAAGAAGAACTCCCAGCATCGCTCGGGCGAGGCGCACCTCGACGGCGATTCGCCCGTCCACGGCACGCACGGCGCCGTGACCAAGCGGGAGTTCCGCCGCAAGAGCGGGTGACCCCCGGGCGCTCCGGGAGCTGCTGAGAGGAGAACCCATGGTCTTCGACCCCACGTTCGTCAGCATCGGGCACTCCGCGTCCGACGCCATCGGCGGGACCGGCGTGGCATGAGCGACTTCCGCGAACCCATCCCCGACGACGACCGCGAGGTGCGGCTCGACGACGACGCCGAGACCGAGCCGCCTCCGCCGACGATCGACCCCCTCGAGTCGATCGAGGACGACGTCGACGAGCTGACCGCCGAAGAGCGCGAAGCGGCGATCGAGTCGGGCCAGATCGAGCCCTGACGACAGAGCACGGGGCCGCCGCTCGCGCGGTCGGCCCCGTGTCGTCATGCCTGTCAGCGGGTGACGGATGCCTCGCGCGCTCGCGCGCGCTCCTCCTTGGCCGCGGCCTCGGCGATCGCCGCCTCTTCCAGGCCCTGCGTGCCGACCGCATCGGCGGCCGTCGACATGCCGTCGTGGTCTCCGACCATCGTCGTCTCGTCGAACGGCAGCTCGCCGCTGAGCACCCGGCGGGCCCGGCCCGCGTCGAACTCCTTCGTCCACGTGCCGATGAGGACGGTCGCGACGGCGTTCCCGGTGAAGTTCGTGACGGCACGGCCCTCCGACATGAACCGGTCGATGCCGACGATGACGCCGACGCCGTTGACGAGGTCGGGGCGGTAGGCCTGCAGCCCGCCTGCGAGGGTCGCGAGCCCCGCGCCGGTGACGCCCGCGGCCCCCTTGGAGGCGATGATCATGAACACGAGCAGGCCGATCTGCTCGGGGATCGACATCGGCGCCCCCATGCCCGACGCGATGAACAGCGAGGCCATCGTGAGGTAGATCGCGGTGCCGTCGAGGTTGAAGGAGTAACCCGTCGGGACCGTGATGCCCACGACGGGCTTCGAGACCCCGAGGTGCTCCATCTTGGCGATGAGGCGGGGCAGTGCCGACTCCGACGAGGAGGTGCCGACGATCAGGAGGTACTCGCGGGCGAGGTACTTGATGAGCGAGAAGATGCTGATCCGCGTCACGGCGAACAGCAGCGTGCCGAGGATCCCCACGATGAACACGAAGCACGTCACGTAGAACGCGAACATCAGCAGGCCGAGGCTCCAGATCGCCGCCACCCCGGTCGCGCCCACGACCGCCGCGATCGCTCCGAAGGCGCCGATCGGCGCGAGCCAGAGGATCATGCCGAGGATGCGGAACACGAGCGCCTGCAGGTGCTTGACGGCGTTCATGATGGGCCGGCCCTTCTCGCCCATGCCCTGCAGCGCGAAGCCGACGAGGAGCGCGATGAAGAGCACCTGCAGCACGCTCTCGCCCGTGAAGGCGGAGAAGAACGTCAGCGGGATGATGCCGAGGAGGAACTCCTCCGTCGTCTTCGCCTCGGCCGTCGCCTCGTAGGTCGCGTTCGCCATGTTGAGGCCTTCGCCCGGGTGGAGGATGTTGCCGACGACGAGGCCGATCGCAAGCGCGAAGGTCGACATGACCATGAAGTACAGCAGCGCGAGACCGCCGATCTTGCCGACGGTCGCAGCCTTCGCGATCGAGCCCACCCCGACCACGATCGTGCAGAAGATGATCGGCGCGATCATCATCTTGATGAGGGCCACGAACGCCGTGCCGAGGGGCTTGAGCGAGACGCCGACTTCGGGCCAGATCAGTCCGACGGTCGCGCCGAGTACCACCGCGGCGATGACCGCGAGGTACAGCCACGTGTGCTTGTCCCATGCTCGCTTGCCGCGCCGCCAGTTGTAGCCGGGCAGTGTGAAGGATGTCGTTCGAGTCGAAAGAGCCATCGTCGCCTCCTTGGGGGAACTCCGTCATCGGATGCCGCCACCATGGCGGTCATGCCAGAGTGCGCGCCGCCCGCTCCGGCGCCGAGTTGTGGTCGTATTGGTCGCGGCGAGCGAGGTCCGCGGAGCGCGATCCTGTGGTCGGATGGTCACACGGGCTCGAGAGGAGCGACGCGATGACGGGTCGGCGAGGGACGAGCGCGGCTTCGCGCGTCTTCGTCGTGCTCGTCGCCGCCGTCGTCGTGGTGGGCGCCCTCGTGGCGCTGGTGCTCGTGTTTCAGGCGCAGCGCGCCGTACGGGCGGAGGCCGAGGGCGTCACCCGCGCACTGGCCGAGACGATCGCCGCGACGGATGCCGTCGGCCGGGCCCTCGGCGACGACGACGCGTCTGCGCAGCTGCAGCCGTACGCCGAGCGGGTCATGGCCGGGACGGGAGTCGACTTCATCACGATCATGACGCCGGACGGGATCCGCGTGACGCACCGCGACCGCGCCGAGATCGGCCGGCACTATCTCGGCACGATCCCGGCGACCCCGCAGCCGCTGACGGAGGAGTTCACCGGCACGCTCGGCCCCTCGGTGCGCACGATCGCCCCGGTCGAGGTCGACGGCCGGCTCGTCGGCTGGGCCTCCGTGGGCGTGACGGTGCAGTCGCTGTCGTCCGCGATCTTCCAGAGGCTGCCGTTCGCCCTCCTCATCGCGCTGGCCGTCGTGGCAGCGGGGTTCGTGGGGGCGTGGGCGGCCGGGCGCGTCACCAAGCGCGTGACGGGAGACCTCCCCGCCGGGAGCGTCCGCGACGCCGTCTCGTCATACGAATCGGTGCGCACCCTCGGCGAAGCGCTCCGCGCTCAGACCCACGAGCACGGCAACCGCATGCACACCGCCGTCGCCCTGCTCGAGCTCGGACGCACCGACGAGGCGATCGAGATCCTCACCGAGACGTCTCGGCAGAGTCAGACCCTCGTGGACCAGGTGACGGCGCCGCGGGACGGCGACCCCACCGTCGGCGCGCTGCTTCTGGGCAAGGCGTCCCAGGCGCGGGAACGGGGAATCGACTGGCGTATCGACATCGATCCCGCCGCTCCGCGAAGCACCCTCGCCCCCGTGGACGCCGTCTCGGTCGTGGGCAACCTCATCGACAACGCCCTCGACGCGGCAGCAGCCGGCCCCGAGCCGCGGTGGGTGCGCTTCGAGCTCTCGCCCGCCGCGGGCGGCGCGGTGTCGATCGTCGTCTCGGACAGCGGGACGGGCATCCCCCCGGAGCTCTCCGACCGTGTGTGGGAGCACGGCTTCTCGACCAAGCCCGCCGGCGCCGAGGGCCGCGGCGTCGGGCTCGCCCTGGTCAAGTCGATCGTGGAGGAAGCCGGCGGGAGCATCGAGGTCGAGGCATCCCCCACCGCCTTGCACATCGTGCTGCCGCGGAGTCGTCCGTGATCTCGGTCCTCCTCGTCGACGACGACCCCTTGACCCTCGAGCTGCATCGCTCGTACCTCGCGCGCCTCGACGGGTTCGAGGTCGTCGCGGAGTGCACGGGTGCGCGAGCCGCCGTGACGGCCCTCCTCGAGTCGCCTCCGGCCGGCGGCGTCGACCTCGTGCTCCTCGACATGACGATGCCGGACGGGACGGGGCTCGATGTGCTCCGGCACGTGCGCGCGCACGGCGACGACGTCGACGTCATCGCCGTGACGGGGGTGAGGGACGCCGACGTCGTGCGGCAGACGGCATCCCTCGGCGTCGCGCAGTACCTCGTCAAGCCGTTCACGTACGCGGTCTTCCGGGAGCGGCTCGAGCAGTACCGGGAGTTCCGCCGGCGGGCGCAGGATGCCTCGGGCCCGGCCACGCAGGCCGAGATCGACGCGATGCTCGGGGCCATGCGGCACCCCGGGACCCCCGAGCTGCCGAAGGGCCTGTCCGTCGAGAGCCTGGAACGGGTGAGCACCGCCATCCGGGAGCGGGGAGCGCTCACGGCCAGCGAGACGGGCGAAGCGCTCGGCATGTCGCGCGTCGCCGCACGCCGGTATCTCGAGCATCTCGTGGAGGCGGGGCGTGTCGTGCGCTCTCCGCGCTACGGGACGCCGGGTCGCCCGCAGACCGAATACCGCTGGCGCAGCTGACCTATCGCGTCGGTGCCGGCGCGGGCGCGGTCGCCGTGCCGCGCCCGGGCTCGCTCGGGAACCGGGACGGCCTGGACGCCGGCAGGATCAGCGCCGGCCCTCGTCTCGCTGCGCTCGCTCGGGAACCGGGTCCGGGGGCCCCCGCAGGATCAGCGCCGGCCCCTCGTCTCGCTCCGCTCGCTCGGGAACCGGGCCCGGGCGGCACGGGAGCGGCAGGATGGGGGCATGGCGGAGCCGAGCGACGACTGGACGGGATACGACACGGGGTTCCTCGGCATCCGGGTTCCTCTGCCCGTCCCCCTCGACGACGCACGGGTGCGCGAACTGCCCTACCCGCGCTTCACCGTGCTGCTCGAGCCGTCGCGCCGGTTCGCCGTCGCGACCGCGGTCAACATCGATGGCGCGGCCCTCCTCGACCTCGCGCGGCGCGGCGAATGGCGCCTCGACGACCGCGTGCCGCCGGCCGAACAGGCAGGACCCGCGGTGTACGCCGACAACGATCTCGACCGGGGCCACCTCGTGCGGCGCCGCGACCCGGGCTGGGGCTCCGCCGCCGACGCGCGCGAGGCCACCGCGGCGACGTTCTTCTACACGAACGCGGCGCCCCAGGCCTCGCTCTTCAACCAGTCGAAAGAGCTGTGGCTCGGCCTGGAGGATCACGTGCTCGAATACGCCGACACGACCGACCAGCGGATCTCGGTCTTCACCGCGCCCGTTCTGGCCGACGACGACCCGCCGTACCGCGGCATCCTGATCCCCCGTCGCTTCTGGAAGGTCGCGGCCTGGTCGTCGACGCGGGCACCCGATGCGCCGACGCTCGCCGCGGCGGGGTTCGTCCTCGACCAGTCCGAACTCATCGACGCGGGCACGGCGACCGCCGTCGCGCCGCTCGGGCGGTTCCGCACCTTCCAGGTGCCGATCGGCGACATCGAGCAGCTCGCGGGCGTCGACCTCGGCCCGCTCGTGGATGCCGACGTCTTCGCGCGCGACGAGACGGCGCGCCCCGCGGCCTGGGTGCCGCTGAGCGCGCCGTCCGAGATCGAGCTCGGCTGAGGCCTACTCGCCGGCCAGACCACCGAGGAGGTGTCCGAACGAGCGGCCTTCACCGAGGTAGTTCGAGGGGTCGAAGGGATCGACGGATGCCTCGGGCGCGCGTCGCGCGACCGCCTCGGCCAGTTCGCGGGCCCCACGCTCGATGCGCTCGCCGAGCGGCGCGACCTGATCGCCCGAACCGCCCCAATCGCTGGAAGCGGCGAAGACGCCCGTCGAGACGGGCTCCGCGTGCAGATAGGTGAAGAGCGGCCGGATGGCGTAGTCGATCGCGAGCGAGTGGCGCGCCGTACCGGCGTTCGCCCCGATCAGGACGGGCTTGCCCGTGAGGGCGTCGGGCTCGAGCACGTCGATGAACGACTTGAAGAGCCCCGAGTAGCTCGTCGAGAAGATCGGCGTCACCGCGATGAGCGCGTCCGCCGAGACGACGGCGTTGATCATCGACTCAAGGGCGGGCGGGGCGAACCCCGTCAGCAGGTTGTTCGTGATGTCGTGCGCGTAGTCGCGCAGCTCGAAGACATCCACCTCGACCGGGATCGGCTGCCCGTCGGCGCCCGTCGTCTGCCCGAGGGCGGCGACCGTCGACGCGGCGAGCCGGTCGGCGAGCATGCGCGTCGACGAGGGGTTCGACAGACCCGCCGAGACGACGGCGATACGGCGTGCGGTGGTCATCTCACGCCTCCTTCCGGCCGAGGCCGAACGCCGCTCCCGCGGGGGCCGGGGTGTCCTGGTAGGGCGAGCCGACCGTCAGGTTGTCGCCGCGGTTCGCGTTCGGACGGGCTTCGCGCGGCGCCTGGCCGCCGTAGGCCTTCTCGACGAGATTCGCGTGGGTCGGGGCATCCGGAACCTCTGCGGGCCGGTTCTGCGCGAGCTCCTTGCGGAGCACCGGCACGACCTCGCCGCCGAGGATGTCGAGCTGCTCCAGCACCGTCTTGAGCGGGAGGCCGGCGTGGTCGATGAGGAACAGCTGACGCTGGTAGTCGCCGAAGTGCTCGCGCATGCCGGCGTACCGGTCGATGACCTGCTGCGGCGAGCCGACCGTGAGGGGCGTCATCTCGCTGAAGTCCTCGAGGCTCGGGCCGTGGCCGTACACCGGCGCGTTGTCGAAGTACGGGCGGAACTCCGAGACGGCGTCCTGCGAGTTGGTGCGCATGAACACCTGGCCGCCGAGGCCCACGATCGCCTGCTCGGGCGTGCCGTGGCCGTAGTGGGCGTAGCGCTGCCGGTACAGGGTCACCAGGCGCTGGTAGTGCTCCTTGGGCCAGAAGATGTTGTTCGCGAAGAAGCCGTCGCCGTAGTACGCGGCCTGCTCGGCGATCTCGGGCGTGCGGATCGACCCGTGCCACACGAACGGCGCGACGCCGTCCAGCGGTCGCGGGGTCGAGGTGAAGCCCTGAAGGGGGGTGCGGAACTTGCCCTCCCAGTCGACGACGTCCTCGTGCCACAGGCGGTGGAGGAGGTTGTAGTTCTCGATCGCGAGCGGGAGCCCCTGGCGGATGTCCTTGCCGAACCACGGGTAGACGGGCCCGGTGTTGCCGCGGCCCAGCATGAGGTCGGTGCGGCCGCCCGAGACGTGCTGCAGCATCGCGAAGTCCTCGGCGATCTTCACCGGGTCGTTCGTCGTGATGAGGGTCGTCGCCGTCGACAGCACCAGCCGCTCGGTCTGGGCCGCGATGTAGGCGAGGGTCGTCGTGGGCGATGACGACCAGAACGGCGGATTGTGGTGCTCGCCGAGCGCGAAGACGTCGAGACCGACGTCCTCGGCGTGCTTGGCGATGGCGACGGTGTTGCGGATCTTCTCCGCCTCACTCGGGGTCGTCCCCGTCGTGGGGTCGGCGGTGATGTCGCTCACCGTGAAGATGCCGAACTGCATGCCGGGCCACGTTGTGGTCTCGCTCACGATCTTTCCCGCTTCCCGGATGCCTCGGCATCCGTTGTATGCAAATGAATGTATCTCGTGCAACGCATGTCGCGCCAGGTTATTCCCGGCATCTGCGCGCCGGCTGGACACGCCTAGTGCGGCTCGAAGAGCCGCAGCATGTCGCGCACGAGCTGGTGCGGCGCGGTCTCGCAGGGGCTGTGTCCCGTGGCGTACACAGCGAGCCGCGCGCCGATGTGCCGCGCGTAGGCCGAATGCTGCTCGATCGGCCAGAGGTCGCGCGCGCCCACCGCGACGAGCTTGGGGATCGGCGCGTCGCGCACGGACTGCGTGAAGTCGGGCGTCGTCATCATGAGGTGCACGATGTCGTCGACACTGGACCGACGGGTCAGTTCGAACCGGTCGCGCACGAAGGCGAGCCGCCGCGGCGGCACCCGGTTGAGGTTGTTGCGGATGCCCCACAGCAGCAGCGCCGCACCCTGCTGCGGCGAGGTGACCCCGCTGAACCGGCCGATGCGCTTGATCCCGCGGAAGACCTGGCCCGTCGCCGGCGGCGTCGAGAGCAGGGTGAGGCTCGCGACGAGCTCGGGGCGCTCGGCGAGCGCGAGCTGGGCGACGAGCCCGGCGAAGGAGTAGCCGAGCACATGCGCGGGCGTGGGGCCGGCCTCCAGGACGGCGTAGAGGTCGGCGATGAAGAGGTCGTAGTCGTAGCGCTCGCGCGGCGGGGAGAGGTTCTCGGGGCCGGCGCCGGCCGACTCGTACTGCCCGGCGAGGTCGTAGGACTCCACGCGATACCCGGCCTCCGCCAGGAGCGGCAGCATGAGCGTGAAGTCCTCCTTCGAGCCGGTCACGCCGGGAAGGAGCACGACGCGCCCACGACGGGGCTCGCCGAGCGAGACGCGCGCCAGGCCGCCGCTCGGCGCCGCGAACACGTCATGCACCGTGCGCTCGGGGAAGGCGCGCCAGTCGAGGTCGGGGATCGCCCGGTCCCGCTCCAGTGCGTCGTCGATCGTCGTCATGGCGCCGCCGAGACTACCGCGCGCGCACGCCGTCGTCGTGGACCTCGTCGGACATGACGCCTCCCCGCATGGAGCCCTGCGACGCGTCGCACCCACGCCGTCGCGATCCCCAGGATAGGGTGACGTTCGCCTGCCATGACCGATTCCAGCGCTCCGGCCGCTGCCGCGGCATCCTCCTCCCCCGTCCCGCCTGCGACGGGGACCGTCGGAGTGCCGCGAGCACGGCGACGCGTGCCCTTCTGGGACAACGCGCGCTTCGCGTGCATCGTGCTGGTGGTGCTCGGGCATGCGACGCAGCGGCTGACGTACGACTCCGACATCGCGCTGAGCCTGTACCTGCTCATCTACGCCTTCCACATGCCGGCGTTCGCGATCATCTCGGGGTACTTCTCCAAGTCGGGCGCGCCCACCAAGCGCCAGATGGCCCGTGTCATCACCGACATCCTGCTGCCCTACGTGATCTTCGAGGCGCTGTGGACCCTGACGAAGTGGATCGTCGAGGGCAGCGCCAGTCCGAACCTCACCAAGCCCTCGTGGACGCTGTGGTTCCTGCTGGCCCTGGGCATCTTCCGCCTCGTGCTGCCCTACCTCGCGCTGCTGCGGTGGCCGCTGCTGTGGACCGTCGTGATCTCGATCGGCGCCGGGTACTTCTCCAACATCGACTCGACGCTCTCGCTCTCGCGGACGCTCGGCCTGCTGCCGTTCTTCACCCTCGGGTGGTGGCTCAGCGAGCACCGCATCATCGACCGTGCGGGCCTTCTCGGCCGCCGGCCGTGGTGGGTGTTCCCCTCGGCGATCGCGATCCTCGCCCTCGCGGGGTTCGCGGCCTGGCGGTTCTCCGGCGACTGGCGCGCGATGAACCTCGATCAGTGGCTCTTCTACGACGAGAACTACTCCGCGCTCGGCGGCACCGACTGGTGGGCCGGCGGCGTGCGTCTCGCGCTCATGCTCATCGCCGTCATCCTGTCGGCCGCATTCTTCGCGCTCGTGCCGCGGCGCTCGCACTGGTGGACGCACTTCGGCCAGTACACGATGTACGTCTACCTGCTCCACTCGTTCGTGCTGTACCCGTTCCGCGAATCGGGCGTGCTGCGCGGCCTCGACCCGACGTGGATCTGGCTGCCGATCGTCATCGTCGCCTCGGTGCTCATCGCGCTCGGACTCGCGACCAAGCCCGTGCGCACCCTCTTCCGCCCGCTCGTCGAGCCCCGGCCCACCTGGCTCTTCGCCGATCCGGCGCTGGCGGCACGCGAGGGCCGGCGATCCGACCCGACCGGATCCCGCCGCCCCCGAGAGGGCGACCGGCCCGCCGCCCCGAAGCACGCCGATCCGCGCCAGAACGGCTGACCTCGCCCCCTGCCGAACCCGTGAGCCTCCATCTGAGCGCCGAGACCGTGGGTGCCACCCGCGCTCTCGGCGCTCAGATGGAGGCTCACTGTTCACGCGGGGGGGCGGGGCGGGGCGGGGCGGGGCGGGGCGGGACGGGGCGGGACGGGGCGGGGCGGGGCGGGCGCGGTAACGGGCGGCAACAAAAAGGCGACGGATGCCGCGCCCCCACCTAACCTCGGGGGCATGAACGAGCCGAACCTCCCCATCCTCGACCTGTCGCTGCTGGACCAGGGCCCCGAAGCGGCGGCCCGGTTCCGCGACGAGCTGCGCGCCGCGACGCATGACGTCGGCTTCTTCTACCTCACCGGCACCGGCGTGACGCCCGAGCTGGAGGAGCGGCTGCACAGCGCTGCCCGCGACTTCTTCGCCCTGCCCGAGGGCGACAAGCTCGCGATCGAGAACATCAGGAGCCCGCACTTCCGGGGGTACACGCGCATCGGCGGCGAGCGCACGCAGGGCCAGGTCGACTGGCGCGAGCAGATCGACATCGGCCCCGAGCGCGAGCCCGTCACCGATCCCGGCGCCCCCGACTTCGCTCGGCTGATCGGCCCGAACCTCTGGCCCGACGCGCAGCCCGAGCTGCGTGCGGTCGTGGCCGAGTGGCACGCCCGGCTCGTCGTCGTCGCGCGCAAGCTCCTGCGCGCCTGGGCGCTCTCGCTGGGCGCGGAGGAGTCGTACTTCGACGACCACTTCGGCGAGCCGTCGACGCTCATCAAGATCGTGCGCTACCCCGGCACGCACGAGCCGGAGCCGCAGCAGGGCGTCGGCGCCCACAAGGACTCGGGCGTGCTGACGCTCCTGTGGATCGAGCCCGGCAAGGGCGGCCTGCAGGTGCAGCGCGACGGCGAGTGGGTCGATGCGCCGCCCGTGCCCGGCGCCTTCGTCGTCAACATCGGCGAGCTGCTCGAGTACGCGACGCAGGGCTACCTCATCGCGACGAACCACCGCGTCGTCTCGCCCGCGGCCCCCGACGACCGCATCTCGGTGCCGTTCTTCTTCAACCCCGCGCTCGACACGCAGCTGCCGATCATCGAGCTCCCGGCCGAGCTCGCCGCGCAGGCCCGGGGCGTCACGGACGACCCGGCGAACCCCATCCACTCCCTCTACGGGCAGAACGCCCTGAAGTCGCGCCTGCGCGCACACCCCGACGTGGCCGAGATCCACCACGCCGACCTTCTCGCCGCGCGGGCCGCGGCATCCGTCTGACCCGTTCCGGGAACCGCCGCACGCGCGCCCGGGAATGACGAAGGCCTCCCCACACCGTGGGGAGGCCTTCCAAGAATGTTTTGCGCGATTGAACGCTGGGTGCGGTGCCTTATCGACGCAGACCGAGGCGCTCGATGAGCGAGCGGTAACGGTTGATGTCGATGTCCTGGAGGTAACCCAGGAGACGGCGGCGCTGGCCGACGAGCAGGAACAGCCCACGACGCGAGTGGTGGTCGTGCTTGTGCTCCTTGAGGTGCTCGGTGAGGTCCTTGATGCGCTGCGTCAGCATCGCGACCTGCACCTCGGGGGATCCGGTGTCACCGGGGTGCGTCGCGTACTCTTCGATGATCGCCTTCTTGACGTCTGCTTCCAGTGCCATAGGTGATCCCCTCTCTCCTTGTTGCGCGGTGCCCGTCACCCGATGTGCGAGCTCTCTTTCTCCGCGGCCGATCCAACGGCAACCTCACGAGTCTACCAGCCGCTCACCCCGGGCCGCACACGGTCGCGTGAGATGACAGAAGAG
Organism: Microbacterium sp. F51-2R; assembly: GCF_052180235.1. Classification (GTDB taxonomy): domain Bacteria; phylum Actinomycetota; class Actinomycetes; order Actinomycetales; family Microbacteriaceae; genus Microbacterium. The sequence continues at coordinate 3,569,079 of NZ_CP197470.1, read as the reverse complement.
CGGATGCCGCGACCCGAGGTCGCAGCATCCGCTCTCCGTCGCGGGGGTCAGTCCTGCTGGAGGGCGCCCTGCAGGTCGAGCGTGATCGTGACGTCCTTGCCCACGAGCACGCCGCCGGTCTCGAGCGCGGCGTTCCACGTCAGGCCGAAGTCCTCGCGGTTGATGACCGTCTTGGCGGTCGCGCCGGCCTTGTAGTTGCCCCACGGGTCGGCACCGAAGCCGCCGAAGTCGAACTCGAACGTGACGGGCTTGGTCACGCCGCGGATCGAGAGGTCGCCGTCGACGAGGAAGTCGCCGTCCTCGACGCGCACGCCCGTCGAGCGGAACTCGATCGTGGGGTGGTTCTCGACGTCGAAGAAGTCGGCCGAGCGCAGGTGCTGGTCGCGGCCCTCGTCCTTCGTGGAGAGGGACGCCGCGTCGACGGTCGCCTCGACCGTGGCCTCGAGCGGGTTCTCGGGCGCGACGAGCGTCGCGTTCTTGATGCCGAAGGCGCCGCGCACCTTGGAGATCATCATGTGGCGCACGCTGAAGCCGACCTCGCTGTGCGAGGGGTCGAGCACCCAGGTGCCGGCACGGTAGCCCGGAACGTCGATCGTGGTCGTGGTCGTGGTGTCGGTCATCTGTCTTCCTCCGAAATGGGGCCGGCGCCGAGCCGGCAGCTTGTCGGTGTCAACGCAGTGCGCGTCCCGATCTATTCCCATGAATGCAAAATTCGTCGGCACCATGATTCCGGACGGCCACGGAACGGCGGATTTCGGACGACGCATCCCCGATCCGACTGCCGTGTCACACCCCGGGGCTAGAGTCTCGACGTGACCCAGACAGATTCCGCCGCGGCGGCGCGCGCGTCCCGCCGGGCGCAGCTCTCGGTCGCCGTCGGGTTCGTGCTCACGGGGATCATCTGGGGCTCGAGCTTCCTCTTCATGAAGGTGGCGCTCGGCGGCCTCTCCCCCGGTCAGGTCGCGTGGTCCCGGCTCGTCCTCGGCGCTCTCGCGCTCGGGCTCTTCGTGCTCGTCCGGCGCGACCGCCTCCCCCGCCGCCTCGCCGTGTGGGGGCACATGACGGTGCTCGCCGTCTCGTTCTGCGTCGTGCCGTTCCTGCTCTTCTCGTGGGCGCAGCAGCACGTGACGTCGGGCCTGGCGAGCATCTACAACGCCACGACCCCGATCATGACGGCCGTCATGGCGGGGCTCCTGTTCCGCGTCGAGCGCCTCAAAACCGTGCAGATCGGCGGCATCGTGCTCGGCATCCTGGGGGTCGTCGTCATCATCGCCCCCTGGCAGGGCCTCGACTTCTCGCAGGGCCTCGTCGCACAGTTCGCGATTCTCGGCGCGACGGCCTGCTACGGCTTCAGCCTCGCCTACATGCGGCGTTTCGTCTCCGACACGGGCATGAGCGCTCTCGTGTTCTCGTTCCTCAACATCGGCATCGCCGCCGCCATCATGCTGCTCCTGACGCCCGTGCTCGTGCTGACGCCCGTCACGCTCCACCCGTGGATCGTCGCGAGCATCGTGCTGCTCGGATGCCTCGGCACCGGTGTCGCCTACATCTGGAACCAGAACACGGTCCGGGCGTGGGGCCCCACCCGCGCATCGACGGTGACCTACATCACCCCGCTCGTCGGCGTGCTCCTCGGGGTCATCGTCCTCGGCGAGGAGCTGAGCTGGAACGAGCCCGTCGGCGCGCTGGTCGTCTTCCTCGGCATCCTGCTCGCGCAGGACCGGCTGCGCCCGCGCGCGCGGCTCAAGACGGACGAAGGGGCGGATGCCTCGGCAGCCGCCCCTCCCGTCGTCGCGTCCGGTGTCAGCCGACCGCGATGAGGTCGATGACGAAGATCAGCGTCTTTCCGCCGAGGAAGTGGCCGCCGGCGGGGCCGTAGGCCAGGTGCGGCGGGATGACGAGCTCGCGGCGGCCGCCGACCTTCATGCCCGGGATGCCGTCCTGCCAGCCCTGGATGAGGCCGCGGAGCGGGAACTGGATGCTCTCGCCGCGGTTCCAGGACGAGTCGAACTCCTCGCCCGAGTCGTACTCGACGCCCACGTAGTGGACGGTCACGGTGTCGCCGGGCTTCGCCTCGGCGCCTTCGCCCACGATCACGTCGCGGATGACGAGCTCCTCGGGGGCAGGGCCCGCGGGAGCGTCGATGTCGGGCTTGGTGCGGTCATCAGTCATGAGTCCATCCAACCCGACGGCGCGGAGCGGGTCAAAGGCCGCATCGAGTGAGCACGACGCGCCGCAAGGGCCTTGACGCCTCCGGAGGCCTTTGGCACGCTGTTCTCAAGACCAGCTCAGCGCTCGGTAGTCACGCAGGCATCGCCGCGGCACCGAGCGCTGAGTTTTGTTTCGAGCGCCCTGTGGCGCGGGGCCGCGCGCCTCGAGCGCCGCGCCCGAACGCCGGTGAGGCGACGCGACGGTCAGCGGGCGAGAAGCGCCTGCCGCGCCGCCGCCGTCCGCGCGAGGAGTTCCCGCTCGTCCGCGCCGGCCTGCGGATCGCGCCCCGACACGGCGCGCTGGCGCGCCATCGCGAGGGCTGTCGCATCGGCGATGAACTTCTTCATGATCGGCGTGCGGTCGCCCTGCAGCGTGCGCGCCCAGTTGAGGCCCGCCTTGCGACCGGCGGGGGTCGCAAGCATGTCGACCTCCTGCACGGTGAACCATCCTGCCGCGGCGTACTCCCCGAGACGCGTGCGGGTGAGGCGGGACTCCTCGCGCCGGAGGGCCAGGATGCCGAGCACGAACAGGACGAACAGCGGCACCTGCAGCATGAGATACACCGAGAAGAAGTCGGTGAAGGTCGCCGACCCGTTCCAGAAGGCGTGGAGCAGGATCGCGCCGGAAAGACCCAGGAGCCACGGCCCGATCGCCTGACCCGTGGTCGCGCCGCGCCGCGCCGCGAGGCCCAGGGCGAAGCCCGTGACGCTCGTGAACATGACGTGAGCGAAGGGCGACATGATGCCGCGCACGAAGAACGTCGTCGAGGCCTCCCCCACGCCGCCCTCGATCCAGCTGAGCGCGAAGTACTGGATGTTCTCGGTGAAGGCGAAGCCCGCGCCGACGAGGGCGCCGTACACGATGCCGTCGATGGGGCCGTCGAAGGCGCGGCGACCGACCGCGTAGACGATGAGGACGCCGAGGCCCTTGGCGACCTCTTCGACGATGGGCGCCTGCACGACGGCCTGGAGGACCTCCGCGGCGTACGAGTCGCGGGCGCCGAAGATGATCGAGATGACGAGGTCGACCCCGAGCGCGATCGCGACCGCGGCGATCGCTCCCCACGCCAGCGCGAAGACGACGAGACCGCGCGGCTCGGGCTCCCAGCGGTCGATGAGACGGATCGCGAGGAGCACGCCCGTCAGCGGGATGAGCGCGAGGATCGCGCCGATGAGCGAGGCCCCCGTGCCGACGAACGTGAGGAAGTAGCCGACGAGCGCGATCAGCAGCAGGACGAGGATGCCGCCGATCCAGATCGGGGCGCTGCGGCCCGAGCGCGCGGGCGCCGCCGCATGCAGCGGCACGGGAGTGACCCGCGCGGCATCGATCGGTGCGGGAGGCGTCAGACTCGGCTGCGCGAGAGGCGACGGGAACGGGCCGGGTGCGCCATCTGTGCCTCGGGAGCCGGGCGCGGGTTGCGTCATGCCATCAGCCTACGGATCGGCGGCCCATGTAGCGTGGAAGGATGCGCTTCGCCCATGTGACCCCGCACGGGGCCGCCGAGCCGCGGCTCGCGGTCATCCGAGGTGACGAGGCTCTCCTGGTCGAGCAGCTCTTCCCCGGTGCCCCCCGCTTCCTCGAGGAACTCATCGCGGGCGGTGATCCGCTTCTGGATAAGGTTCGGGATGCCTCGGCCGCCGACGCCGGGCCGTGGCATCCGATCTCCGGACTCGCGTTCGCCTCCGCGCTGCTCGCGCCGCCCGTGATCCTCGCCATCGGCCTCAACTACGCCGCCCACTCGAGCGAGCTCGGCCTCAAGACCGACTCCACGCCGACGGTCTTCGTGCTGTGGCCCAACTCGCTGGCGGGGCACGATGCCACGACGACGTGGCCGCGGAGCCTCAGCGAATCGGTCGACTACGAGGCGGAGCTCGGCGTCATCATCGGGCGCCCGGCGAAGGACGTGGAACCCGAGAACGCGCTCGACCACGTGTGGGGCTACACCGTCGTCAACGACATCACGGCCCGCGACATCCAGTACTCCGAGGCGCAGTGGTCGCGCTGCAAGTCGTTCGACGGGTTCACTCCGACGGGCCCCTACGTCGTCACGGCCGATGAGATCGCCGACCCGCAGGACCTCCACATCTGGACGGTGCTGGACGGCCACACGCTGCAGGACGCGACGACGGGCCAGATGGTCCGCCCCGTGGCGACCCTCATCTCGCACCTGTCGAAGTCCGCGACGCTGCTCCCCGGCACACTCATCTCGACGGGGAGCCCGGGCGGCGCGGGGTACTCGCGCGACCCGCAGGTGTTCCTCCGCGACCGGTCGACGGTCACCGTCGGCATCGACGGCATCGGCGAGCTCACGACGCACTGCCGCATCGTCGACTGACTCCGCACACAGCGACGGTGGGCGCTCTGTGAGCGCCCGCCGTCGGCAGTGATCAGCGCGAGACGGTCGAGCAGTCGACGGGGATGCCGCGCACCTCGACGGTGCCGGAGAAGTCGACGGCCTGGCACGCCTGCAGCGCCTCGCCCGAGAACGACAGCAGCGGGAGGACGATCGCGAAGAACGCGATGACGCCGAGGATCATCAGCACGGCGCTGATGATGATGGCCGCGAGCGCCCATCCGTTCTTCTGGCCGGCCCTGCGGCTCTGCACGAGGGCGACGATGCCCAGGATGAGCGCGATGAGCTGCGCGAAGAACGACAGGATGAACGCGACGATCCCGAGTGTGCGGCCGGGCTGCGACGGCGGAGCCGACGCGTACTGCGGGGCGGGCGGCGGAGCGGACGAGTACTGCGCCGGAGGCGGCGGTGCGGAGCCGTAGGCGGGAGGCGGGTTGTACGACGGCTGGGCGCCGTCGGGAGGCGGTGTGGACATGAGTGGCCCTCCTGGGTCGGAACGAATGTGTCTCCGACCGTAGCGGTTCGTCCCGCCGCGCGAAGGTCCCGTCAGAGCCGTGTCGCTTCGTCCCTCGCTGCCGCGTCGGCGGCGACGGCCTCCGCGTCGATGGTCGGGATGGCGGCCGTCACAGCCTCGAGCCCCGACAGGCGAGCGGGCGACAGCTGCTTCGTGACGTCTTCGCGCGACATGAGACCGGCCTCGACCACGAGGTCGGCGACGTTCCGGCCGGTGAGGAGTGCCGTCTTGGCGAGGGCGGCCGCGGCCGCGTAGCCGATGAAAGGCGTGAGCGCGGTGATCACGCCGACGCTCGACCCGACCATCGCGCCGAGCTGCTCGCGGTTGGCCGTGATGCCGTCGATGCAGTTGATGCGCAGCGTCCGCATGCCGCGACGCATCCACGTGATCGACTGGAAGATCGAGTGCGCGATGATCGGCTCGAAGGCGTTGAGCTGCAGCTGCCCGGCCTCGACGGCCATCGTGACGGTGAGGTCGGCGCCCGCGACGGCGAACGCGACCTGGTTCACGACCTCGGGGATCACGGGATTGACCTTGCCGGGCATGATGCTCGAGCCCGCCTGACGGGCCGGCAGGTTGATCTCGCCGAAGCCCGCCTGGGGCCCCGACGACAGCAGACGCAGGTCGTTGCAGATCTTCGAGAGCTTGATCGCGTTGCGCTTGAGGGATGCCGAGAACGACATGAACGAGCCGGTGTCGCTCGTGGACTCGACGAGGTCATCGGCCGTGACGAGGTCGAGCCCCGTGATCTCGCGGAGGTGGCGCACGACCGCCGCGGCATAGTCCTGATGGGTCGTGATGCCGGTGCCGATCGCGGTCGCGCCCATGTTGACCTCGTACAGGAGGTAGGCGTTCTCGGTGAGTCGCTGGTGGTCGTAGCCGAGCGTCGTGGCGAAGCCGTGGAACTCCTGCCCGAGCGTCATCGGAACGGCGTCCTGCAGCTGCGTGCGGCCGATCTTCAGCACGTCGTGGAACTCGACGGCCTTGGCGAGGAACGACTTGCGGAGGAGATCGAGCTCTTCCAGCAGCGTCCGGTGGTCCAGGCTCAGGCCGATCTTGATCGCCGTCGGGTAGACGTCGTTCGTCGACTGGCTGCGATTGGTGTGGTCGATCGGCGAGAGGAAGTCGTAATCGCCCTTCGGCCTCCCGGCCAGCTCGAGGGCGACGTTGGTGATGACCTCGTTCGCGTTCATGTTCGTCGAGGTGCCGGCACCGCCCTGCACGACGCCGACGACGAACTGGTCGTGGAACTGCCCGTCGATCACGAGTTGCGACGCGCGGTCGATGAGGTCGGCACGCTCGTCGTCGAGGACGCCGATCTCGCGGTTCGCCCGCGCAGAGGCCTGCTTGACCATCGCGAGGGCGATGACGAGGTCTCGGTAGACCGAGATCGGGCGGTTCGAGATCGGGAAGTTCTCGAGCGCACGGGCGGTGTGGATGCCCCAGTACGCGTCGGCGGGGATCTCCAGGGATCCCAGCGAGTCGGTCTCTGTACGGGTGCGCATCGTTGCGTCCTGAGCCATGGGTGCAGTCCTCGTGGGTCGGTCACGGCGGTGTGAGGGGATGCTTCGACACTACTCGCGCCACCCGTGAGGTTCCCCGTACGCGGCGGATACCGGCATCGCCGCGGCTGTACGCGGCGGCGAGCGGTGCCGCTCAGCGCCCGGGCTTGCGCGAGAAGGCCTCGAGCCTCTCTTCGGGCGTCAGCCGCGACATCCGCTCGACCCACTCCGCCGAGAAGTAGTCGCCGGTGGGCGCGTCGAGGACGGGCACGACGGCGTGGGTGATCGTGTCGTCGTAGACGTGCACGAGGTGGAAGGACTGGCCCGCGTCCATGCCGTTGACCTCGACGGCCGGCCGCGTGAGGTTCATCGTGTAGCAGGTGGCCGCCGCGACGCTCACCGGGATGCCGGCGAACGTGCCGCTCGTGGAGTAGTGGAGGTGCCCCGCGAGGATCGCGCGCACGTCGGTGCCGGCGATGACGTCGGCCAGGCGCCCCTGATCGCGCAGCTCGAGGATGTCGAAGAACGGCACATGGCTCGGCAGCGGCGGGTGGTGGAGCGCGAGGATCGTGCCGAGGGGTGCAGGAGTGGAGAGGATGCCTCGCAGCCAGTCGAGCTGCGCCGCGTCGAGGTCGCCGTGGTGCCAGCCGGGCACCGACGTGTCGAGGGCGACGAGCCGCAGTCCGTCGAGGTCCCAGACGCCGGTCAGCGGCTCCTCGGTCGCCGACAGGCCGAGCAGGTCGCGCCGGAGGGCCGGCCGCTCGTCGTGGTTGCCCGCCACCCAGACGACGGGCGCGCCGAGCCGCTCCGCGACGGGCTCGACGGCCGCCTTGAGCGCGGTGTAGGCATCGGGCTCGCCGAGGTCGGTGAGGTCGCCGGTGAAGACGAGCGCGTCGGGCCGGATCGCCAGGCGCTCGACGGCTTCGAGCGTCCGCTCGAGGTTCGCGGCAGTGTCGTAGCGGCCTCCGAGCGGCCGATTCGCGGCGAGCAGGTGCGTGTCGCTGAGGTGGAGGATCGTCCGCCGGGCGGGCCGGTACTGACCGAACTGCACGGATGCCGCCGGGTGCGCGTGCCCGGACGCTGCAGGCGACGCGCCGACGGCGTCGGGAGAGGGCGTGACGACCATGGGCCCAGCCTACGACGGGGGTCTGACCGACCCGGCGCCGTCGATCAGTGGTTGAAGAGGATCAGCAGCAGGCCGCCGAGCACCGCGAGACCGCAGACGGCGAAGGAGGCGTAGGCGCAGACGAGGGCGAAGCGCTTCTGGCCGTCCGTGAGAGGGCTCTTCCTCGCGGCCTTGGCCGCCGCCTTGGCGGCGCGGGCGCGCTGCTTGTCGGTGATGACGGCGATGGCGTCGGTGAACTCCGCCGGACCGACGACGGGAGCGCGGCCGGCACGCACCAGGAGGCGCAGCCCGAGCGCGTAGAAGCCCACGACGACGACCGATGCGAGCATGGCCGCGACGAAGACCTCGACGAACGAGATCCAGTTGATGGTGAGGTTCACTTCGAGGCCCCCTTTTCCTGACGGCTCTGCTCGCGCTCCTGGCGACGCTGGATCGCGCGCTGCCGGCGCGTGGGCGGAGGGTTGCGCGTGACCTTGACGGCCTTGCCCGAGTCGGCGACCTCGCTCATGGCGTTCGCCGAGTTGATCTCGTTGCGCCGCGACCGGAGGAACAGCCCGACGATGACGGCGACGGCGAGGACGGCGTCGATGGCGATGCCCCAGCCGCCGAGCCACACCACGATGAGGGCGGCGAGCGCGCCGACCGCCCCCGACGCGGGGAGCGTGAGCAGCCAGCCGATGACGATGCGGCCGACCGTCCGCCAGCGCACCTTCGATCCGCGTCGGCCCAGGCCCGAGCCGATGACCGAGCCCGAGGCGACCTGCGTCGTGGAGAGGGCGAAGCCGAGCGCGCTCGACGAGAGGATCGTGGCGGCGGTCGAGGCCTCCGCCGAGAAGCCCTGCGCGGGCTTGACCTCGGTGAGGCCCTTGCCGAGCGTGCGGATGATGCGCCATCCGCCGGTGTAGGTGCCGAGTGCGATCGTGATGGCGCACGCGAAGATCACCCACAGCTGCGGCTCGGGGCTCGTCTGCCAGCCCACCGCGATGAGGAGGAGGGTGATGACGCCCATGGTCTTCTGCGCATCGTTCGTGCCGTGCGCGAGCGCGACGAGCGACGACGTGAAGATCTGCCCGACGCGGAAGCCGTCGCGCCCGTCGGGACGGCCGTCGTAACGGCGCGTGATGACGTAGGCGAGCTTGGTCGCCGTGAAGGCGATGATCCCCGCCGTGAGCGGAGCGATGACGGCGGGCAGCACGACCTTGGAGAACACGACGCTGAAGTCGATCGCCATTGCGCCGACACCGACGATCGTCGCGCCGATCAGGCCGCCGAAGAGGGCGTGAGACGAGCTCGACGGAAGCCCGAGGAGCCACGTGAGCATGTTCCACGTGATCGCGCCGATGAGGCCCGCGAAGATGATCGCCGGGAACAGCGACGACGAGATCTGATCCTCGTAGATGATGCCGCCCGAGATCGTCTTGGCGACTTCGGTCGAGAGGAACGCGCCCGCGAGGTTGAGAAGGGCCGCGAGCAGCACGGCGACTTTCGGCTTCAGGGCTCCCGTCGCGATCGGCGTCGCCATGGCGTTCGCCGTGTCGTGGAAGCCGTTGGTGAAATCGAAGAACAGTGCCAGTGCGATGACCAGCACCACGAGCAGGGCTGCGGTTTCCACGTTCGCTTTCCGTAGAGTGTGCTTCAGAGGGGGTACCGACGCGATCGGCGTGCGAACGAAAAGTTCGGCGGGGTTTCATGCTCCGTTAACCGAGCCACGAGGTATCCTCGCACATCCTCCGGAGATCGCAGAACCCCGCCTCGACCGCAGTGGACCCGGCTCGGTTAGCGTGGTGGGGTGACTGTTCAGGACACGCCCGGCGCGGCATCCCTCGTCCCTCCCACTCCCCCCGTCGCGGCACGCAGACCCGTGGCGCGGACGCACCACGGGGACGCCTTCGACGATCCGTACGAATGGCTGCGGGAGAAGGAGGATGCCGCGGTCGTCGCGCACCTCGAAGCCGAGAACGCGTACACCCAGGCGCGCACCGAGCACCTCGGGGGGCTCCGCGAGCGCATCTTCGACGAGATCAAGTCCCGGACGCTGGAGACCGACCTCTCGGTGCCGAGCCGGCAGGGACAGTGGTGGTACTACGGCCGCACCGTCGAGGGCAAGCAGTACGGCATCCAGTGCCGGGCTCCCCTCGCCTCCCCCGACGACTGGACGCCGCCCGAGCTCTCGCCCGACGTCGAGGTGCCCGGCGAGCAGATCCTCCTCGACGGGAACGTCGAGGCCGAGGGGCACGAGTTCTTCTCGCTCGGCAGCTTCGAGGTCTCCAACGACGGACGGCTCATGCTCTGGGGCGTCGATGTCGCCGGCGACGAGCGGTACATGGTGCGCGTGCGCGACCTCGTGACCGGCGAGGATCTCCCCGACGTCATCGAGGGCACCTTCGCGGGTGCGGGCTTCTCGCCCGACGGGCGCTTCATCGTGTACTCGACCGTCGACGACGCGTGGCGCCCCGACACCGTGTGGCTGCACGAGCTCGGCACGCCGGTCGCCGACGACGCGAAGCTCTTCCACGAGCCCGACGAGCGCTTCTGGGTGGGGGCCGGCTTCACGCGCAGCGACCGCTACCTCGTCATCGGTCTCGGGTCCTCGATCACGTCCGAGGAGTGGATCCTGGATGCCGACGACCTGCGTGGCGAGCCGCGCGTGGTGTGGCCGCGCCGCGAGGGCGTCGAGTACGAGGTGCACGACGCCGTCGTGGCTGGCGAACCCGTGCTCTACATCGTCCACAACGACGGAGCCCTCGATTTCGAGCTCGTGCGGGTCGCGGCATCCGACCCCTCCGGCGACCGTGAGGTGGTCGTGGCCCACGAGCCGGGCCGGCGCATCCTGGGGATGTCGACCTTCCGCGACTGGGGCGTGCTCGCCTATCGCCGTGGCGGCCTTGCACGCCTCGGGCTGCTCGACTACGCCTCGGGTGCCGTGAACGAGCTCGAGTTCGACGAGCCGCTCTACGCCGTCGGCGGCGGGGGCAACCCGGAGTGGGCGCCTCCCCTGCTGCGCATCGGCTACGGCTCGTTCACGACCCCGGGCACCGTCTACGACTACGAGATCGCGACCGGGCGGCTGCTGCTGCGCAAGCGCCAGCCCGTGCTCGGCGGCTACGACCCGGCCGACTACGCGCAGGAGCGCGTGTGGGCGACGGCGCAGGACGGGACCCTGATCCCGATCTCGCTCGTGTGGAAGCGATCGTTCGGCGAGGTGGGCGCGGCGCCGCGCCCCGTGCACCTCTACGGCTACGGCTCGTACGAGCACTCGATCGAGCCGGGGTTCTCGGTGCCGCGCCTCTCGGAGCTCGACCGCGGCGTCGTCTTCGCGGTCGCCCACGTGCGCGGCGGCGGCGAGATGGGCCGCCAGTGGTACGAGGACGGCAAGCTCCTGCACAAGCGCAACACCTTCACGGACTTCGTGGACTGCGCCCGTCACCTCGTCGACAATGGCTACACGACCCCCGACCGGCTCGTCGCCGAGGGCGGATCGGCCGGCGGCCTGCTGATGGGCGCCGTCGCGAACCTCGCGCCGGAGCTGTTCGCGGGGATCCTCGCCGACGTCCCGTTCGTCGACGCGCTCACGACGATCCTCGACCCGTCGCTGCCGCTCACGGTCATCGAGTGGGACGAGTGGGGCGACCCGCTCCACGACGCCGACGTCTACGCCTACATGAAGTCGTACTCCCCCTACGAGAACGTGCGGACGGATGCCTCGTACCCGAAGATCCTCGCCGTGACCTCGCTCAACGACACGCGGGTGCTGTACGTCGAACCCGCGAAGTGGGTCGCTCGCCTCCGCGAGGCCGGCGCCGACGCGCTGCTCAAGTGCGAGATGGTCGCCGGGCACGGCGGCGTCTCGGGGCGCTACAACGCCTGGCGGGAGCGGGCGTTCGAGCTGGCCTGGCTCCTGGACACCCTGGGCCTCGCCGAGGCCTGACCCTCGCGGCGCGGCGGGCCGCGGCGGCGGGCCGCGGCATCCGTCGTCCGTTCGCTTTCGCGAGACAAGGGATTCTCGTCGACCCAGGGGGAAATACCCCCTGTTTCGACGGGAATCCCTTGTCTCACCGCCCGGAGCGAGGGTTCGTCGCCAGCGTCGCCAGCAGACCGGCCTGACGCGCCCGGACGGGGGCGAGGCCCGCGTTGCGCAGCTTGGCGTCGAGCTGCCGCCAGCGCATGACGTCGGCCCAGTCCCATCGCGCGAAGCCGCCCGCCTGACGGCGAAGCCGATCCTCGCGGATCTTCTCGCGCACGAAATGCGCCTTGGTCGCCGCCACGTCGTCGGCGTCGTACTTGCCGTATCCGTCGGACTCCCCGATCGTGCCGGAGCGTCGCCAGAAGAAGTCGACGCGGTCGACCATGCCCTCGAACGCGAACTCCACCTGCAGCTCGGGGTCCTCATAGCCCAGCCACTCGATGACGGCTCGGCTGACCGACTCGCCGACCGATTCCGCATCCGCAGATCGCCGGGACTGCACCCAATCGAGCTGCCGAAGTCCCCGGCGGTTCTCCTGCGCCCGGCCGAGGGCGCTCAGGTCGAGTGCGGCATGCGAGCCGTCGCCGCGCGCGCCGACATCGGCGACCGCGAGCGCGAAGGCGGGCGGGAGCACGCGGCACAGGTCGAGGACGGTGTCGTCGAGCGACGTCGCCCGAGCACCGTCGACCCTCTCGATGCGCTTGGCATCCCGCGATCCGTGCACGACGACGTCACCGTCGCGCCAGGAACGACCGTCCGGGTCGAGGAGATGGATGTCGCGGGGCTCCCCGAAGACCGGAAGCCGCCGCAGCGCGGCGGCCGACTCGAGGCAGAAGACGGGATCGGTGGATGTGCGCTCGACGGCTCGCACGCGAGCGAGGTACCTGTCCCACGGGGTCAGCGCCCGCCACTCGGCCGCGGGGGCGTACACGCCGGCCCTGATGCGATGAAGGAGATCGGTGGTCCCCCACCGTCGGATGAACGCGGGCTGCTCACGCGTGAGCAGCAGGGGGACCGGCGCTTCGGCGAGCATCCCCTCATCCTGGGCGGCCGCCGGGCCTGGCGCGTCGCGCCGGGCCCCTCCTGCGGATGCTTCTCGGCGGGCCCGGGGTGGGGAGGAGCCCACGTTCGGGCCGCGAGACAGGGGATTCTCGTCGAAACCAGGGGAACGAACGCTTGGTTCGACGAGAATGCCTTGGTTCGCGGAGAGGGCGGCGGCGAGGGCGGGAACGACGGATGCCTCGACCCCCGCGGTGCGGTGGGCCGGGGCATCCGTCGGTAGAAGTCAGCCGAAGAGCGCCGCGGCCTCGTCGTAGCGGTACTGCGGCACGGTGTTGAGCTCGCCGAGGGCGTCGGCGAAGGGCACCCGCACGATGTCGGTGCCGCGCAGCGAGACCATCTGGCCCCACGCGCCATCGATCACGGCGTCGGCGGCGTGCAGGCCCAGACGCGTCGCGAGGACGCGGTCGAAGCCCGACGGGGACCCGCCGCGCTGGATGTGGCCCAGCACCGTCGAGCGCGTCTCGATGCCCGTGATGCGCTCGATCTCGGGGGCGAGCACCTCGCTGATGCCGCCGAGCCGCGGGCGATTGAACGCGTCGAGGCCCTTGTCGCTGAAGGCGTGCTCCATGTCGGTGAGGGTGAAGCCCTCCGACACGACGACCAGCGGCGCGCGTCCGCGGTCGTGGGCCTTCGTCACGAGCGCCGTGATCTCCTCGATCGACAGCGGCACCTCGGGGATGCAGATGACGTGGGCGCCCGCGGCGATGCCGGCGTGCAGTGCGATCCACCCCACGTGGCGGCCCATGACCTCGGCGACCATGCAGCGCTGGTGCGAGTCGCCCGTCGTGCGCAGTCGGTCCATCGCGTCGGTGGCGATGTTGACGGCGGTGTCGAAGCCGAAGGAGTAGTCGGTGGCGCGGAGGTCGTTGTCGATCGTCTTGGGGACGCCGAGCACGTTGATCCCGTCGTTCGCGAGGCGGTTCGCCGCCGCGAGCGTGCCCTCGCCGCCGATCGCGATGATGCCGTCGATGCGGTGGCCGTAGAGCGTCTTGGAGATGTTCTCGGCGCCGCCGCGCGGGCCCTCGTAGGGGTTTGTGCGCGACGTCCCGAGGATCGTGCCGCCGACCTTCGACAGGCCCTTCACCTCGTGCCGCGTGAGGGGGAAGAAGTCGCCGTCGACGACGCCGCGCCATCCGTCGCGGATGCCGACGAACTCGAGGTCGTACGTCGTCGTCCCCTTCAGGACGACGCCGCGGATGACCGCGTTGAGGCCCGGGCAATCGCCGCCGCTCGTGAGGATGCCGATCTTCATGTGTGGTCCTTAGTTCGGGTGAGGAATCGGCGCCTTTGCCGCCTCCGACACTATCGTCGGATGCCGCGGCCCTGCCACACGACCTCACCCGACCCAGGACCGGATGAGCGCACCGCGCTAGGCGTTGCCGGTGTCGCCCTTCGTGCCCTCGCGGGCGGCCTGCGCATCGGCCTCGGCGCTGTCGATCTCGTCGGCGTTGAGATCCTCGTCGACCGGCTCGTCGCCGTGGTGGCCGGCCACGGCGTCGGCGACCGCTCCCGCGAGCGTCTGGTCGTCGTCGTCCTTCATGGGCTGGGTGGGATCGGACATGGCCCCTCCTTCTCTCGATGCGACCGACGGTACGAGCCGTGCGGCGCGAGAGGCGAGGGGTTGACCTCCCCGAGCCCGGAGGCTACGGCAGAGGAACGGATGCCGCGGCCCGCCGGCCTCGAACGTCGGACGCCGGCCTCGAACGTCGGACGCCGGACGCCGGACGACCGACGCCGCGGACGCCCGCCTCGGCTCTATTCGCCGCCGAGCGCCCGGCGGAGCACGTGCATGAGCGCCGAGAGCTGCACGGAGTCGCTCGACTGCGGGTCGACGGCCTCACCGTCGAGCGCGCGGGCGGCGAGCCCCTGCTTCGAGTCGATGAGCTCGGCGATCTTCGTGTCGATCGTGTGCGCGGCGATGATGCGCCACGCGGTGACCGGCTCGTCCTGCCCGATGCGGTGCACGCGGTCGATCGCCTGCGTCTGCTCGGCGGCCGTCCACGACAGCTCGGCCAGGACGACGTTCGAGGACGCCTGCATGTTCACGCCGACTCCGGCCGCCGTGAGCGAGCACACCGCGATGCCGACGCCGGGGTCGTTGTTGAACGCGTCGATGGCGGCCTGTCGCACGGTCGCCGTCTGGTCGCCGCGCAGCGACACCGTCTTCAGGCCCGCGGCGGCGAAGTGCGCCTCCGCCTGGTCCATGACGTCGATGTGCTTGGCGAAGAAGACGACCTTGTCGACCGAGCGCTGCAGCTGCACGGCGTAGTCCGCCGCCAGCTGGGCCTTGGCCTGGCCGATCTTGCGGACCATCGTGAAGACGTTCTCGGCGCCGGTTCCGGCCGCCTTCGACTCCTCGAGCTCGTTGTGGGCGACGAGCCGGACGATGTCGTCGTCGATCTCGCCGGGGGCCAGGCCCCGGTCGCCGCGCGCCTCGATGATGCGGCGGTACTTGGCGGCGAGACGGTCGCCGAGCTCGCGCTCGGCCTGGCGGATCGACCTGCCGAACTCGTCGTCGAGCTCGACGGGGAGATCGGCGATGAGCTTGTCGGGAAGGTCGGCCGCGACATCCTTCTTCTTGCGTCGCACGATGCCCATCGAGATGACGGCGTCGCGGGCCTCGGGGTAGAAGGCCTTGTCGGCGGGCGTCAGACCGGTGTCGTCGAGCTTCTCCATGAGCGCGGGACCGGGCTTCTCGCCGTTCGTCCAGCCGAGGAAGCGCCAGATGGCGTCGAAGTCCTCGACGTCGTTGATGAGCGGCGTTCCGGTGAGGGCCAGCAGGAGCGGGTCGCGCACCTGCTCGCGGATGCGTCCGGCGAGCGCGAGCACGTTCTGCGACCGCTGCGACGTGAGGTTCTTGATGAAGTGCGCCTCGTCGACGACCATGCCCTTCAGGCCGATGGTCGACAGCCACGACAGGTGCCGGTCGAGGATCTCGTAGTTGACGATGAAGACGTCGGCGAACGCGTCGATCCCCTCGCCGTCGCCCTGGATGACCGTCGCTCGCCGCTGCGGCGTCCAGCGTTCGACCTCGCGGGCCCAGTTCATCTTGACGACGTTGGGGACGACCGCCAGCAGCGGGTACGCAGAGGCGACGGATGCCGCGAGCACCGACTCCGCGGTCTTGCCGAGGCCCGGCTCATCGGCCAGGAGGAAGGTGCGGTGCCCGTCGCGGACGGCTTCGAGGAACCGCGACTGGTGCGGCATGACCTCAAGGCCCTTGGGCGAGAGGCGATCGAACTCGGGGACCTCGGGCAGCTCCATCGTCGCGGCGCCGCCGCCGGCGCCGGTCTCGAAGGCTTTGTAGAGGGGGCCCATGAGCTCCCAGCCGTCCAGGCGCCGGCGCGGGGTCTCTTTGGGGGCGCGGACGCTGAGGTCGGGCGCGAGGAAGGGATTGGACTCGAGGCGCGACTCGACCTGCGCCGGCACGACCTGGCGCTCGGCGAGCGCCGCGGGCACGACGGGGGCGGCCGCGGGGGCCGCATCGGTGATGATGAGCTCGTCGGGCGCGAGCTCGGCACCCGACTCCAGCAGCCAGTCGCGGCGCATGCGGCGGGCTACGGGCGAGGCGGCCTGATCGACCTCGAGCAGCTGGATGAGGCTCGTGTCGCGCGCCGCCGTCTTGGCGAGGATCGTCGCGACGCCGTCCAGGCGCTTGAGCAGCTCGGCGCGGGTGCCGTCGGTGACGGAGGTGTCGGCCTTGACGCGGGCACGCTCCTCGCGGACGAGGAAGGCGATCACCTGGAACTTGACGCGGTTCGTGGGGCCGAGCTTGCCGCGCTGGGCCTTGGCCTCGACCTCGCGCACCTTGCGGGCGAGGATCGGGATGATGGGCGCTTCGTCGTCGCGGCGCGACGCCGAAGGCCTTCTGCGCCGCGACGAAGTCTGAGCGGCGGATGCCGTGGTCGGCATGCTCCTCCTGAGCGTAGGGTGCCGGGTGTTCCGGCGACGACCGGTCGGGCGACCGGTTAGGTCTGCACAGCTCCCGCGGGCGGCGCCGGCGCCGTCACGGACGCGGGACGGGATGGCTCGATTCCCCGCCACTGGCACTCGCTTCAGCGAGACGCGGCAACGGAATCGGGATCCCCGCCGCCCAGTCTAGCGCGAAGGAGGCCCGTCAGCCCCACAGAGTCGCGACGATGTCTTCCGTGTAGCCCTCGGGCGCGAAGTTGATCCACGACGTCGAGACCCACGCGTTGCCGCGCAGATAGTGCGTCTCGCCGAACGTCACCTCTTTGTCGTCGAGGGTGATCGTCTTCTGCTCGATGCGGCAGATCGTGCCGTTCATCGCCTCTTCGCACCCGAAACCGGAGGTGTCGAGCGTCTGCCGGATCGCCGAGGCCTGCTCGGCGTCGACGATCGAGACGTTCGTCGCGAGCCCGTACTCGCTGGGCGTGCCCCACGAGCAGCGGAGGGTCGGGATGCCGGAGCTCAGCGTCTCGAGGAGCCCGGCGTTCTGCGTCGAGTGCATCGTGACACCGGGGTCGTTGAGTGGAGGATTGGCGGAGTCGAGCGAGGCGAGCATGGCGGCCGAGTAGATCTGCTCGCACGTCGCGGGGAGCTGGATGTCGGCGGCCGACGTCGCCGTCGGGGTGGGCGTCGCGACGGACGTGGGTGTCGGCGTCGCCGCCGGCGAGGACGCGGATGCCGAAGGAGTCGGCGCGGCCGGGTCGGGGGCGCAGGCGGTCAGCGCCGCCCCCAGCACGAGGACGAGTCCTGCGACGGCGGCGCCGGACGAGCGGAGTCGGGTCACGGGGTTTCCTCTCGGGGTGGGGTCTCGTCGACCCTACCGATCGGCGCGCGCGATGCCGTCCTGCCACTCCCGGAGTCGTACGGGTTCGTCCGTCACGATGCCGTCGACCCCCACCGCCATCGTGTCGGCCCAGTCGACGTCGTCGTTCACGGTGTACACGACGACCCGGAGCCCCTTCTCGCGCAGCTCGTCGACGACCTCGGGGCGGCGGGCGACGGCCGCCCAGTCGACGACCACTCCCCGGGCGTCGGCGCCGGAGACGGCCTGCGCGATGTCGCGCGGCAGCCGCTTGAGGATGAGCAGCCGGAACGCCAGCGGCGAGGCCCCGCTCGTGGACAGCAGTGCGCCGGGGTGGAAGCTCGCCAGAGCGACCCGGCGCTCGAGGCCGTGCGTCCGCAGCGCCGCGATGAGCGCCTCGCCGGCCTCGACATCCCACTCCCCCTTCAGCTCGACGACCGCCCGGCCGTGCGACGCCGACAGCACCGTGAGGAACTGCTCGAGGGTCGGCACGCGGGTGCCCGCGAAACCGGCGTCGAACCACGACCCGGCGTCGAGCTGCTGCACCTCGGCGAACGTGAGGTCTGCCAGCCTCCCTGTGCCGTCGGTCGTCCGGTCCACCGTCGCGTCGTGCATGAGCACCGGCACGCGGTCGGCGGTCAGCGCGACGTCGACCTCGACCCACTCGAAGCCGGAGTCGAGCGCGGCCGTGACGGCGGGGATCGTGTTCTCGGGCGCGAGGGCCCCGCCGCCACGGTGGCTCACGACGAACGCCGGCTCCTCCGACACTCGCGGCGCCCCGAGCAGCTCGGTCGCGCTCACCCGTGCGGGCGACGCGCCGAGGAACGCGATCACGAGGCTCGCGAGCGCGAGTACGCATACGGTCACGAGGGCGTGCATCCGATCGCGCGGGTCGTCGGATGCCGGCGGGGTGGGCATCGGGCATGTCCTCCGTCAGGTCACGTCGTCTTCGACGTGCCGACCACATTACATGCGCCGTTACCCTTTCGTTACCTTTTTCCGCGCGTCCGGTCTGCGCGTGTTCGGCGGGCGCGCCTCACACGAGCGACTTGGTGTGCCAGACGGTCTTCGTCTCGGTGAACGCGGCGATCCGCTGCAGGCTCGGGGCCGCGGCATCCGTCCCCTGCTCGGGAGGCAGCACCCGCGTGAGTGTGTCGGCCGCCGCGATCTGCAGGTCGATCCAGTCGAGGTCGCCGGCGCCGACGAGGTCGAGGCCGTGCACATCGGGGTGCGACGCGAGCCAGGGCGCGAGCTCGGCGGGCGAGCCGGTAAGGACGTTGACGACCCCGCCGGGAACGTCCGAGGTCGCCAGCACCTCGGCGAGGCTGATCGCCGACAGCGGGTAGCGCTGGGAGGCGACGACGACGACGGTGTTGCCCGAGACGAGGGCCGGCGCGATCGCCGAGACGATGCCGACGAGCGCCGAGTCCTGCGGCGCGATGACGCCGATGACGCCGGTGGGCTCGGGCACCGAGATGTTGAAGTAGGGGCCCGCGACGGGGTTGCCGTTGCCCGCGACCTGCGCGAATTTGTCGCACCAGCCCGCGTACCAGACCCAGCGATCGATCGCCTCGTCGACCTCCGCCTCGGCGGCGCCGCGCGACGCTCCGGTCTGGGCGACGATCTCGTCGGCGAACTGGGCCTTGCGGCCCTCGAGGATCTCGGCCACCCGGTACAGCACCTGGCCGCGGTTGTAGGCGGTCGCACCCGACCACCCCTTCACGGCGCCGCGCGCCGCGAGAACGGCATCGCGCGTGTCCTTGCGCGAGGCGAGCGCCGCATTGGCGAGGAACTCGCCCTTGGGTGTCGCGACCTCGTAAGTGCGCCCCGACTCGCTGCGCGGGAACGCGCCGCCGATGTAGAGCTTGTAGGTCTTCGGGACGGTCAGCCGCTTGCTCACGCGCGGCCCCCCTTCAGGTAGGCGAGAAGGCCGTGGCGGCCGCCCTCGCGGCCGTAGCCGGACTCCTTGTAGCCGCCGAACGGCGACGACGGGTCGAAGCGGTTGAAGGTGTTGGCCCAGACGACACCGGCCCGCAGGCGGTCGGCGACGGCGAGGATGCGCGAGCCCTTGTCGGACCAGATCCCCGCCGACAGGCCGTACGGGGTGTTGTTGGCCTTCTCGATCGCCTCACCGGGCGTGCGGAAGGTCAGCACCGACAGGACGGGCCCGAAGACCTCGTCGCGGGCGATGCGGTGCGACGCCTGCACGTTGGTGAAGATCGTCGGCGCGAACCAGAACCCGTTCTCGGGGATGGCGCAGTCCGCACTCCAGCGCACCGCCCCCTCCTCCTCGCCGATGCGGCTGAGCTCCGTGATGCGCTGCAGCTGCTCGGCCGAGTTGATCGCGCCGATGTCGGTGTTCTTGTCGAGGGGGTCGCCGAGGCGCAGCGTCGACAGTCGCGTCTTCAGCCGGTCGACGACCTCGTCGTGGATCGACTCCTGCACGAGCAGGCGGCTGCCGGCGCAGCACACGTGCCCCTGGTTGAAGAAGATGCCGTTGACGATGCCCTCGATCGCCTGATCGATCGGCGCGTCCTCGAAGACGATGTTGGCGGCCTTGCCGCCGAGCTCGAGCGTGAGCTTCTTGTCGGTGCCGGCGACGGCCTTGGCGATCTCGCGGCCGACCGCGGTCGATCCCGTGAAGGCGATCTTGTCGACGTCGGGATGGCGCACGATGGCCGCGCCCGTCGCGCCGGCGCCCGTCACGATGTTCACGACACCGGCGGGGAGGTCTGCCTGCTGGAGGATCTCGGCGAAGATGAGCGCCGACAGCGGGGTCGTCTCGGCGGGCTTGAGCACCACGGTGTTGCCGGCCGCGAGCGCCGGGGCGACCTTCCACGCCAGCATGAGCAGGGGGAAGTTCCACGGGATGATCTGCCCCGCGACGCCGAGCGCCTTCGGGTCGGCGCCGAGGCCCGCGTAGTCGAGCTTGTCGGCCCACCCTGCGTAGTAGAAGAACCAGGCGGCGACGAGGGGCACGTCGACGTCGCGGCTCTCCTTGATGGGCTTGCCGTTGTCGAGGCTCTCGGCGACGGCGAGCTCGCGGGCGCGCTCCTGCACGAGGCGCGCGATGCGGAAGAGGTACTTGCCGCGGTCGCGGCCGCTCATCTTCGACCAGGTCTTGTCGTAGGCCTTGCGTGCCGCGGCGACGGCGGCATCGACATCCGCCTGCGTACCCGAGGCGATCGTCGCGATGGGCTTCTCGTCGGCGGGCGAGATCGTCGTGAACGACTCCCCCGCGCCGGGACGGAATTCGCCGTCGATGAAGAGGCCGTACTCGTCGCGGAGCTTCAGGATGCTGCGCGACTCGGGGGCGGGTGCGTATTCGAGGAAACTCATGTCTTCTTCCCGGTCCTCAGTCGATCGTCACGTAGTCGGCGCCGGAGTAGTGGCCGCTCGAGAGCTTCTGGCGCTGCAGCAGGACATCGTTGAGGAGACTGGATGCCCCGTACCGGAACAGGTGCGGCTGCAGCCACTCCTCGCCCACCGTCTCGGCGACGGTCACGAGGTACTTGATGGCGTCCTTCGAGGTGCGGATGCCGCCCGCGGGCTTCACGCCGATCTTCTCGCCGGTGGCCCGGTGCCAGTCCCGCACCACCTCGAGCATGAGGAGCGTCACGGGGAGGGTCGCAGCCGGCTGCACCTTGCCGGTGGAGGTCTTGATGAAGTCGCCGCCCGCGAGGATCGCGAGCCACGAGGCCCGCTTGACGTTGTCGTACGTGTTGAGCTCGCCGGTCTCGAGGATCACCTTGAGCGAGGCCGACGTGCCGTCCGCGCGCCGGCAGGCCTGCTTGACGCGGGCGATCTGGTCGAAGACGAGCCCGTAGCGGCCGGCGAGGAAGGCGCCGCGGTCGATGACCATGTCGATCTCGTCCGCGCCCGAGGCCACGGCCTCCGCCGTGTCGGCGAGCTTGATCTCCAGCGACGCGCGGCCGCTCGGGAACGCCGTCGCGACGGCCGCGACGCTCACGCCGCCCTCGTCGGGATCGCCGTGCGCGGCGCCGAGCGCCTCGACGGCGGCGGGCACCATGTCGCCGTACACGCACACGGCGGCGACGCGCGGGCATGTCGGGTCGGAGGCATCCGGATTCAGCGCCTTCGCGACCAGCGAACGCACCTTGCCGGGGGTGTCGGCGCCCTCGAGCGTCGTCAGGTCGATGAGCTCGATGATCTTGTCGAGGGCCCACGCCTTCGAGGTCGTCTTGATCGAGCGGGTGCCGAGGGCGGCCGCGCGCTGCTCGAGGCCCACGGCGTCGACGCCGGGAAGGCCATGGAGGTAGCGGCGCAGCGTCGTGTCGTCGGGTTCTCCGCCGAGCAGTTCGACGGCGCGCTGCGGGAGCGTCTGCAGCTCGGTGCGGCTCATTGTTCTCTCATTCTGTGCGTCGGGTCGCGCTCCGGGGGTGGAGGAGGCGCCCGTCCTGGGATCTGCGGGCCGCGGTGGACTTGTCATCCGCCGGGCGACGTCGGTGTCGCCGTGATCCTCGCGTGGCGCACGAGCACCACGATGCCGATCGCGACGACGATCACGAACGCGATCGTGAGGCTCGTGAAGGCGAACCAGTTCTCGTCCAGCGCCAGCACGATCGCGGCGGCGATCACGGCGATCGCGGCGGCCGCGATCTTCGATCCGAACTTCAAGCCTACCGCCGGGGTGAGCCGGCCGGCGGGCGAGTCGGCCCGGGCGAGGATCCAGTCGGCGAACGCGTCGAGGGTCGCAAGGAGCGACGCGGAGTACGCGACCGCGCATCCGAGGGCTCCCCAGAGGTTGACCGAGGGCGCCGCCGACGCGTCCGCGGCGGCGAGGAGGGCTGCGGCATCCACGGGTCGATCGTATGGCCGGTCCCGCGCGCGGTCTACGGCGCCGATGCCGGAGCCGTCAGGACAGCAGGGCGCGCACCTCGGCGACGTCGTCGCCCATCTGCGCGATGAGGGCTTCGACCCCCTCGAAGGCGACCATCCCCCGCACACGCGCCGTGAACTGCACCTCGACCACGCGCCCGTACAGGTCGAGGTCGGTCTCGTCGAGGACGTAGGCCTCCACCTGGCGCGCCGCGACGTCGTCGAAGGTGGGGTTCGAGCCGACGCTGATGGCGGCCGGGTACCGCGTCGAGCGCCGCGGCTCCTCCGAGCCGGCGAACCCCTCGTCGACGAGCCATCCCGCGTACACGCCGTCGGCGGGCACGAAGCCCTCCAGGTCGGGGGCGAGGTTCGCGGTCGGGTAGCCGAGCTGTCTGCCGCGCTTGGCGCCGTGCACGACTTCGCCCCACACGGCGTGGGGCCGGCCGAGGAGCTTCGCGGCGTCTTCGACGTCTCCCGCGGCGAGGAGCTCGCGGATCCAGGTCGAGGAGACCCGGCGGTCGCTGTCGAGGGAGCGGACGTCCTCGATGACGTCGACCCGGAAGCCGAGCTCCTCCCCCAGCTCCCGCAGCACGTCGGGGTTGCCCGCGCCGCCGCGCCCGAAGCGGAAGTCGAGCCCGACGAGGACGGTGCGCGCGCCGAGGGCGTCGACCAGGACCCGCTCGACGAACTCGCGCGGGGTGAGCGAGGCCAGCGACTGGTCGAAGCGCAGCATGAGCGTCGCATCGATCCCGGTCTCGGCGAGCAGCTGCACCTTCTGCGTCACGCCGATGAGGTCTTCGGGGCACACGTCGGGGCGGAGAAGGCTCAGCGGATTGCGGTCGAACGTCACCGCCACGACCTTCGCGCCGCCGGTGGCGGCATCGACCTGGGCGCGCTCGAGGACCGCCCGATGGCCCGCGTGGACCCCGTCGAACTTGCCGATCGCGACGACGGACGGGCCGAAGCCGTGCGGCACGTCGGCCGGGTCGCGGAAGAGCATCATGACGCCACCGCGGGGGTCGCGGCATCCGTCTGCGCACTCTCGGTGACGGGAGGGTGGGTGATGAGCCACCAGATGCCGAAGAACGGGAGGACGAGGGGGATGAAGAGGTAGCCGACGCCATACAGCGACCAGACGGTCGGATGCTGGAACAGCTCGGGGAGCAGCACGCTCAGCGTGCCGATCACGAGGACGCCGACGAGCTCGAAGCCGATGGCGATCCACGCGACGATGTACCAGGGGCGGCTCCCCGCGAAGACGAGGGCGAGCGTCGCGACGATGTACACGACCGCCGAGAGCGCCGAGAGCGTGTACGCGAGCGGCGCCTGATCGAACTTCTCGACGATCTGGACGAAGGAGCGACCCGTCGCGCCGAGCGCCATGATCGCGTAGACGATCACGAGCACACGGCCGACGCCCGTCATGCGACGGGGGCGGGTGGTGGGGGAAGACATCGCCGTCGATTCTATTCCGCACCGCCCGGCCCCGGCCCGAGGTCTGCCCCCGAGCCGGATGCCGACACCGTGCGGGACCGCCGCCCGAAGCCAGTAGAGAAGCCAGTACATGGCTGCGCGGGCGAGATGCCAGCATTCAGAGCAACGGAACCGGACCGCACCGTTCCTGTCCACCTCTCTTGAACGGACTCTCATGCGATCGATCCGCATACCCCTGCTCGGCGGCGTCGCCGCTGCGATTCTCGTGCTCGGCAGCCTCACCGCCCCCGCCGCCTCCGCGACTGCGGTCTCGGGCGCCGCCGTGTCCGGGTCCTCCATGACGACGGCACCCGGCCCGGGTCCGACCCCCGGCCCCACCACGCCGAGCCCGACCCCGGCCCCCACCACCGCATCCACGGCGACTCCTGCGCCGACGCCGACGCCGACGGCTGCCGCCACACCGGCGATCACGCCCCCGCCTGCGCCGACATCCACAGCGACACCGATCCAGAAGACTGGCGTCGCACCGTCGCCGGCGGCGGGCTTCCGCCTTCCGGTCGCCGCGAAGACCTACTTCCTGACCTCGAACTTCGGTCCGCGCTGCATCCCGGTCCAGGGCGGATCGACATACCACTACGGGGTCGATCTCGCCGCGAGCACAGGCACACCGATCTACAGCATCGCCGCCGGTGTCGTGACGGCGACGGTGAGCGGCACGAGCTCGCGAGAGGGCTACATCTCTGTGCGCCACGTCATCGACGGAGCCCAGTACACCTCGGTCTACATGCACATCTGGTCGGCGACGACGCAGGTGGCCGTCGGCCAGAATGTCGAGGCGGGCCAGCGCATCAGCGAGGTGGGGAGCAGCGGCGTCTCCTCCGGCAGCCACCTCCACCTCGAGCTGTGGAAGGCAAGCGCCAGCGGGTCGGAGGCGCTGAACGCCGCCGGCTTCCTCCAGCCTCGAGGGGTCGACCTGTACGCGTCGGCCAGCGCCGTGACGGCGACGCCTCCGCCCGCGACGTGCACCTACTACGCCGCGACGGCGCTCAACTTCCGCACCGGTCCCTCGACGACGGCCCCCATCATCCGGGTGCTCGCGCAGGGCACGGCGATGACGCATGTGCCGGGCGCGGTCTCGGGGAGCTTCATCCCCGTCACCGTCGGCACCCAGTCCGGCTGGGTGTCGGCAGCGTACGTCTCACCGACGAGGCCCCAGCCGCCGTCGACCTACGTCACGACCGCGCCCCTCAGGCTGAGAACCGCACCCTCCACCACGGCCGCCATCATCCTGGTCATCCCGCAGGGCGCGAAAGTGGGGTCGATCCTCGCCACGAGCGGCGACTGGCGCCAGGTGTCGTACGCGGGCAGGACGGGATGGGTGAGCGCGGCCTACCTCGTCAAAAGCTGAGCGTCACGCGACCTGGACGGTCCAGATGACCTGCATGCGCCACACCATGACGGCGATCGCGAGCGCCGCGACGCCCATGATGACGGTGCTCCAGCGGCTGCGCTCCACGAGCGCCCAGCCGACCGCGAGCGGTGGCAGCAGCACCGCCGAGACGAGGTACACCCAGAACTCCAGGAGCGACCCCGTCGGCGGATTGCCGGCGAGCGGCGCGACGATCGCGATGACTACCTGCACGATGAGGAGGAGTTCGACCAGCGCGAGCGCGCCGACCGTCCAGTCGCTGGGGCGACGGCCGATGAGACCGAGGATGAGGCACACGAGGCCCGCGACGACCGCGACGGCGACCTCGACGTAGGTGAACCACAGGATCATCCGCGCTGCTCCTCGGGCATGTTCATGGCGCTCTTGACGTCGGCTGCGCGCCGCTCGACGATCCCGACGAGCACGCCGTCCGGATCGATCGCCGCAGCGCGGGGGCCCGCGAGCCGTGCCGCCGCTCCCCCGAGGCGCTTTCCGTGGCGCAGGTCGCGCGCCTCGTCGGCGCTCACGTCGAACCGGCCGAGCACGGCCTCCGCGACGGCGGCGGGGGCCAGGAGCGGGGTGGCGGCGGGGGCGTCGAGGGATGCCGCGCCCTCGATGCCGAACGGACCGACGCGCGTGCGCCGCAGGGCCGTGAGGTGCCCGCCGACCCCCAGCGACGTGCCGAGGTCGCGCGCGAGAGAGCGGATGTAGGTGCCGCTCGAGCAGTCGACGACCACGTCGAGGTCGATGACGGCGCCCTCACGGCGCTCGGCGAGCACGTCGAAGCGGCTGATGACGACTTCGCGCGGGGCGAGCTCGACCTCGATGCCCTCTCGGGCCAGGGCGTAGGCCCGCTTGCCGTCGACCTTGATCGCCGAGACGCGGCTGGGCACCTGCGAGATCGCGCCGCGCAGCGGCTCGAGCGCGGCGTAGATCGCCTCGGACGGGATGGCCGAGGCATCCGCCTCCGCCGTCACCGTGCCGTCGGCGTCGTCGGAGTCGGTGGAGACGCCGAGCCGGATCGTCGCGAGATACGTCTTGTCGAGGCCCACGACGAAGGTCAGCAGGCGTGTCGCGCCCTCGATGCCGAGGACGAGGAGTCCCGTGGCCATCGGGTCGAGCGTGCCCGCGTGGCCGATCTTGCGCGTGCCGAACGCGCGGCGCGCGCGTGCGACGACGTCGTGGCTCGTCATCCCCCCGGGCTTGTCGACGAGCAGGATGCCGGGGCGCGGCGCTTCTCCCGCCATCAGCAGAAGTCCTCATACACGCGTCGGGGGTGGGCGAAGTCGGTGTTGTCGACGATCGCCGATGCCGCGACGCGCGGATCGGCCGCGCGCTGGTAGAGGTCCTGGCCGTCGCGGTAGCGCGCGTTCGACGGCGCGAGGAAGTCGGGGTCGCTGCCGTCGCGCTCCGCCATGCGCTGGAAGGCGACGTCGACGGGGACGTCGAGCCACACCGACCAGTCCCAGAGGTCGCGCAGCTCCGGCCGATGCAGGAAGATCCCGTCGACGATGAGCACCGCGTCGCGCGGCGCCGTGACCCACGCCGACTCGATGGGGGCGTCGCGGTCGACGTCGAACGCCGCGAGCTGGAACCCCGTCGTCGCCGCCGTCTGGCGTCCGGCGCGGAAGGGGTCGATGAGCACGCGGCGGAACGTCGCGTAGTCGAAGGAGTCGAGGTAGAAGCCCTGCGGCGACGTGCGGCCGCGCGCGTAGCGCTCGGAGCGAGGACGGTGGAAGTCGTCGATGCTCGCGCGGAACACGGACGAGCCGTCCTCCGCGAACACCGCGGCCAGGCCATCGGCGAAGACGGTCTTGCCCGCCCCGTCGATGCCGTCGACGGCGACGATGACGCGGCCGGCGCGGTAGTGCTGGCGCACCTCGTCGCGCAGTTCCCGCCAGAGCGTCGTGGCGGGCGTCGTGGGCAGGCGCATGCCTCCAGCCTACGGCGGCGCATCCCCGCCCCGAGCCGCGGCGCCCGGGCACCGAGCCGCGGCGCCCGGCCTGCGCGCGGCCGTGTGCGACCTAGGCTGAACGGCATGCCCGATCTCGCCGCGCCGCTCATCGCGTGGTACCGCGAGAACGCGCGGGCGCTCCCCTGGCGGGAGCCCGGCTTCGGTGCGTGGGGCGTGCTCGTGAGCGAGTTCATGCTGCAGCAGACGCCGGTGAACCGCGTCGTGCCCCACCTCCGGGCGTGGCTCGAGCGCTGGCCGACTCCGACGGCTCTCGCGACGGATGCCCCGGCGGAGGCCGTGCGGCAGTGGGCCAATCTCGGCTACCCCCGGCGCGCGCTGTGGCTGCACCGGGCGGCCGGGGAGATCCGCGATCTGCACGGCGGAGTCGTGCCGAGCGACGTCGACGCGCTCCTGGCACTGACCGGGATCGGCGACTACACGGCCCGCGCCGTGTCGGTCTTCGCGTTCGGCGAGCGGCATCCCGTCGTCGACACCAACACGCGGCGCGTCCTCGCGCGGGCGGTCGACGGCAGGTCGCAGCCCGGGCCGCCCTCGCGCCGCGACCTCGCCGCGATGGACGCCGTCCTCCCCCTCGACGACGCCGACGCCGCCGTCGTGAACGCGGCGGCGATGGAGCTCGGCGCGACGGTGTGCACGGCGCGCGCACCCCGGTGCGAGCAGTGCCCGCTCGCCGACCGCTGCGCCTGGCGCCTCGCCGGCTATCCCGACACGGGCGACCAGCGTCGCCGGCAGGCGCGCTACGAGGGAAGCGACCGGCAGGCGCGGGGCGCCGTGCTGAAGGTGCTCCGGGATGCCGCGTCCCACGCCGTCCCGCTCGAGGACGTCGTGCCGGACTGGCCGGATGCCCGCCAGCGCGACCGCGCGATCGATTCGCTCATCGCGGACGGCCTCGCCGAGGCATCCGACGGTCTCCTGCGACTCCCCCGCTGACGCACGTCCGTCCTGGCGCCGCCGTGGCGCCGGCGCCGGCGCCGGTGACCCGCCACACCGTCGGAGAAAACCACAGCGCCGGACCGGGAAGGCGTTCCTGGTCCGGCGCTGTGGTGATCGCCGACGGTGCGGTCGGGCGAGGATCACTCCTCGTCGTCGAGCTCGCGCGGCTTGAGGTAGGGGTCGGCCTCGCCGGCGTAGTCCGCCGACGCGGCGATGCCCGCCACGGCGGCGTCGCGCTCGCGCGCTTCGCGCAGGAGGTCTTCGATGTGCCCCGCGTTCTCGGGGATGGCGTCGAGGATGAACTCGAGCGTCGGGGTGAGACGCACGTTGAGGTGCTTCCCGACCTCGGAGCGCAGCATCCCGGTGGCCGACTTGAGCGCTTCGGCGGAGGCGTTGCGCTCCTCTTCGGAACCCAGCACCGTGTAGAAGACCGAGGCGTGCTGCAGATCGCCCGTGACGCGCACATCCGTGATCGTCACGAAGCCGAGACGGGGGTCGCGCAGACCCTTCTCGAGGCGCTCCGCGAGGATGACGCGGATGCGGTCGCCGAGGCGTGCTTGACGTTCGCTGGCCATAGGTGTTCCTTTCAACCGATGAGGGGCGTCCGAAGACGCCCCTCACTGGAATTCGATCAGCCGCGCGGCTTCTCGATCAACTCGGTGGTCTCGATCTCGTCACCGATCTGGATGTCGTTGTACTTGCCGAGGCCGATACCGGCCTCGAAATCCGTACGGACCTCGGTGACGTCGTCCTTGAAGCGACGCAGCGACTCGATGGCCAGGCCATCGGCGATGACGACGCCGTCGCGGATGACGCGCGCCTTGGCGTTGCGCGTGATCGTGCCGGAGCGGACGATGACACCGGCGATGTTGCCGAACTTCGAGGAGCGGAACACCTCGCGGATCTCGGCCACACCGGACTGGACCTCTTCGTACTCGGGCTTGAGCAGGCCCTTGAGCGACTGCTCGACATCGTCGATCGCGTTGTAGATGACCGAGTAGAACCGGACATCCACACCTTCACGCGCGGCGCGCTCGCGCGCCTTCGTGTCGGGACGGACGTTGAAGCCGATGACGATCGCGTTGTCGATCGTCGCGAGGTTGATGTCGGACTCGGTGATCGCGCCGACGCCGCGGTGGATGATCCGCAGCTGCACCGAGTCGTCGACCTCGATCTTGAGGAGCGACTCCTCGAGCGCCTCGACGGCACCCGACACGTCGCCCTTGATGATGAGGTTGAGCGACTCGACCTTGCCCTCTTCGAGAGCGCGGGTGAAGTCCTCGAGCGAGATGCGCTTGCGGGCCTTGGCCAGCTGGGCGTTGCGCTCGGCCGCTTCGCGCTTCTCGGCGATCTGGCGGGCCGTGCGGTCCTCTTCGGTCACGATGAACGTGTCGCCGGCGCGCGGGACCGAGTTGAGGCCCTGCACCTGGACGGGACGCGAGGGGTAGGCCTCTTCGACGGCGTCGCCGTTCTCGTCGATCATCGCGCGGACGCGGCCGTAGGCCGTGCCTGCGACGATCGCGTCGCCGACGCGCAGCGTGCCGGACTGGATGAGCACCGTGGCGACGGAGCCGCGGCCCTTGTCGAGCTTCGCCTCGATCGCGACACCACGGGCGTCCTTGTTCGGGTTCGCCGTGAGGTCGAGACCCGCGTCCGCCGTCAGGAGCACGGCGTCCAGGAGGTCCTGGATGCCGGTGTTCTGGCGAGCCGAGACGTCGACGAACAGCACGTCGCCGCCGTACTCCTCGGCGACCAGGCCGTACTCGGTGAGCTGCTGGCGCACCTTGGCGGGGTTCGCCTCGGGCTTGTCGACCTTGTTCACCGCGACCACGATCGGGACGCCTGCCGCCTGCGCGTGGTTCAGGGCCTCGACCGTCTGCGGCATGATGCCGTCGTCGGCGGCGACCACGAGGATCGCGATGTCGGTGACCTGCGCACCACGGGCACGCATGGCGGTGAACGCCTCGTGACCGGGGGTGTCGATGAAGGTGATGGCGCGCTCGATGCCGTCGTGCTCGGTCCAGACCTGGTACGCACCGATGTGCTGCGTGATGCCGCCGGCCTCGCCTGCGACCACGTTGGTCTGACGGATGGCGTCGAGCAGTCGCGTCTTACCGTGGTCGACGTGACCCATGACGGTCACGACCGGAGGCCGGATCTCGAGGTCATCCTCGTTCTCCGCCTCCAGCTCGGCCTCGAGGTCGAGACCGAAGCCCTCGAGGAGCTCCTTGTCTTCGTCCTCGGGCGAGACCATCTGGATCTTGTAGCCGAGCTCGGCGCCGAGCACCTCGAACGTCGCCTCGTCCAGCGACTCGGTGGCCGTGGCCATCTCGCCGAGGTTGAAGAGGATCGTCACGAGCGTGCCGGGCTGGACCGTGTAGCCGCGCAGGGCCTCGAGCTTGTCGGCGAAGTCGGCGATCGATGCGCCGCGGCGCAGGCGGATGATCTCGCCGTTGCCCTTCGAGACGTTGACGCCGCCGACGACCGGCGCCGACCGCATCTCGAATTCCTGCCGCTTCGCGCGACGCGACTTGCGCTGCTTGGACTTGCCGCCGCCCTTGCCGAATGCGCCGGCGGTGCCACCGCCGGGACCACGGCCGCGACCGCCACCACCACCGGGGCGACCGGCGAAGCCGCCGGGCGCTCCTGTGCCGGGGGCGCCGCCGGGGCGCTGGAAGCCACCGCCGCCGCCACCGGGGCGACCGGGACCGCCGGGACGCTGCTGGAACGGCGCGCCGGGACGACCGCCGCCGCCGGGGCGACCGGCGCCGCCGGGACGCGGCGCGCCGGGGCGCGGAGCACCGGGACGCGGCGCCTGCGGGCGCGGGATGTTGCCGGGCGTGGGGCGTTGCCCCATGCCCTGCGCCGAGGCGAAGGGGTTGTTGCCGGGGCGAGGACCGCCCGGACGCTGGCCCATCCCCTGGCTAGAGGCGAAGGGGTTGTTACCCGGACGGGGCGCGCCACCGGGGCGCGGTGCCTGCGGGGTGGGGCCTGCGGCGCCGGGCTTGGGGGCGCCGGGCGTGGCCGCGGGGGCCTCGGGAGCGGCGGGGGCAGCCTGTGCCGCGGGAGCGACCGGCTCGGGTGCCTTGGGCGCGGGAGCGGCCGCCGGCGTCGCCGGAGCGGGAGTCGCCGCCGGGCGGGCGGGGGCCGCGGGAGCAGCAGCCGCGGGTGCGGCAGGCGCGGCGGGAGCCGCGGGGCGCACGGGGCCGGGACGACCGGCCGGGCGCGCGGAAGGAGCCGGCGTCTGCGCAGCGGCAGCAGCGGGCTTGGCAGCACCGTCCGCCTCGAGGGCGGCGCGGAGCTTGCGAGCCACGGGGGGCTCGATGGTCGACGAGGGGCTCTTGACGAACTCGCCGAGTTCCTTCAGCTTGGCCAGAGCGACCTTGCTGTCGACGCCGAGTTCGGAAGCGATCTCGTGCACGCGTGGTTTGGCAGCCACAAATTCTCCTGTCTGGGGTCTGCCCAGACAGGGCAGACCATTAGTCGCGGACGGGTCTCATTTCGAGCCGTTCACTTTGTTTCCATAGCCATTCAGCCGTTTCTCGATGGTCTGCGTGTCAAGCGGGCCTGACACACGGAGTGCCCGCACGAAGGCACGGCGCCGGATCGCGGCATCCATGCACTCGGGAGTCTCGTGCACCCACGCGCCTCTTCCCGGCAGGACCGCGCGCTCGTCGGGGACGAGCACGGAATCGATGGCGACCACCCTGAGCAGGGCGGAGCGGGAAGCACGCGTGCGGCATCCGACGCACGTTCGTACGGGAATCATCTTACACCCCGACGCTGAGTCGAAGCCGACCGGCGGGACGCCCCCGGTCAGGCGTCCTCGAGGATCGAATCGGGCTGGATGTCGATCTTGGCGCCCGTGAGCTTGGCGGCCAGGCGGGCGTTCTGCCCTTCCTTGCCGATGGCGAGCGACAGCTGGTAATCGGGGACGAGCGCGCGCACGGCCTTACTGGACGCGTCGAGGACGAAGCTCGAGGTGACCTTGGCGGGAGACAGCGCGTTCGCGACGAACTTCGCCAGCTCCGGGTCGTAGTCGACGATGTCGATCTTCTCGCCGCCGAGCTCCTCGGTGACGGCGCGCACGCGCCGGCCGAGCTCGCCGATGCACGCCCCCTTGGCGTTGATGGTCGGGTCGTTGGCCTTGACCGCGATCTTCGTGCGGTGCCCCGCCTCGCGGGCGAGCGACACGATCTCGACGAGACCCGACGCGATCTCGGGAACCTCGAGGGCGAAGAGCTTGCGCACGAGGCCCGGGTGCGTGCGCGACACCGTGATCGCAGGGCCCTTCGCACCCTTGGAGACAGAGGTCACGTAGACGCGCAGACGCGCCCCGTGGGCGTAGTCCTCACTGGGGACCTGCTCCTCGGGCGGGAGGATCGCCTCGACCGTGCCGAGGTCGACGTGCACCATGCGGGGGTTCGGCCCCTGCTGCACGACGCCGGCGACGATGTCGCCCTCCTTGCCGCGGAACTCCCCGAGCACGGCGTCGTCGGCGATGTCGCGCAGTCGCTGGCTGATGACCTGCTTGGCGGCGAACGCGGCGATGCGGCCGAAGTCCTCGGGGGTGGACTCCTCCTCGCCGATCACGACGCCCTCCTCATCGAGGAGCGGGATGAAGACGGCGACATGGCCGGTCTTGCGGTCCAGCTGCGCGCGGGCGCCGGCGGGAAGCTCTCCGGTGGGGGAAGTGTGCTTGGCGTAGGCGGTCAGGATCGCCTGCTCGATGATGCCGACCAGTTCTTCGAAGGGGATCTCCTTCTCACGCTCGACGGTCCGCAGCAGTCCGAGATCGATGTCCACGATGATCTCTCCTCTTCCCTATTCAGCTCTCGACGAGGGCGACACGGCCCTCGGCATCCCCATTACGTTACCGGATGCCTCGTTCCGCGGGCTGGGAGGGCGCTGGCGGTCGCAGCGGCTCGGCGGCACGCGCCATCCGCTTCGTCAAGTCCTTCGGACCGCCGCAGCCTCTTCCTAGGCTGGCCGGTGTGGACAGACCGGGCGAGATGAAGGCGGACGCCAAGCACGCCGCCC
Organism: Microbacterium sp. F51-2R; assembly: GCF_052180235.1. GTDB lineage: Bacteria > Actinomycetota > Actinomycetes > Actinomycetales > Microbacteriaceae > Microbacterium. The sequence continues at coordinate 3,535,926 of NZ_CP197470.1, read as the reverse complement.
GCAAGGTCGAGGACAGTCCGGCCCTTCGCTGGCTCGCCCGGGCCGGCTACGTCGCCAACGGCGTCGTCCACGCCCTCGTCGGCATCATCGCCCTCATCCTCGCGTTCGGCGGCAAGGGCGAGAGCGACCAGGCGGGGGCGCTCAAGGCGATCGCGTCGGCACCCCTTGGGTTCGCGGCCCTGTGGGCGCTCGGCATCGCGCTGTGCGCGCTCGGGGCGTGGCACGCCGCCGAGGGGCTGCTCGCGCACGACGCGCGCGACGGCGCGGAGGGCACGATCACGACGAAGGGCACGATCCGCAAATGGGGGCGGCGTCTGGCGGAATGGGGCCAGGCGGTCGTGTTCGTCGCGCTCGGGCTGATCGCGGCGGCCGTCGCCGCCGGCGCGAGGCCGAGCGGCGACCGAGCGGTCGAGATCGTGAGCCGCGGCATCCTCTCGCTCCCCGGCGGCCCCTACCTGCTCGGCCTCATCGGGCTCTCGATCGGCGGGGGCGGCGTCGCCTTCGTCGTGATGGGGGTGCTCCGCAGCTTCGAGAAGAAGATCGACGTGCCGGACGGCGCCCTGGGGACGACCATCAAGGGGCTGGGCATCGTCGGGTTCATCGCGAAGGGCCTCGCGCTCATCGTCGTCGGGGTGCTCCTCGTGATGGCGGCGGTGCAGGTCGACGCCGAGACCGCGGCCGGCCTGGACGGCGCGATGCGGGCGCTCCTCGCGCTGCCGGTCGGCCACTGGATCGCGGGGCTCGTCGGGGTCGGCTTCCTCGCGTACGCGGTGTTCTGCGCGTTCCGCGCGCGTTACGCGCGCATCTGACCCGGCGGGTCAGCGCGGGGAGTCGCCCACGGGTCAGCGGTGGCAGTCGTCGACCGGATCGTCGGCGCCCGTGAACCTCGCGTCCGTCCAGCGCACGAGGGTCGGCAGGAAGCGCGACGACGGGAGGAGCACTCCGAGATGGTCGTACCCCTGCATGATGACCCAGCGCAGCCGCGTGCCCTGGGCGCACGCGGTCTTGACGAAACGCTCCTGCAGATCGGGCGGGATCACCTCGTCGTCGGTCCCCCACGTCAGCAGCACGGGCGCCTCCCACGGGCCCTTCGCGGCGTTCTGGGCGAGCCGGCGGCCGAAGGCGCCGGTCGTCAGGTCGGCGGTGTACAGGGGCGTGTTCTCCGACACCCCGAGCGCGGCGACGACCGAGACGACGGCGCTCGGCTCGGACGGGCAGCGCTGCGTGAGCTCCCGCACGATCAGCCGCGCACCGGGAGTGACGTAGTCGTCGAGCCGGATCTCGGGATACGTGTCGGCGTACGGCACCAGCACCCAGGCGATGACGATCGAGAGGAGGGCGTTCGTGTCGCTCTTGGTGAGCTCCTCGGCGAGCGCCGTCGTGTCGGTGACGGGTGAGAGCACGGCCGTGCCCTTGACCCGGAGGGTCGGCGCGTAGTCGGCGACGATGGGCTCCGTCCACAGCGCCGCGTGGCCGCCCTGCGAGTGGCCCCACACGACGATCTCGCGCGAGAGCCACAGTCCGTCGATCTCGCCCGCCGCGAGAACAGCGTCCAGCGACGACTTCGCCTCCCCCGCCCCGATCAGGTAGGGGAAGACCCCCGGCGCGCCCTGCCCCGCGTAGTCGGAGGCGACGACGACCCACCCCTTCGCGACGGCGTCCTCGAGCGCGGGGATCGCCCACTTCGTCGCGGCATCGTCGCGCAGGCTCGGGGCGCAGCCGCGCGCGACCCCCGTCGTGCCGTGGTTCCACGACACGACATCGCGCGGGCCGGAGTGCGGCGCCGTCGGCACGATGACGAGGGCGCTGGCCACGGCCGGCCGATCGAGTGCATCGCGCGTCGTGTAGAGGATGCGCTTGACCTCCCCGCCCGCGGGATCCCTGCCGGGATAGTCGTCGACGCGGATGAGCCGGCCGTGTTCGGCGGGCACCTGCGCGGGCGGTTCGTAGAACGAGTCGACCACGGGGGCGCCGCGCTCCAGCCAGTCGTCGACCCACCATCCCGTCACTGTCACCGCGATGAGGACGACAGCGAGCGCGTAGCGTCCGACGGCGGCCCACGCGCGGGACGCCCGCGACGGCTCGCGCGGCGCGCCGTCGCCGGGGGACGAACCCCGGCCGAGGAGCCTGCGGAGCCCGCGCGCGACGAGCGTGCCGCCGAACACCAGCATCCGCAGACCGAAGACGACCGCCACCACGAGGACCGTGACGACGGGCCACGTGAGCGAGAGGATGCCGAAGCCGATCTGCGCGATCCCCCAGGCCGCCGCGAGCACGCGCCGGCTGAGAGGACCGCCGAAGATCGCGTCGCCGAGCGAGGCGAGGCCGCCCACGACGAGCAGGATCGCGAGGGCGACCGGCAGCAGCTCGATGCTGCGGCCGAGCCACACGATCACCGCGAGGCCGAGGACGATCCAGAGCACCGAGACGACGCGGGTCCACCACGACGGCGACGGATGCCTCGTCCCGAGCTCGATGACACCCGAGATGATGGCGCTGATCCCGACGTAGAGGCCGAGGAGCAGGAGCGAGGTGAGGGGGCGCGCGACGATGAGGAGCGCGAGCGTCACGATGAAGACGCCGACGACGAGCATGAGCTGCGGCGGTGCGCCCGAGAGCACGCGCGGGAGCACGCTCCAGCGCAGCCATCTGCGCCCCGCGCGTGCCGACTCGCTCACCGGGTCATGCTACGCACGCGGCGACCGCTCCGGCGCCGAGGCTCGGCGGAGCGAGGGCCGGACGATCTGTCAAGACCTGTCGAGGCATCCGTCGATCCACGACCCTCGAAGCATGAGCGAAGTCACGGGAATGGAAGCGGCCGCACGGATCAAGGAGCTCGTCGAGGACATCGACTTCACGATGCTCACGACCGTCGACGCCGCGGGGAATCTCGTCGGGCGACCGATGAGCACGCGGCAGATGGACGACGGCGGCGACATCTGGTTCTTCACCGCGGACGACACGAAGAAGGTCGACGAGATCGAGGCGGACCACGACGTCGCGCTCTCATACGTCGACGCCAAGGGCATGCGGTTCGTCTCCGTCGCGGGCCGCGCGAGGGTCATCCACGACCGCGCGAAGATGGAGGAGCTCTACACCGCGTCGCTCGACATCTGGTTCGAGGACGGGCTCCAGACGCCGGGCATCGCGCTGCTGCGCGTGACTCCCGTCGAGGCGGAGTTCTGGGAGCCCGCGGCCGGCAAGATCGCGATGGCGGCGAAGATGGTCACGGCGCTCGTCACCCACGACACCCCGGACGACACGATGACGCACGGTCAGCTGAGCTGCTGACCGCGCCGCCGGACTCGGTGCGCACGCAGCCACTCGCCGCGCCGCCCGTCGCGCAGGCGGAAGGCGCGGCACCCGTGGGGGTGCCGCGCCTTCGGTGATCAGGCCCGGAAGACCTGGACGACGGAGGGTCGCGGCGCGTTGGGCACGTCGCCCGGGGCCGACGACCCGTAGTCGGGGAACAGCGACGTCTGCGACACGAACGAGCCGTTCTCACCGGGATGCTGCACCGCGACGAAGACGAGGCCCTCGGCGTCGTGGATGACGGGGCCGCACGTCTCGGCCTCCCGCGGAACCGCGAGGAACTGCTCGACGCGCCCGCGGGATGGTCCTTCGAGGGTGACCTTGAACAGGCCGTCGTTGTAGCCGATCGTGCCCGGCGCGCCGTCGGTCGAGATCCACAGATCGCCCGCGGAGTCGAACGCCACCGCGCACGGCGGCGGCCGTCAGTGCTACGGCACCGGCCGCACCGAGACCCAGGAGGGCGCGGCGCGACAGTGCCGCGACCGCGACCTGGCGGAAGGTCTCATTGGACGAGGCCCCCGTGAGCACAGTTCGAGGGCGCGCCGGCCCGGCGTCGCGAACCCGTCAGGCCCTCGCCGTCATCCGGCGAGGTGAGGCTCAGCGCGCGCTGAGTCGCGCGACCGCGTCGTCGACCGCGACGACCTCGCGGTCGCCCGACCGGCGGTCCCAGAGCTCGACCTGGCCCTCGGCCGCGCCGCGGCCCACGATGAGGATGCGCGGGACGCCGATGAGCTCGGCATCCGCGAACTTCACTCCGGGCGAGACCTTCGCGCGGTCGTCGTAGACGACATCGAGTCCGGATGCCTCGAGCTTCGACGAGATCGTCTCGGCGAGCTCGAAGGCCACGGGGTCCTTGCCGGTCGCGACGACGTGCACGTCGAACGGGGCCACCGACTCGGGCCAGATGAGGCCCTTCGGGTCGTTGTTGAGCTCCGCGATGATCGCGAGGATGCGGGTCACGCCGATCCCGTACGAGCCCATCGTCACGGTGACGAGCTTGCCGTTCTCGTCGAGCACCTGCAGCCCGAGCGCCTGGGCGTACTTGCGGCCCAGCTGGAAGACGTGACCGATCTCCATGCCGCGGGCGAGAGACACCGGGCCGGAGCCGTCGGGCGCGGGGTCGCCGTCGCGCACGGTGGCGACCTCGACGAATCCGTCGCCGGTGAAGTCGCGGCCCGCCACGAGGGAGTGCACGTGCTTCTGGTCGATGTTGGCGCCCGTGACCCACGCGGTGCCGTCGACGACGCGCGGATCGAGGAGGAAGCGGATGCCGGTGGCCGACTCCTCGCCGAGGATCGGGCCGGTCTCGGACCACGGGCCGATGTAGCCCTTGACCAGGAGCGGGTTGTTCTCGAAGTCGTCCTCGGTGGCCGGTTCCACCGCTGCGGGGGCGAACGCCACCTCGACGCGCTTGTCGTCGACGTCGCGGTCACCGGGGACGCCGATCACCACGAGCTCGCGCGTGCCGTCGAGGTGCGTGAGGGCGAGCACGACGTTCTTGAGCGTGTGCGCGGCCGTCCACTCCGAGGCATCCGCCGTCGCGGGTCCTGCGATCCCCGGCGCGGGCGCCGCGAGATGCGCGTTCGTGTGGTCGACGAGCGTCTGGATCGTCGGCGTGTTCGGCGAGTCGAAGATGACGGGCTCGGGCAGGCCGTCGAACGGGATGGGCTCGGGCGCGGCGGTCGTGTACGCCTCGACGTTGGCGGCGTAGCCCCCCGCCGAGCGGACGAACGTGTCTTCACCGACCGCCGTCGGGTGCAGGAACTCTTCGGAGCGGGATCCGCCCATCGCCCCGGCATCCGCCTGAACGATGACGTACTCCAGGCCCAGCCGCTGGAAGATGCGCTCGTACGCGTCGCGCTGCGCCTGGTAGCTCGCGTCGAGTCCCGCGTCGGTGTAGTCGAAGGAGTACGCGTCCTTCATCGTGAACTCGCGGCCCCGCAGGAGTCCCGCGCGCGGCCGAGCCTCGTCGCGGTACTTGTCCTGGATCTGGTAGATGGTCAGGGGCAGGTCCTTGTACGACGAGTAGAGGTCCTTCACAAGGAGGGTGAAGACCTCTTCGTGGGTCGGAGCGAGGAGATAATCGGCATCCTTCCTGTCCTTCAGACGGAAGATGCCGTCGCCGTACTCCTCCCACCGGTTGGTGATCTCGTACGGCTCGCGCGGCAGGAGCGCCGGGAAGTGCACCTCGTAGGCGCCCGCGTTCGCCATCTCTTCGCGGATGATCTCCTCGACCTTCGCCTTGACCCGCAGGCCCAGCGGCAGCCACGCGAAGATGCCCGGCGCCTGGCGCCGGATGTAGCCGGCGCGCACGAGCAGCCTGTGGCTCGTGACTTCGGCGTCGGCGGGGTCTTCACGGAGCGTGCGGAGGAAGAACTTCGACAGACGGGTGACCACGAGGGTCAAGTCTAGGGGCGCGCGTCAGCAAGCCAGGGGTGTGGGGCGGAGCCCCACAAGGAGGAGCGCGTCAGCAAGCCAGGGGTGTGGGGCGGAGCCCCGCGGGCCGAACCCGCCGCATAGGGTGAGAACCGTGACGATCGTGCTGCTCACCGGGTTCGAGGCGTTCGGCCCAGACGCGGCCAACCCGTCCTGCGACGCCGTCCGTCTGGTCGGCGAGACGTGGGACGGCCCCGAGGAGCTCGTCACCGCGATCCTGCCCGTGACCTTCGACGGGTCGGCATCCCGCCTGCGGGAGCTGATCGCCGAGCACGAGCCCGACATCGTGATCGCCGCGGGCCTGGCGGGAGGCCGGAGCGCGATCGGCGTCGAGCGGGTCGCCGTGAACCTCATCGACGCCCGGATCCCCGACAATGCCGGCGCCCAGCCGATCGATGTCCCGTGCATCACGGGCGCTCCCGCAGCGCACTTCTCGACGCTGCCGGTGAAGGCGGTCACCGCCGCGCTCGTCGCGCGCGGCATCCCCGCCGAGCTCTCGCACAGCGCCGGCACCTTCGTCTGCAACCACGTGTTCTTCACGGCGCTCGACATCGTGAAGGCACCGCGCCGCGCCGGCTTCATCCATGTGCCGTGGTCCTCCGAGCACGCCCCGTCGGGCGATGTCGGACCGCTCCCGCTCGCCGTGATCGCCGAGGCGCTGCGGACCGCGGTCCGCACGACGATCGACTCCGACACCGACGCTGTCGTCGCCGGCGGCACGCTGCACTGAGCGACCGGGTCGGACCCGCTCGCCGACGCGTCAGGCGGTGACGACCTGCGCGGTCCCGAGCGGAGCCTCGGGGCCCATCTCGGCGGCGATGCGGTTGGCCTCTTCGATCAGGGTCGCGACGATCTCGGCCTCGGGAACGGTCTTGATGACCTGCCCCTTCACGAAGATCTGGCCCTTGCCGTTGCCCGATGCGACGCCGAGATCGGCCTCGCGCGCCTCGCCGGGGCCGTTGACGACGCAGCCCATGACCGCGACCCGCAGCGGCACGGTCATGTCCTTGAGCCCCTCGGTGACGCTGTCGGCGAGCGAGTAGACGTCGACCTGCGCGCGCCCGCACGACGGGCACGACACGATCTCGAGCTTGCGCTCGCGGAGGTTGAGCGACTGGAGGATCTGGTGGCCGACCTTGACCTCTTCGGCGGGGGGCGCCGAGAGCGAGACGCGGATCGTGTCGCCGATGCCCTCCGCGAGGAGGATGCCGAAGGCCGTCGCCGACTTGATCGTGCCCTGGAAGGCCGGGCCGGCCTCGGTCACGCCGAGGTGCAGCGGCCAGTCGCCGCGCTCGGCGAGCAGCCGGTACGCCTTCACCATGACGATCGGGTCGTTGTGCTTGACCGAGATCTTGAAGTCGTGGAAGTCGTGCTCCTCGAAGAGGGACGCCTCCCACACCGCGCTCTCGACGAGAGCCTCGGGCGTCGCCTTGCCGTACTTCTCCAGCAGACGCCGGTCCAGCGATCCGGCATTGACGCCGATGCGCAGCGACACGCCCGCCGCCTTCGCCGCCGCGGCGATCGCGCCGACCTGGTCGTCGAACTTGCGGATGTTGCCGGGGTTCACCCGGACCGCGCCGCACCCGGCGTCGATCGCCTGGAAGACGTACTTCGGCTGGAAGTGGATGTCCGCGATGACCGGGATCTGGCTCTTCTTCGCGATGATGTGCAGCACGTCGGCGTCGTCCTGCGACGGCACGGCGACGCGGACGATCTCGCAGCCCGATGCGGTCAGCTCGGCGATCTGCTGGAGCGTCGCGTTGATGTTCGTCGTCGGCGTCGTGGTCATCGACTGGACACTGACCGGCGCATCGCCGCCGACGAGCACCTTGCCCACCCTGATCTGACGGGTCTTGCGTCGAGGGGCGAGGACTTCGGGGACTTTCGGCATCCCGAGATTCACTGCAGGCACGGCTGACAGCCTACGCCGCGCACGTGACGCGAGGCTGGGAACGGATGCCGCGGCGACGCGTCGCCCGGCGCTGGTATCTTGCCCCGCATGAGCTTGAGCCACCACCTCGGCCGGATGACGGGGCGCGATCCCGACGAGGCGCATCGGGCCTCGACACCCCTCGAGCTCCTCTTCGACCTCACCTTCGTCGTGGCGTTCAGCCAGATCTCGGCGGGGGCGGCTCACCACCTCGAGATCGGCGACATCGGCACGGCGCTGACGGGCTTCCTGTTCTGCACGTTCGCCGTGACGTGGGCCTGGATCAACTACTCGTGGCTCGCGTCGGCGTACGACAACGACGACGTCTTCTTCCGCCTGGCGACGATGGTCGAGATGGTCGGCGTGCTCATCCTCGCCCTCGGGGTGCCGCCCGTCTTCGAGTCGCTCGCGTCGGGCGAGCACCTCGACACCAGCGTGCTCGTCGCCGGCTACGTCATCATGCGCGTCGCGGCGGTCGCCCTCTGGCTGCGCGCCGCGAAGAACGATCCGGTCCATCGCAAGACGGCGCTCGCCTACGCGATCAACATCTCGATCGCGCAGGTCTTCTGGATCGCGCTCATCTTCGTGAACCTCCCCCTCGTGCCCACCGTCGCGGTCGTGGGGGTGCTCGTCGTGTTCGAGCTCGCGGGCCCCGTCTTCGCCGAGACGAAGTACGGCGGCACCCCCTGGCACGGCCACCACATCGCGGAGCGCTACGGGCTGCTGACGATCATCACGCTCGGCGAGATCGTCCTCGGCACGATCCTCGCGATCTCCGCCGTCGTGCAGGAGCAGGGCTGGACGTTCGAGGCCGCGCTCGTCGCGTTCGCCGGCACGGCCCTCGTCTTCGGCCTGTGGTGGGTGTACTTCCTGATGCCGTGCGGCCGCATCCTCCACCGCTACCGCGAGCGCGGATTCGTGTGGGGCTACGGGCACATCTTCGTCTACGCCTCGCTGATCGGCGTCGGGACCGGCCTGCACGTCGCGGCGCAGGTCATCTCGCACGAGGCGCACGTCGACGCCGCGTTCGCGCTCATCGCCGTCGCGATCCCCGTGCTCGCCTTCGAGGTCTTCCTGTTCACCCTCTACACGGCGCTCCTGAAGGTGTTCGACGCGTTCCACCTCTCGCTCTTCCTCGCGGGGGTCGCGGTGCTCGCGCTCAGCGTCGTCGCGGCGGCGGCCGGGGCATCCATCGGCACGTCCCTGCTGCTCGTGGCGGCCTCGCCGTTCGTCATCGTGATCGGCTACGAGACCGTGGGCTACCGCCACCAGGAGGCGGCTCTCGCCCGCAACGGCGTCTGACGGGAGGATGCCGGGACGCGGCATCCGTGCGCTCTGCTATCGTGACGGCATGTCCGCGAACCTCACCCTGTGGTGGCCCGCCCGCTGACGGCGGTGTGTTCGCGTTCCCAGACGACAGACCGCCCGAGGGCGGTCTTTCTTGTGTGAGCGACCGCCCGACCCGATGAAAGGCCGGCGATGACTGCTAGCCCCTCTCCCCTCACCGCCGCGCTCGCGGAGGCGGATTCGTTCGCGCTCATCGCACGCGACGGTGCGACCGTCGAGCTGCTGACGGGCGGGATCGCCGATGTCGAGCGCCTCGCCGACATCCCGCTGACGGACTCCGCGGGCGTGCCGCGGGAGGTGCTCGCCCTGGTGCCGTTCCGCCAGGTCGTCGAGCGCGGCTTCGAATGCCACGACGACCACGCGCCGCTTCGCTGCCTGATCGTCGACGCGCACCGGTCGTTCTCCCGCGACGAGGCCCTCGACGCGCTTCCGACCGCACCCGTGCCGCTGCAGGACGCCGGCTTCGACATCGCCGACGACGAGTACGCCGACATCGTCCGCACGGTGATCGCCGACGAGATCGGACGCGGCGAAGGCGCGAACTTCGTCATCCGCCGCGACTTCACCGCGACCGTCGACGCCGATGCGCGCACGACCGCGCTGACGTGGTTCCGCGCGCTCCTGGAGTACGAGCGGGGCGCCTACTGGACGTTCGCCATCGTGACCCCCGGCCACATCGCCGTCGGCGCGAGCCCCGAGGCGCACGTCAGCGCGCGGGACGGCGTCGTGACGATGAACCCCATCTCGGGCACCTTCCGCCACCCTGAGGGCGGAGCGACGGCCGAGACGCTCAGCGAGTTCCTCGAGTCGACCAAGGAGACCGAGGAGCTCTTCATGGTCGTCGACGAGGAGCTGAAGATGATGAGCGCCGTCTGCTCGGACGGCGGACGGATCACCGGGCCGCACCTCAAGGAGATGTCGCGACTCACCCACACCGAGTACGTGCTGCGCGGTCGCAGCCGCCTCGACCCGCGCGACATCCTGCGCGAGACGATGTTCGCCCCGACGGTGACGGGCTCGCCGATGCAGAACGCGTGCACCGTCATCACGCGCCACGAGCGCACACCGCGCGGGTACTACTCCGGCGTGGCCGCGCTGTTCACGCCGCGGACGGATGCCGTGGCCGCCGGCGAGCCGACGCACGACCTCGATGCGCCCATCCTCATCCGCACCGCGTACCTCGTCGACGGCCGCCTGCGCGTGCCGGTCGGGGCGACCCTCGTGCGCCACTCCGACCCCTACGGCGAGGTCGGCGAGACGCACGGCAAGGCCGCCGGGGTGCTCGGAGCGATCGGCGCCATCGCGCGCGACACCCCGGTCCCCGTCATCGTGGACGAGATCGATGAGGATGCCCCGGCCGCCGAGCCCGTGCGGCTCGCCGACGACCCCGAGATCGCGGCGCTGCTCGAATCGCGCAACGCGCGTCTCGCGGCGTTCTGGCTCAATCCGCAGGCTGCCGACGGCGACGGGCCCTTCGCCGGCCGTTCGGCGCTCGTCGTCGACGTCGAGGACCGCTTCACGACGATGCTCGCGCATCAGCTGCGCCACCTCGGACTCGCCGTGGAGATCGTGCCGTGGAGCGCCGTGACCGACGAGCAGGTCGATGCCGCCGAGCTCGTCGTGTGCGGGCCGGGGCCAGGCGACCCGCGCGACGCGTCGAGCCCCCGCATCCGCCGGATGCGCGACCTCGTCGCCCGGCGCCGCGCTTCGGGCCGCCCCCTGCTCACGGTCTGCCTCAGCCACCAGATCCTGGCGGACTCGCTCGGCATCGACCTCGCACCGCTGGCCCGCCCCCACCAGGGCCTGCAGAAGACGGTCGACGTCTTCGGCGAGCCCGCGTCGATCGGCTTCTACAACACCTTCACGGCGCGCATCGCGCCCGGCACGACCCGGGTCGGCGCGGCGGAGGTCTCGGCCGACGCCGAGACGGGCGATGTGTACGCGCTGCGCGGACCCGGCTTCGCGTCGGTGCAGGGTCACCTCGAGTCGATCCTCTCGCGCGATGGCATGACGACCCTCGAGCACCTCGTGGCCCACGCCCTCACGCCCGTCGGGGCCTGACGCCGGTCGGGTCGCGGAGCCGGTCGGAGCGCGGGAGACCGGATGGCTGCGGGTCAACGGGCGAGGCGCGCCACGATGAGGCGTCGCTCGGCCTGATTGTCCGTCAGATCGAGCGCGCGGAGGTCGGCTGCAGTGGCCTCCGCGTCGCGTCCGAGAAGACGCAGGAGGTGCGCGCGGACGGCGTGCCACAGGTGGTATCCGGCGAGCGCGGACTCGAGGGAGTCGACCTCCGCGAGCGCCTCGACGGGCCCCTCGACCGCTGCGAGGGCGACGGCGCGATTGAGGCGCACGACGGGCGACCGGTCGTAGCGCAGCAGCATGTCGTAGAGCGTCAGTACCTGGAGCCAGTCGGTCGCGGCCGACGACGAGGCATCCGCGTGACACGCGGCGATCGCCGCGTGCAGCTGCCACCGCCCGGAGCGTCGGAGTCGCGCGGCGCTCTCGAGAGTGCGGTGCGCCTCGCTGAGAAGTGCGGCGTCCCACCGGCCGCGATCCTGATCGCCGAGCAGCACGAGCTCGCCGTCGACCGCCCTCGCCCCCTCGCGCGCCCGATGGAAGAGCAGCAGCGCATGCAGACCGTGCGCCTCGGCCTCGCGCGGCAGCGCAGCGGCCACGACCCCCGACAGCCAGAGCGCGTCGTCGGCGAGGTCGCGGTCGGCCGCCGCGTCCCGCCCTGCGACCAGATGCGCCTCGCTGTACATGACCGACACGACGGTCAGCACGAGGTCGAGCCGGTCGGCTCGATCGTCGCCCTCCGGAATCCGGATCGGGATCCCTGCGGCGCCGATCTTCCGCTTGGCCCGCACGATGCGCTGGCCGACCGCCGTGGCCGACGCCAACGTGGCCCGCGCGATCTGCGCCGTCGTCAGCCCGCACACGGCACGCAGGGTGAGCGCGAGCTGGGCGTCAGGCGACAGCGCGGGGTGACAGCATCCGAAGATCAGCGGCAGCCGCTCGTCGACCTCGCCCGCCGTCGGCACAGTCGCGCCGGCGAGGAGCGCGAGCTTCTCGCGGTAGCGCCTGTCGCGGCGCATCCGGTCGAGCGCGTTGTGTCGCGCCGCCTGGGTGAGCCAGGCTCCGGGACGGGGAGGGATGCCGCGCACCCGCCACTCCCGCAGCGCCTCCTCGACGGCCTCGGCGACGGATTCCTCCGCCAGATCGAGGTTGCCGAGCGACGCTGTGAGCGCTGCGACGATTCGGCCCGACTCCTCCCGCACGACCCGCGCGAGCGCGGAATCCGACGCCGCATGTGCCTCGCCGCCGCCTGCGGGAGGGTCGACCGCGCCGGGAAGGCCCCCACGCTCCGATGCTTCCCGCGTCGCTGCTGCGTCGCCGGGAGGAGTCGTGGGGACCTCGGCCGTCACTGCTCGAACTGGCTGTAGTCGGTCACCATCGGCCGGATCTCGACCGACGTGCCCGGCAGGTCGAGCATGGGCCACGTGCGCACGATCGCGATGGCCTCGTCGAGGTCGGCGACGTCGAGCACACTGAAGCCCCCGATGACCTCCTTGGCCTCCGAGAACGGCCCGTCCGCGACGACAGGTCCGTCGGAGCCATGGGTGACTGTCGTCGCCGTATGGACGGGCTGCAGCTCGGCGCCTCCGTCCGAGATCTTCGCGTCGTGCTCCTGGAACCATTGGTAGACGCGGGTGTAGACCTCCTGCGCGCGCTCCGGCGGAACCGCGTCGTCGAGCTCCGGCGTCGAGGTGAACATGATCACGTACTTCACGGTCGTGGTCCTTTCGTCAGGGGAACCGTTTCACCACATCAGCGAACGGGCAACCCCGATTTCGACACACGACCCGAAGATCCTCCGGCGACTACTGGAGGAGCGAGATCGGGTTGAAGATGTCGGCGAGGATCAGCACGCCGCCCATCACGACCAGCGCGATCACGACGACGAAGGTCACGGGCACGAGCTTGGTCGCATCGACCGGCTTGGGCTCCGGCATCCCGAACCACCGCGCCCACGCGCGCTTCAGCCCGTCCCACAGTGCGACGACGACGTGACCGCCGTCGAGGGGCAGGAGCGGAATGAGGTTGAAGACGAAGAGGGCGATGTTGAGCGAGGCCAGGAGGCCGAGGATCCCCGAGACGCGGTTCAGGATCGGCGCGTCGGCCGCCGAGACCTCGCCCGCGAGGATGCCCGCACCGACGACGCTGAGCGGACCGTTCGGGTCTCGCTCCTGACCGGTCACGAGTGAGACGCCCGCGTCGTAGACCTTGACCGGCAGCTGCCAGATGATGCCGGCGACGGCCCCGACGTTCTCGACCGCCGTCTGCGCTCCCGCCCAGATCGGCTGACGGACGTACTCGACGGTGGGGCGGATGCCGACGAAGCCGATCTTCGCCGTCGCGTCGCCGCCCGTCGTGCCGGTGGCGCTCGCCTCGACCGTCGCGGGGGTAACAGTGAGGGTCTGCTCGGTGCCGTCGCGCTCGACGACCATCGCCAGCGGCGTGCCAGGCGACTCGCGGATCACGGTGGATGCCTCGGCGAACGTGGAGACCGGCGTGCCGCCGACCGAGATGATGACGTCGCCGGGCTTGATGCCCGCCACTTCCGAAGGCGGCGGCGGATCGTCGGCGGCGCAGGAGGCCGCTCCCGCGGCCGGGACGCAGGCCGAGAGGCCCGCGACCGTCGTGGTCGCCGTCTGCACGCCGATGCCGCTGAACACGATCGTGAAGAGCACGATCGCGAGCAGGAGGTTCATGACGGGGCCGCCGAGCATCACGACGACGCGCTGCCAGACGGGGAGCTTGTAGAAGACGCGATCGTCGTCGTCGCCGGCGAGCGTCTCGTCGTTCGCGGCACGCGCATCCTGCACCATCGTCGCGAAGAAGCCGCCGCCGGCCCGTCCCTCGCGCGAACCCGCGGCGACCGCCGCCCGCTCCTTCGGGGAGGGGGGATACATGCCCGCCATCGAGATGTAGCCGCCGAGCGGGATGGCCTTGAAGCCGTACTCCGTCTCGCCCTTGCGGCGCGACCAGATCGTCGGCCCGAAGCCGATCATGTACTGCCCCACGCGCACGCCGAACTTCTTGGCGGGGATGAGGTGCCCGAGCTCGTGGAGCGCGATCGACGCCGCGAGGCCGGCGATGAGCACAACGACGCCGATGAGGAAGGCGATGGCGGTCACACAGCAAAGGTACCCGCGCGCGCCTTTGAGTTGGCCGTGGACCGTCAGGCGTGAGAGGAGGCGGGCGGGTGAGAGGATGAGGGCGATGCCGACCGCCACCCCGACTCCGCCGCGCGCCATGTCGCGAGAGGGCGGTCCCGGGCGGACCTCGCGGCAGGTCCGGGCGCTCCGCGGGGTGGTCGCGGCCACCGTCACCACCCTCGTCGCCGCAACGTCGCACACGCTCGCCGGCGGCGGCCCTCCCTCGCCCGCTCTCGTCGGCGCGGTCATCCTCCTCGCGTCACCGCTCGCGGTGGCGCTCGCCGGCCGCCGCCTCGCCGTGTGGCGCCTCTCGGTGACGGTGCTCGTCAGCCAGCTGCTCTTCCACACGTCGTTCGGGATCACCCTGGGCGCGACGGGCGGGGCCGCCCCCGACCACGCGCACCACGTCATCGACCCGTCGTGGCTCGCGGCGGGGACGACCCCCGCGGTCTGGCCGCCCGACCCGCTCATGATCGGGGGGCACGTCGTCGGCGCCCTCGTCACCGTGCTGGCCCTTCACCGGGGCGAGCGGATGCTGCGCACCCTCGCGCAGGGGATCCTCCGCCTCGTGCGGCCCGCCGTCGGGATCCCGGGGCCGGCGCAGCGGCGCACTCTCGCCCCCGTCGCGACCGTCGTCGACTCCCTGCGATCTTCGCTCCTTCCGTCGGACCAGCCGAGGAGAGGCCCGCCGCGAGCGGCGCTCGGCCGCTGAGCCCGAGCCCCCGCGACACCCCCGGACCGAACGGACCCGCCCCGAGGCGGGGCCGGCGTCCTCTCCTTCCCGCGCGCTCCTGCGGGACGCTGCGCGCACCCACGACGAAAGAAGCCCATGAACACTCCTGTCCTCATCCGTTCCACCCGCCGACGCGCCGCGGTCCTGCTCGGCGGTGTCGCCGCCGGCGGCGTCCTCGCCGTCGCAGCGCCGCTGGCCGCCTCCGCCCACGTGCACGTCGATCCGTCGACCGCCGAGGCCGGCACGGCCCAGACCCTCGCCTTCACCTTCTCGCACGGCTGCGACGGCTCGCCGACCTCGGCCGTCGTGATCGACATCCCCGACGGCGCGGCGACCACGACCCCCGTCGCACAGGGCGGTTGGACCATCCAGCGCACGCTCGGCGCCGACGAGCAGCCGACCCAGGTGACCTTCACGCCCGAGTCTCCGATCGAGTCGGGGATCCAGGCATCGGTCGCCCTCGTCGTGACGTTCTCCGAGGACGCCGCCCGCACCGAGGTCGCCTTCCCCGTCACGCAGCAGTGCGTCACGGGGTCGACGGCGTGGACGCAGATCGCGCAGGAGGGTGTCGATCCCCAGACGCTCGATTCGCCTGCACCGATCGTCGCCGTGGGAGACGTCGCCGCCACGGCCGAGCAGGGCCACGCGGGATCGGGCGCGGGATCGGCCGACCACGCCGACGCCGCGGGCGCCGCCCCCGCGACAGCGACGACGTCGCCGACGACCGACCCCCTGGCCCGCTGGCTCGCGGGCGCGGGGCTCATCGCGGGCCTCGCCGCGCTCACCGTCGTCCTCGTGCGCGGACGCCGCCGCGCCTGACACCCGCCCGGGCGCACAGCGGGAGGGGGGCCTGCCCACCGGCCGCCCTCCCCTCCCGCGCATCCACACCGGAGATGGGCGCTGCGCCTGCTCGATGAGAGGATTGACGGGCCATGCCGATTGACACGCCCTCCAACCTGCCTCCCGTTCTCCGCCCCGAGAACCCGCCCGCCCGCTCGCTCTCGGAGCTCGCCGAGCGGTTCGGCCGCGACGTGCGCGGCGACGTCGCGGGTGTCGAACTCACCGGCGTGACCCTCGCCACGGCCGACCTCCGCGCCGGCGAGGCGTTCGTCGCGATCCAGGGCGTCAACCGCCACGGCGCCGAATTCGCGCGGGTCGCCGCCGGGAAGGGCGCCGTCGCCGTCGTGACGGATGCCGCCGGAGCCGACCTCGCCGCCGACGCCGGCCTCCCGATCGTCATCGTCGACGACCCCCGCGCACTGCTGGGCGAGCTCTCGGCGTGGGTCTACGGCACGGGGCCGGGCGACGACATCCCGATCCTCTTCGGAACGACCGGCACGAACGGCAAGACGAGCGTGTCGCACCTGCTCGACGGGATCCTCGAGCAGCTCGGCGTCGTCACGGGCCTGTCCTCGACGGCCGAGCGCCACATCGCGGGCGAGGTCATCGTCTCGCGGCTCACGACGCCCGAGGCATCCGAGTTCCACGCGCTCCTCGCCCTCATGCGCGAGCGCGGCGTCGAAGCCGTCGCCGTCGAGGTCAGCGCGCAGGCGCTCAGCCGCCACCGCGTCGACGGGATCGTCTTCGACGTCGCGGGGTTCACCAACCTCAGCCACGACCACCTCGACGACTACGCCGACATGCGCGAGTACTTCGAGGCCAAGCTCCCCCTCTTCCGCCCCGACCGCGCGCGCCGCGCGGTCATCTCGCTCGACTCGACGCCGGGGTTCGAGGTCGTGGAGCGCTCGGAGGTGCCGTACGTCACGGTGGGCACGCCCGCGATCGCCGCGGATCCGGATGCCGCCGCCGACGCCGACTGGACGGTCGAGATCGTCAAGGAGCGCCAGTCGGGCACCGAGTTCGTCCTCCGCGGGAAGGACGGCCGTTCGCTCACGACGGTCGTGCCGGTCATCGGACGCCAC
This sequence comes from Microbacterium sp. F51-2R, assembly GCF_052180235.1. Classification (GTDB taxonomy): domain Bacteria; phylum Actinomycetota; class Actinomycetes; order Actinomycetales; family Microbacteriaceae; genus Microbacterium. Next base: position 3,519,027 of record NZ_CP197470.1, on the reverse strand, counting down.
ATGGCCGCCAACGCAGGCCTCGCGATCGTCATGATCCTCGAGGCCGGCTACACGTGGGACGCTCTCGTCGCGGCGCTGGACGGCGGCGCGATCGAGGCCTACCTTCCCGGGCGTACGCAGCGCGTGTCGGGAGAGAGCGGCCCGGCGGTCTACGTCGACTTCGGCCACTCCCCCGACGCTTTCGAGAAGACGCTCGCCGCCGTGCGTCACGTGACGCCGGGCAAGGTCGTCATGCTCTTCGGCGCCGACGGCGACCGCGATGCGACCAAGCGCCACGACATGGGCCGGACGGCGGTGGAGGGCAGCGACATCCTCGTCGTCACCGACCACCACCCGCGCTTCGAAGACCCCGACTCGATCCGCGCGACGTTGATCGAGGGCGCCCGCAACGCACGACCGGATGCCGAGATCCTCGAGTTCTCGCCGCCGGAGCGCGCGATCATCGAGGCCGTCAAACTCGTCGGCGACGGCGATGCGATCCTCTGGGCCGGCCCCGGCCACCAGGACTACCGCGACATCCGCGGCGCGCGGACGCCGTACTCCGCCCGCGAGCTCGCCCGTCGTGCCCTGCGCGATGCCGGCTGGCCCGTGCCCGAGCCGCACTGGCCGGTGCCGTACCCCGCCGATTCGACGCCGCTGTCCGACCCGACGCGCCCGATCGACTGACCCTCTACGGGCGTCGCGCGACGCGGCCCCCGCTCGCTCCCGGTTCGGGCGCGCGGCGCCTGCGGCGGGCGGCCTAAAGGCGCGCGCGGATCGCGCGGTCGGCGGCCCGCCTCGCCCACGCCTCGGCGGCGGCGAGCGATTCCCGAGTCAGCTCACCGGGCGCCTCGTGCGCGTCGACCACGCTCTCGATCGTCTCGACGATCCCCGGGAACGTCAGCGCTCCCTCGTGGAACGCATCGACGGCCTGCTCGTTGGCCGCGTTGAAGACGGCGGGGAAGGTGCCGCCCGCCCGTCCCACCTGCTTGGCGAGGCGGACGGCGGGGAATGCCCCCTCGTCGAGAGGCTCGAAGGTCCAGGATGTCGCGACCGTCCAATCCAGCGGTCGTCCGACCCCCGAGACCCGGTGCGGCCAGTCGAGCCCCAGCGAGATCGGCAGCCGCATGTCGGGCGGCGAGGCTTGGGCGATCGTCGAGCCGTCGGTGTATTCGACCATCGAGTGCACGATCGACTGCGGATGCACGACGACGTCGATGCGGTCGTACGGCACATCGAAGAGCAGGTGGGCCTCGATGACCTCGAGCCCCTTGTTCACGAGCGTCGCGGAGTTCGTCGTGACGACGCGGCCCATGTCCCACGTCGGATGCGCGAGCGCCTCAGCCGGAGTCACGTCGGCGAGGGAGGCGCGGGTGCGGCCGCGGAAGGGGCCCCCGGATGCCGTGAGCACGAGCCGGCGGACCTCTTCGGACGATCCCGACCTCAGCGCCTGCGCGATGGCGGAGTGCTCGGAGTCGACGGGCACGATCTGTCCCGGCGCCGCGATCGCCGTGACGAGGTCGCCTCCGACGATGAGCGACTCCTTGTTCGCCAGAGCGAGGGTCCGCCCGGTCTCCAGCGCCGCGAGGGTGGGCCCGAGTCCGACCGAGCCGGTGATGCCGTTGAGCACGACGTCGGCCTCGACATCCCGCACCAGCTGCTCGGCCTCATCGGCGCCGAGTGCCGTGTCTGCCACGCCGAACTCCGCCGCCTGGGCCTCGAGGAGCGCGCGGTTCGACCCTGCCGAGAGGCCCACGACCTCGAAGCGGGTCGGATTGGCGCGGATCACATCGAGGGCCTGAGTGCCGATGGAGCCGGTGGAGCCGAGGATCAGGACGCGCCGCACCCCGTCAGCCTAACGGTGCGTCGCGCGCCGGGAAGGCGGAGAGCCCGCCACCGCAAGGGTGACGGGCTCTCGGCGAGCGCGGAGCTCGATCACTGCGCGGGGGCCGCCTTCGCGACGGCGAGGATGTCGACGACGAAGACGAGCGTCTGCCCGGTGAGGTCGGACTCGTTGATCTCGCCCTCGCCGTAGGCCGAGGCGGGCGGCAGCACGGCGATGACCTGCGAGCCGACGGTCTCGCCCGTCACGGCGTCGGAGAAGCCCGGAACGACGCCCGAGCCGACAGTGAAGGTGAACGGCTGCTTGCCCCACGACTCGTCGAAGACCTTGCCGCTGTTCCACGAGACGCCGTGGTACTGCACGAGCACCTGGTCACCCGCCTCGACGACGGCGCCGTCGCCCTTCTTGAGGGTGGCCTTCTCGAACTCGGTGGGGATGTCGCCATCCGGAAGGGTCACCTTCGGCGCACCGTCGGAGTCGAGCTCGACGGTCGGCATGCCGGCCACCGGGTCCTGGCTCGCGCCCCACGCCGCGGTGGGCGCCGTGCCGAGGACGTCGATGATGTACACCTGGCCGGGCGTGCCCTGCTCGGTCGACGCGGGGAACGCAGCGACGAAGCGGGAGCCGGGCTTCGCGCAGCCGACGACCTGGCCGAGCACGCTGTCGGGCGAGATCTGCTGCGGGAGCAGGTCGTCGTTGTAGCCCTGTGCGCCGAGCTTGTCTCCCGTGGAGGCGTCGTACGCCGAGAGGGCGAACTGCACGAGATCGCCCGACTTCAGGGCATCGCCCGAACCCTTGGCGACCTGGGTCGACTGGAGCTCGGTCACATCCAGCGGCGACGTGAAGGTCGCGGTGGACTCGGTGCCGGCGTCACCCTCGACCTTGACGGAGTCCGAGGCCTTCCCGGGCTTGACCTGCGCTGAGCACAGGTCGGCCGTGGTCGGCGACGGCGACGCCTCGGACTGCGTCGGTGACGACGTGCAGCCGGCGAGGACGAGTACCGACATGGCGGCAAGGGACAGGAAAGCGAGCGAACGAGTGCGCACAGGAAACCTCTGTGAAAAGGGGAAGCGGAGACTCCATCCTTGCCTATGTTTCCTAGGTCCGCGCTGAGAGGACGTCATACCGGACGGGGCATGGAACCGGGAGTACCCTCGACGGGTGACTTTTCCGGAGCCGTCCGCCCCGCCGTCGACCGACGTGGAGGCTCCCTCGACGCAGATGGGCGTGACCTACGCCGTCGGGCGGTTCATCATCGCCCCGCTCGGCCGCCTCGTCTACCGGCCGCACGTCGAGGGCCGCGCGAACGTGCCCAAGACGGGTCCGGTCATCTTCGCGAGCAACCATCTGTCCTTCCTCGACTCGATCGCGATCCCCGTCGCCGCGCCTCGTCCCGTCCACTTCCTCGCGAAGTCGAGCTACTTCGACGGGAAGGGCTTCTCGGGCTGGCTCTCGCGGGAGTTCTTCACCGCGATCGGCGCCGTGCCCGTGCAGCGCGGCGCGGGCCAGGCCGCGCTCGACGCCCTCGGCCAGCAGCGCCGGCTCCTCGAGGAGGGGAAGGCGGTCGCGCTCTACCCCGAGGGCACCCGCTCCCTCGACGGCCGGCTCTACAAGGGCCGCACGGGCGTCGCCTTCCTCGCGCTGCAGACAGGCGCGCCCGTCGTGCCGGTGGGACTCGTCGGCACCGACAAGGTCATGCCGGTGGGGGCGAAGCTCCCCTCGCTGCGCGAGCGCGTCACCGTCCGCTTCGGCAAGCCGATCGACGTCTCGCACCACGGCACGGCGGAGTCGGGGCGCGCCCGCCGACTCGCGACCGACGAGATCATGGCGGCGATCCACGCCCTGTCGGGCCAGGAGCTCGCGAACGCCTACAACGAGGCGCCGGCGCACGGCATCGACCGCATCAAGCAGGTGCTGCCGCACGAGCGCCGCTGACCGCGGCTCCCGGTGGGCGCCGCGCGCCGCGGGTCAGGCGTGCTGCGCGACCTCGATCTTCGGCTTGTGCAGCACGGGGAAGTTCACCGAGTTCGCGATGAAGCACCAGGCGTGAGCCTGCTCGTGCGCCGCGATCGCGGCATCCGTCATCGATGCATCTGCGACCGTCACGTGAGGCCGCAGGATCACCTCGGTGAAGCGCGCGCCGCCGCGTCCGTCTTGGACCATGAGACCGGATGCCTCGTCCCGGTACGCGACGACGACGACACCCGCTTCGACACACGCGTGGAGGTACGACAGCAGATGGCACTGGCTGAGCGCGGCCAGGAGCATGTCCTCGGGATTCCACTTCGAGGGGTCTCCGCGGAACGGCTTGTCGGCGGAGGAGTACAGCGTGGGCTTGCCGTCGATCTCGATCGTCGTGGAGCGGTCGTAGTCGCGGTAGCCCGTCGTGCCTCTCCCCCGGTTGCCCGTCCACGTGGCCTGAAGCCGGTATCGATGCTCGCCGAACATGCGCCCAGTCTTCCACGCGCGGGAAGGCGTGCACCCCGGCGGTAGGCTGGCGTCGTGCCGCAGACCCTCGCCGCCACCGCCGCCGTCGAACTGGCCGTCGTCGAACGCAGCGGGTTCATCGAGTCGCGGCACAGCGGCGCGGCCGTCGTGCTGTCCGCCGACGGAGTCGTCTCCGAGCGGCTCGGCGATGTCGACGCGCTGATCCTCCCGCGATCGAGCCTCAAGCCCCTGCAGGCCCTCGCGTGCATGACCGCGGGGGCGCCCCTCGAGGGCGAGCAGCTCGTGCTCGCGACGGCGAGCCACGCGGGGACCGACCGGCACGTCTCGGTCGTCCGCGACATGCTGGCCGCGGCGCGGCTGGGCGAGGAAGATCTCGGCTGCCCGCCGGCGTGGCCGCTCGACCAGGCGACGCGCGACGAGCTCGTGCGCGACCACTCCGAGCCCGCCCGCATCCGGATGAACTGCTCCGGCAAGCACGCCGCGATGCTGCTGACGTGCGTCACGACCGGGTGGGACCCGCGCGGCTACCTCGACCCCGAGCACCCGCTGCAGGTGCACATCCGCGAGGTCATCGAACGGCTCATCGGCGAGAAGGTCGCCGCGACCGCCGTCGACGGTTGCGGAGCCCCCGTCTACGCGATTAGTCTCCTCGGGCTGTCGAAGGCGATCCACCGGATCGGAACGGCGTCGCAGACGTCGCCGTTCGCGCTGCACCGCCACGCCGGCACGCTCGTGCGCGCCGTGCGCGAGCACCCGTGGGCGATCGACGGGCCCGGGCGCCCCGACACCGTCGCGATCGAACGCCTCGGCGTGTTCTGCAAGACGGGCGCGGAGGGCGTCATGGTGATGGTCGCCCGGGACGGCACGACGGTCGCCCTGAAGATGCTCGACGGCAGCGGTCGCGCTGCGACGGCGGTCGCCCTCCGGCTGCTCGAGCGCGTCGGCGCGCTCGAGTCGAGCGACGTCGCCGAGGCGATGACGAGACTCCCGCTGTCGGTCTCCGGCGGCGGAAAGGATGTCGGGGCCATCCGCCCCGCTTTCTAGCAGGGCTCCCAGAAGGAGCGGAAAGGAACGATCGATGAGGATCAGCGTCCCCACCGAGGTCAAGAACAACGAGTACCGCGTCGCCCTCACCCCCGCCGGCGTGCACGATCTCGCCGCCGCCGGCCATGAGGTCTTCGTGCAGCGCGGCGCCGGCGCGGGCTCGTCGATGCCGGACGCCGAGTACGAGGCCGCCGGCGCCACCCTCCTCGACGACGCCGCCGAGGTCTGGGCGCGCGCCGAGCTCCTGCTCAAGGTCAAGGAGCCGATCGAGAGCGAATACCGGTACTTCCGCGACGACCTCGTGCTGTTCACCTACCTCCACCTCGCCGCGGATCGCCCGCTCACCGAGCGCCTTGTGGCCGATCGCGTGACGGCGATCGCATACGAGACCGTGCAGCTGCCCGGCGGCGGGCTCCCGCTTCTCGCTCCGATGAGCGAAGTGGCCGGCCGGCTCGCACCGACGGTCGGCGCCGCGACCCTCATGCGATCGGCCGGGGGCCTGGGCCTGCTCATGTCGGGCGTGCCCGGCACGCGCCCCGCCCGCGTCACCGTCATCGGCGGCGGTGTGGCCGGCGCCAACGCCGCCGTGATCGCCGTCGGGCTGGGGGCGGACGTCACCGTCTTCGACACCAACGTGCAGCGGCTGCGCTACCTCGACGACCACTTCCAGGGGCGCATCAAGACCGCGGCATCCAACCCCCTCGATCTGGACCGGGCCGTCACCGACTCGGATCTCGTCGTCGGATCGGTCCTCATCCCCGGCGCCAAGGCGCCGAAGCTCGTCACGAACGACATGGTGAGCCGCATGCGGCCGGGAAGCGTGCTGGTCGACATCGCCGTCGACCAGGGCGGATGCTTCGAAGACACGCGCCCGACGACCCACGCCGACCCGACGTTCCCGGTGCACGGCAGCATCTTCTACTGCGTGGCGAACATGCCGGGCGCCGTGCCGAACACCTCCACGTCGGCGCTCACGAACGCGACGCTCCCCTACATCCGGCAGATCGTCCGGTCGGGCTGGAAGGATGCGCTGAGCCGCGACGCAGCCCTCGCGGGCGGCCTCAACACCGTCGACGGCGCCGTCGTCAACGCCGGCGTCGCGACGGCCCACGGCCTCGAGCTGACGCCGCTCGCCGACGCGCTGGGCTGAAGCGCGACGTCCCGGCTCGCGTGAGCCGGGACGTCTCGCCTGGCGGCCCCCGTCAGACGAGGCCGCCGTCGAGCGAGCGCGCGTAGTCGGCCGGGTCCTCGGGCACGAGGACGGGTGTCTCCTCATTGAGGCTCTCGCCGCGGAAGAACGGCTTCGCCCGCGGGAAGAAGTACCAGAGGAGCATGAGCACGACCCCGAACGCGAGCGCGCCGATGCCCATGACGAACGAGCCGCCGACGCCCAGGAGCACGGAGTAGCCGTAGTCGGGGTTCAGCATGTCGATCGCCGACTGCACGAAGGCGTACGTGAGCATGAGCGCACCCAGCAACGGGAAAAGGAATCTGTAGAAGAAGTTCCTCGTGGAGGTGAACAGCTCCCGGCGGTAGTACCAGACGCAGGCGTAGCCGGTGATGGCGTAGTAGAACGCGATCGCGAGCCCCAGCGAAAGGATCGAGTCCTGCAGGATGTTGTCGTTCACGAGCGTGAAGCCCACGTAGTACACGACCGCGACGATGCCCATGACGATGGTCGAGAACGACGGCGTCTTGTACACCGGGTGCACGTGCGCGAAGCGCCTCGGCAGCGCCTTGTAGGCCGCCATCGCGAGCGTGCCGCGCGCGGTCGGGAGGATCGTCGTCTGCGTCGACGAGATCGCCGAGATCATCACCGCGACGACGAGGAGCCAGCCCAGCGGGCCGAGCAGGCCGTCTTTGATGCCGAGGAAGAAGTCGTCGGCGTTCGCCTCGTTGCCCAGACCCGTGCCCGTCTCGCCGAGCCCCGCGTACATCATCGCCGCGATCGTGACGCCGACGTACGTCACGAGCAGGATGACGGTCGTCAGGAGAGCCGCCCGGCCCGGGATGCGCTTGGGGTCCTTCGTCTCCTCATTGAGGGCGAGGCAGGTGTCCCAGCCCCAGTAGATGAACAGGGCGAGCAGGATCGACTCGATGAAGCCGCCCCACTCGGTGAAGCCGAACGGGTTGAACCACGCCCACTCGAAGGGCGTCGGGTCGGGCGCCGAGCCGCTGAAGAACTGCCAGAGGGCCGCGACGACGAAGATGGCCAGCGCGAGGTACTGGATGCCGAGCAGCACGTTCTGGATGCGCTCGCCGATCTCGACACCGCGCCACGACACCCACGTCATGGCGGCGATGAAGATCACCCCGACGAGGATGATCCGCCAGTCGTTGTTCGCGTCGAACTCCTGGCCGAGGAGGGCCCAGAAGTAGATGGACGCGACCTGCGCGAGGTTGGCGAGGACGACCATGCCCGCAACGGCGACGCCCCAGCCGCCGAGCCAGCCCACGACGGGCCCGAAGGCCTTCGTCCCCCACGTGAACGTCGTGCCGCAGTCGGGCACCTCGCTGTTGAGCTCGCGGTACGCGAAGGCGATGAACAGCATCGGCACGAACGCGAGCACGAAGGCGATGGGCGCCTGCGCGCCGACGGCGAGGACGACGAAGCCCAGTGTTGCGACGAGGGAATAGACGGGGGCGGTGGAGGCGAGGCCGATGACCGTGGATCCCCACAGTCCGAGAGCCCCTGCCTGGAGACCCTTGCCGTCGGGCCGGCTCAGGTCGATCGGGGTAGTAGACACAAGGCGAACGTAGGGCCGCCGTCGTCGGGCGGTCAAGCGACGCTCCGGGCGCGTTCATCTTCTTCGGGCGCTCGCTCCCCCGCGGGGCCCGGCCGCGGCAGCGCGATGCGCTCCGGCGGCAGACCGTCGCGGCAGAGCCACGCCCGCGACCGACCCGGTGCGCAGTACGGCGGGAGCATCCGATCAGCGCTGAGCGCACGGAAGTCGGCGCCCACCGACGGATCGATGACGAGCACGTGCTCGTCGCGCACCGCCGAGAGCAGCTGCCACTGACGCTGCCAGTCCTCGCCGTCGCCCACGACGACGACAGGTTCGCTGCTCCGCGCCAGCTCACCGATGCCGGTCGTGGCGGCCTGCGCGACCGTGACGATCCGCGCGCCCGCCGCCTCCCACTCGCCGAGCATCGCCCGGCCCGCCGCCGACCGGCGCGCCGCGAACCCGGTGACCCCGGGTTCCGGGATCCACGGGCCGCTCTCCTCGCCGAGGATCGCCGCCGGCGCCGGCGCGACGGCGATCTGCACGGCCCGCCCATCCACGCGCGCTCGCCCTCGCGGCTGATCGGGAGAGTGATGCGCGGCCTCGCCCCCGAGGGCGATGTACTCGGCGCGCGAGCCTGCGCCCAGGAGCACCCGGCGCGACAGGAGCTCAGCGATCCGCGCCGCCGGACCCACCAGCCGCTGCGCCGAGACGACCACGAGCAGCCCGTGATCACCCGCGCCGCGCACGACCCGCTCGAGACGCTCCGCGAGCACCATGGCGTAGTCCTGCGGGTACCGCCCCACGAGGGCGTCGAGGTCGTCGAGCACGACGACGGTGCCGGGCGCCGGCGGCTCGTCGACGAGCGCCGCGACGGCATCCCACGCGCGTTCGGTGTCCGACGGCACGACGAGCCGCTGCGGCGCCTGAGCCGCGATCGTCTGCAGCGCGGTCGTCTTGCCGGTCCCCGCCGCTCCCACGACGAGGATGCCTCGATCCTCGTGGCCGAACACGACGGGCACCTGTCGCTGATGATCGGGGTCGTCGGCGAGCCCGAGCACGAACCCCGCCCCCGCCGCAGGCGGCAGGTCGGCCAGATCGATGCGCTGCGGCAGCTCGGGCAGCCACGGCCGACGCGGCCGATGAGGCTCCGCCCGCTCGGCGATGCACGCCACGTCGGCGGGCGACGACAGCGCGACGCGCACCCGGCGGGGCGCGGAATCCCGCGCCCTGCGCACCAGCGCGACCCCCTTCGCCCCGTCGCCGCCGGGAAGCTGGGCCGCCTCGTCGGTGCCGATCACGGCGCGGCTGTCTGCGGGGTCGGCGACCCGCAGGCTGATGCGCAGCGGGCAGTTGGCCAGCAGCGCATCGCGCACGACCCCCGACACCCGCTGCGTGCCGAGCACGAGGTGCATGCCCAGCGCCCGGCCGCGCGCTGCGATGTCGGTGAAGACCGCGTGCAGCTCGGGGTGATCACCGAGGAGGGCGGCGAATTCGTCGACGATGACGACGAGGCGCGGAAGCTCGACGCGGGGATCCAGGATGTCGCGCGCGCCCACTCGCGCGAGTTCGGCCTCGCGCCAGCGGACCTCGGCGCGCAGGCTCTGGAGCGCGCGCCGGGCTCCCGCGCCGTCGAGGTCGGTGATGACACCGGTGACGTGCGGGAGGGAGGCCAGCGCATCGAACGCCGTCCCGCCCTTGAAGTCGGCGAGCAGGAAGTTCACCGCGCGCGGGGAGCGCGTGGCGCACAGCGCGAGCACCCACGTGACGAGCAGCTCGCTCTTGCCGCTCCCGGTCATCCCCGCGACGACGGCGTGCGGACCGTCCGCGACGAGGTCGATGACGGCGGGGAGCGCACCGTCGACACCGACGGGCGCGGCGAGTGCGTCGGACGGCGCACCTTCCAGGAGGGGCGCCAGCAGCACGGGAGCCGCGGCGGATGCGCCGCTTCCGGGCAGCTCGCCGGCCAGCCGCGTGATCCCGGCCGCGATGTGCCGGGCCTGTGCCAGCGAGACACCCTCGACGGAGACGTCGTGGATCTGTCCCCCGGAGTCGACCCGCGCATGGGCGGGGTCGTCGATCGTGAGGACCGTGCCGCAGCCGGGCGGCACGGGCCCACCCGGCGCCACGCGCGCGATGTAGGAGTCCGCCTCGGCGGGCACCGGCTCGCCCTCGCCCACGACGGCGAGACGGCGGCCCGTCGCCGCGACACGGTGCGGGAGCGCCTCGACCCACGCATCGGCCGCGGCGAGCGGGCCGACGATGCGCAGCTCGCCGGGCGGCGCGGCCAGACAGGCCTGCAGGAGGAGGGAGCGCGACGCCGGACCGGCGAGCACCGCGGGGCCCACCAAGGTGATCCCGCCCGCCGCGGGGACGAGGACGGGCGCCTCCGCCAGCACCGCGGCGCGACGGCGCAGACCCACGCTCGCGGCGTCCGAGCCGCCGCCTGTCACCGTGAGCCCGCTCGGCACGCCGCCCTGGCCGATCACGAGCGCCTCCGAGCGCCCGGGCACCGCGCGCCAGATCTCGGTCTCGCTCGTGATGAAGCGCGCGAGGTCGGGATGCCGGGTGCGGCGGCGCTCCCTCTCGCGGTCGTGCCGGGCGTCGACGGATGCCGCGATCCGGGCGTGCGCGGCATCCGTCTCCTCCCGCGACCTGCGCCGCTCGCGACGCGCCGTCCGCGCACCGTCGAGCATGGTCGCCCCGGCGACGAGCGGACCGAGGAGGGCGAACCAGAGCGAGAGCATCGACCCGGTGACGAGCCACAGCCCGACGGCGCCCACGACCGGCACGGCCGTCGCGAGGAGGGGAACGCTCGGTCGCCGCGGGGCGGCGGGCTGGGGCGGGAGTGTCAGCGGCTCGTCGAGCGGGTCGTACGCGGGATCGAGCAGCGAAGCGAAGGAGGGCACCGCCCCAGTGAACCCGCGCGCGTCTCCCCTGTCGCCGCGTTGCGGTCGACGGTGGAGAACCGGACGTCAGTCGGCGGCTGTGGAGGAACCGGCGTCGACGAGAGCGACATCGAGCACGATGACCGTGATGTTGTCACGGCCGCCGTTCTCGAGGGCCGCGTCGAGCATCGAGGTCACAGCGTCGGCGGGATCGGCGTTCTCGGCGAGGAAGTGCTGGATGCCGTAGTCGGTGAGCTCTTTCGTCAAGCCGTCGGAGCAGATGACGAACCGGTCGCCGTCGGCCACGTCGAGGCGGACGTAGTCCGGCGAGACGCTGTCGCTCGGCCCCACGGCACGCGTGATGACATTGCCGTACGGATGGTTCTCGGCCTCTTCGGGGCTCAGCCTGCCGGAGGCGACGAGCTCCTGCACGACCGAGTGATCGGTCGTCACCTGCGCGATCGCCCCGTCGCGCAGCAGGTAGACGCGCGAATCGCCGATGTTGAGGGTCACCCAGTGCGGGGGGTTCTCGGCGACGTCGAGGTAGACGCCGGTGAGGGTCGTGCCGGTGCCGTCGTCGGTCGCCTCGGGGTGCGACGCGATGTCTTTGACGGCGCGCGCGAGACCGTTCTCGATCGTCTTCGGCGTGACGCTCCCCGCGTCGACGACCCCGCGCAGCCGGTCGACGGTGCTCGTACTCGCGATCTCGCCGCCGAGGTGCCCGCCCATGCCGTCTGCGACGACGAAGAGGGGGTATTCGGTCAGGAGGGCGTCCTGATTGATGTCGCGACGTCGCCCGGTGTGGGTCGCTCCGGCCCACGCGAGCTCGATCGACCCGCCGTCCGAGCCGTCGCCGATCTGCACCGAGCGATGCTGGGTGGAAACTTCCGGCACGCCGCTATCTCCCATGGAACCAAGGCGGACCATTGGCGCCGCCGCCGTGCTCACATCCTAGTGGACTACCCCTCGAGGCCTTCGAAGTCCTCCTCAGCTGTGGCGGCGAGGATGCTCGCCGTGGTAGGGACGGGCGGCGCGCCGACGAGTGCCGGTGCGGCGGCCTCTTCGTCGTCGATCGCCGCCTCGAACTGCGCGTTGTACAGGCGCCAGTACGCGCCGCGTGCCCGCAGCAGCTCGTCGTGCGAGCCCTGCTCGACGATCGCGCCGTTCTCCATCACGAGGATGAGGTCGGCGTCGCGGATCGTCGACAGTCGGTGCGCGATGACGAACGCCGTGCGGTCGGCGCGCAGACGCGACATGGCCCGCTGGATGAGCAGCTCGGTGCGCGTGTCGACCGATGAGGTGGCCTCGTCGAGGATCAGGATGCGCGGGTCGGCGAGGAAGGCGCGCGCGATCGTGACGAGCTGCCGCTCCCCGACGCTGAGGTTGGTCGCCTCGTCGTCGAGCACGGTGTCGTAGCCGTCCGGCAGGGCATGGACGAATCGGTCGACGTACGCCGCCGTCGCGGCGTCGACGATCTCGTCCTCCGAGGCATCCGGTCGCCCGTAGGCGATGTTCTCGCGGATCGTGCCGGCGAACAGCCACGTGTCCTGCAGCACCATACCGGTGCGGGCACGAAGGTCGTCGCGGGTCATCGTGCGGGTGTCGACGCCGTCGAGCGTGATGCGGCCGGAGTCCACGTCGTAGAACCGCATGATGAGGTTGACGAGGGTCGTCTTGCCGGCGCCCGTCGGCCCGACGATCGCGACCGTGCTGCCGGGGTGCGCTTCGAGGGCGAGGTCGTCGATCAGCGGCTTGTCGGGGCTGTATCGGAACGACACGTCTTCGAAGGCGAGGTGGCTCGCCGTCTCGGGCGCCGTCTCGGCCGGATCGGGATCGGGCGTCTCCTCCGCCTCGTCGAGCAGCTCGAACACGCGCTCCGCGCTCGCGACGCCGGACTGCAGCAGATTGGCCATCGAGCCGAGCTGGCTGAGGGGCTGCGTAAACTGCCGCGAGTACTGGATGAAGGCCTGCACGTCGCCGATCGACATGAGCCCGGCCGCCACCTGGAGGCCGCCGACGACGGCGATCGCGACGTAGACGAGGTTCCCGATGAACATCATGGCGGGCATGATGATGCCCGAGATGAATTGGGCGCCGAAGCTCGCCCGGTACACCTCCTCGTTCTCGGACCGGAAGTCGGCCTCGACCTCCTTCTGGTGACCGAAGACCTTCACGATCGAGTGACCCGAGAAGGTCTCTTCGACCCGCGCGTTGAGCTTGCCGGTGGCGGCCCACTGCGCGACGAAGAGCTTCTGTGAGCGCTTGGCGACGAGCACCGTGACCACGATCGTCAGCGGGATGGTGACGAGGGCGATGACGGCCAGGAGCGGCGAGATGAGGAACATCATCACGAGCACGCCGATGACCGTGAGGAGCGAGATGACGACCTGCGAGAGGGTCTGCTGCATCGTCTGGCCGATGTTGTCGACGTCGTTGGTGACGCGGCTGAGGAGCTCGCCGCGCTGCACCTTGTCGAAGTACGCGAGCGGGAGCCGGTGGATCTTGTCCTCCACCTGCAGCCGGAGCCGGTTCATCGCCCGCTGCACGACGCCGTTGAGGATCCGCGCCTGCAGCCAGCCGAAGAGGCTCGCGAAGATGTAGACGAGCAGCACCGCCATGACGATCATGCCGAGTTGCGGGAAGTCGATCCCCGCGCCCGGCGTGAAGTCCATGCTCGAGAGCATGTCGGCCTGCTGCTGGTCGCCCTGCGCGACGAGGCCGTCGATGACCTGCTGCTTCGTCATGCCCGCGGGCGTCTGCAGCGATACGAAGCCCGCGAAGACGACGTCGGTCGCGTTGCCGAGGAGCTTCGGGCCGATCACCGAGAGCGTGACGCTCAGGATGCCGAGCACGAGCACGACGATGAGCAGCGGCATGTCGGTGCGCAGCGTCGCGAGCAGCCGCTTGGCGCTGGGGCCGAAGTTCTGCGCCTTCTCGCCCGGGGCGACCTGGCCCATCGGGCCGCGGCCCACGGGCATGCGGCGGGGAGCCGCGGTCTGGGTGTTCGACGAGCCGCTCATGCCGCCGCCTCCGCCGCGAGCTGCGAATCCACGATCTCGCGATACGTCTCGTTCGACTCGACGAGCTCGTCGTGCGTGCCGATCCCGACCATGCGTCCGTGATCGAGCACGATGATCTGATCGGCGTGCTGGATCGTCGAGACGCGCTGCGCCACCACGAGCCTCGTGGCGTTCGGCAGATGCGTGTCGAGCGCACGTCGGAGCGAGGCATCCGTCCTCAGATCCAGCGCCGAGAACGAGTCGTCGAACACGTAGACGGCGGGCTTCTTGGCGACGGCGCGAGCGATCGCGAGCCGCTGCCGTTGCCCTCCCGAGACATTCGTGCCGCCCTGCGCGATCGGCGCGTCGAGGCCGCCCGGCATCGCCGCGACGAAGTCCTTCGCCTGAGCGAGCTCGAGGGCGTGCCACAGGTCGGCATCGGTCGCGGTCGCGTCGCCGTAGCGGAGGTTGGAGGCCACCGTGCCCGAGAAGAGGAACGCCCGCTGCGGGATGAGGCCGATGCGCTGCCACAGGAGCTCGGGCTCGTACTCGCGCACGTCGACGCCGTCGACGCGCACCGCCCCCGCCGTCACGTCGAACAGGCGCGGCACGAGACCCACGAGGGTCGTCTTGCCCGCGCCCGTCGAGCCGATGATCGCCGTCGTCGTGCCCGGCGCGACGGAGAAGGTGAGGTCGTGCAGGACCGCTTCGTCTGCGCCGGGGTAGGCGAAGTCGACGTGGTCGAACTCGATGCGGCCGAGGGCCTCGGGTGCGGCCTTGGGGTCGGCGGGGGCCGAGACCGACGGCTCGGCGTCGAGGACCTCGCCGATGCGGTTGGCGCACACGGCGGCCCTCGGGATCATGACGAACATGAAGGTCGCCATCATGACGCCCATGAGGATCTGCATGAGGTAGCTGAGGAAGGCGATGAGCGTGCCGATCTGCACGCCGTTCTCCTGCACCTGGAAAGCGCCGAACCAGATCACCGCGACGCTCGAGACGTTCATGACGAGCATGACGGCGGGGAACATGATCGCCATGAGGTTTCCGGCTCGCAGGCCCGTCGCCATGACGTCGTCGCTGGCCGCCGCGAAGCGCACGCGCTCCTCGCGTTCGCGCACGAAGGCGCGGATCACGCGGATGCCGGTGAGCTGCTCCCGCATGATCTGGTTGACGCGGTCGATCTTCTTCTGCATCTGCGTGAACGCCGGGACCATGCGCCACACGATGAGGCCGACGATGACGAGCAGCACCGGGATCGCGACCGCCATGAGCCACGAGAGCCCCGCGTCCTGCCGCACGGCCATGATGACGCCGCCGATCGCGAGCATCGGCGCCGAGACCATGAGCGTCGCCGAGACCTGCACGAGCATCTGCACCTGCTGCACGTCGTTGGTGTTGCGGGTGATGAGCGAGGGGGCGCCGAACTGGCCGACCTCGCGCTGCGAGAACGCCACGACGCGGTGGAAGAGGTCGCTGCGCAGCTCCTTGCCCATGCCCATCGCCAGGCGCGAGCCGAAGTAGACGGCGATGATGGCGCAGACGACCTGCACGAGGCTCACCATGAGCATGACGCCGCCGGTCTGCCAGATGTAGCCGATGTCGCCGGTGACGACACCCTTGTCGATGATGTCGGCGTTGAGCGTCGGCAGCAGGAGCGAGGCGATCGACTGCGCGAGCTGGAAGATGACGACGGCGACGATGAGCAGCCACGCGGGACGGAGATAGCGAACCAGGAGCTTGCCGAGCACGAGGGGTCCTTTCGTGGCGCGGCGACATCCGCACCCGCGGGGCCGCGCACGTCGAATGACGCTACGCCTCCCGTGCGACATGGGACAAATGCACGGCGTCCGCTGTCAGCGAACCGGGATGCGCAGGCTGCGAGAGACCCGGCGCGCTCCTAGAGGTCGGATGCCGCGACCGGCGGGAACATCGCGTCGATCGTGCGGAGATCATCCGCCGTGGGAGTCCACGCCGTCGCTGCGGCCGCGTTCGCCCGCACCTGGTCGGGGCTGGTCGCACCCGCGATGACGCTGGAGACGACGGGGTTCGCGAGGAACCAGCCGAACGTCGCCTCGAGCATCGTGATCCCCCGCTCGTCGCAGAACGCCTGGTACGCCTCGAGCGCCTCCCACGGCGCGTTCTCGTACAGATGCGGCCGCTGCCTCATGATGCGCGAGTCGGCGGGCGCGGCATCCCTCGTGAACTTGCCCGTGAGCAGGCCGTTGTGGAGCGGGAAGAACGGGAAGAACCCGAGACCGTAGCGCAGGGCGGCCGGCAGGACCTCGCGCTCCGCGCCGCGCGCGAGCAGGCTGTACTGGTTCTGCGCCGAGACGAACGGCGCCGCGTGCCGCTCGCGGGCGACGTGGTGCGCTTCGGCGATCTGCCAGCCCGAGAGGTTGGAGTGCCCGATGTAGCGCACCTTCCCCTCGCGGACGAGGTCGCCCAGCGCGTCGAGCGTCTCTTCGACGGGCGTCTCGGGGTCGGGCGTGTGGAGCTGGTAGAGGTCGATCCAGTCGGTCTGCAGGCGAGTGAGGGATGCCTCGACCGCCCTGCGCACGTGAGTGCGTGACGCCTTGGACCCGCCCAGCACCGCCGGGGCGAAGTCGGCGTGCCCGAACTTCGTCGCGAGCACGACGCGGTCGCGCCGGCCCTGGAGCGCCTCCCCCATCAGGGTCTCGGAGAGCCCCGGCTCCTTGCCGTAGATGTCGGCCGTGTCCAGGAACGTGACGCCGGCGTCGATCGCGGCGTCGAGCACCTCGCGCGTGCCCTCGATCGATTCGGTGCGCGTGCCTTTGCGACCGAAGTTGTTGCAGCCGAGGCCGACGGCGGAGACGAGCAGACCGGAGGCGCCGACGCGGCGCTGGGGAACGGGACTCATGCCGTCCACGCTAGCGGCGGTCGCACGGACCGGGAACGCACGCAGCCCCCACCGGAAGGCGGGGGCTGCGTGGACGGCCCGTGAAGGCTGCGCGGCCGGCCCGTGAAGGCCGCGGTGTGTCGTCAGGCCCGAGGGGTGTCCGGGTTCTCCGGCTCCGGCGAGACGGGAGGCTCCGGCGTGACCGGCGGTGCGGGCTCAGGCGAGATGGGCGGCGCCGGCTCGGCGGGCGGCGTCGACGGGGGCTCGGGCGCGAACGGCTCGCTCGGCGCGGTGGGCTCGCTCGGCGCTGCGGGGCCGCTCGGCGGGGCCGGCGGTCCGGCCGGCGGCTGGGGCGCAGCGGGCGGCTCGGGGGCGGACGCCGCGGGAGGGGGCGTGTACCCCGCGGGCGGCTGGCTGTAACCGGCGGCCGGCGGCTGGCCGTAGCCCGCGGGCGGGGGCTCGTAGCCGGCGGGCGGTGCCGCATAGCCGGCGGGGGGCGGGTAGCCTCCGGGCGCGGGGTAGCCCGGCTGGGGGGCGGCGCCGGGGGCGAAGCCGCCCACCGGGGTCTGCGAGGGGATGCCGCCCCACACGGTGCGGTCGCCGAGGAAGCCGTTGCCTGCCCAGGGAGCGGGCGGGACCGCGGGGTTCCAACGCGACCGGTCGAAGGCGAGGATGCCGAGCCACACGAGGGAGAGGAAGAAGTAGAGGATGACCCAGACGGCTTCCTTCTGCAGCTTGAGGCCCACGCGCCATGCCGCGAGGAGGCTCAGGACGAAGGTCGCCAGGCCGATGAGGGGGCCGATCACGGGGATCCAGCTCAGGACGGCGGTCGCGCCGATGCCGATCAGGATCAGCCAGGGATTCAGGTCGCCCAGCTTGAGGAAGATCATCGAGTTGTAGACGGGCACCCACGCCCGCCAGCGGCCCTGCACGCCGGCCTTGTCGAAGATCTTCATGAGGAACCACGAGCTGAGCACGTAGAACGCGACCGCGAAGATGAACCAGACGAAGCCGAAGATGGCGAGGAACGCGAGCCCCGCGCCGTCGGGATAGTCGTACATCGTGTTCCTTTCCGGAACATGGGACGTGTCGCCACGCCGACGGGGCCCTCCGCCCCGACGAGTCACATGCTAGCGATGCGCATACACGCACGGCAGTCATCGACACGGATACCTTGCCGAGGCGCCCGGCGGCGCTAGCCTTGCGGAAACATCAGCGGAAGGACCCCGATGAGCGACAACACTCCCCCACCCCCTCCGCCGCTCCCCGAGCAGCCCGCTTCTCAGGCAGCCGCGGGAGCGGCCGCACCGGGACAGGCTGCACCCTCGCCCGCACCCGCGGCCCCCGGTGCCCCCACGTCTGTGGGCGGCACCACCACGCGCACCACGACCGCCCCGTACGACCCCGCGACCGATCCCGACGACACCGGCGTGCCCCGCGTCGTCGGCGACGCCTCGGACGTCGGGCGGGGATTCGTCCGGGCGCTGTTCGACATCTCGTTCCGCACCTTCATCACGCGGCGGCTCGCGAGCGCCTTCTACGTCGTGGGGCTCGTCGCCATCGGCATCGGCTTCCTCGTGTACTTCATCGGCGGCATCGTGCGCTCGATCGGCCTCATCCCCTACAACACGGGGGCGGGGGTCTCACTGCTCGTGGCGACGCTCATCATCGTGCCGATCGTGACGTTCCTCGCGATCGTCGTGCTGCGCTTCGTCATCGAGGCGGTCGTGGCCCTCATCGCGATCGCCGAGAACACGCAGCAGACCGCCGACAACACCGAGCGCTGAGACTCAGGCGAAGAGCTCCAGCTCGCCCGGGGCGCCCTCGCGCACGCGCAGGCCCGCGGCATCCGCCCATCGCACGAACCCCTCTCGGGAACGGATGCGCGGACGCTCGACGGCGAGCCGGCGCACGAGGGCGCCCTTGGCGTGCTTGTTGAAGTGGTTGAGGGCGCGCACGGCGCCGCCCTCGCCCTCGGCGACCACGCGTACGTACGCCGACGCGACGGCGTCGGGAACGGGGCCGAGGGCCGCATAGGCCTCCGACCGCAGATCGAGCACGAACGGCGCTCCCGACCCCTCGAGCGCTCCCGACACCGCGTCGCTCCAGAGCCGTCGGAGCGGCGGGATGCCTGGAAGGGATGCCGCGGCGCCCAGCCGGTACGGCGGGATGCGGTCGAGCGCCCCCACCGGCCCGAGCACGGCGGAGTGGATGAGGACGTGGCGCGAGAGCCACGATCTCGCGGATGCGTCGAGGGATGCCGGGTCCAGCGCGTCGTAGAGGACGCCGGTGTAGCGGTCGACGGCCGGCATCGCCGGCGCGGTGCGCACGCGGGCGTTGTGCTCCACTTCATGCAGCTGCGTCACGCCGAGCTTGAGGACCCGCGCGGATGCCTCGGCATCCGTCGACAGCTCCTCGAGCGCGCTCAGCACCTGCTCGCGCTGCGGCGCGAGCTCGGCCAGCGCCAGCGCGGCGAGGTCGAGCGGACGACCGGAGCCGCCGGGGCGCTTGGTCTCGGAGGGCGGGAGGAGGATCAGCATTCGTGCTCCGAAAACGGCGCACGCCGCCCGGACGGATCCGGACGGCGTGCGTGCGTGACTGGTGTCAGGCGATGAGGGCGGCGTTGCCGGCCACGATCGAGATCTCATCGCCGTCCATCGACAGGAAGCCGTCCTGCGCGTTGGCGGTGATCTTCGAGCCGTCGGTCTTGGTGATGCGCACCTGACCCTCGGCGAGGACGGCGAGCACGGGCTCGTGCCCGGGCATGAAGCCGATCTCGCCCAGCACGGTCTTGGCGACGACGAGCGCCGCCTCGCCCGACCACACCTCGGACTCGGCCGAGACGAGGGTGACCTTCAGGGGCATGTCAGCCGTTCTCCTTCTGGATGCGCGCCCACGCCTCTTCGACGTCGGAGATGCCGCCGACGTTGAAGAAGGCCTGCTCCGCGACGTGGTCGAAGTCACCGCGGACGATCGCGTCGAAGGACTCGATCGTCTCCTTGATCGGGACCGTGGAGCCTTCGACGCCGGTGAACTTCTTGGCCATGTAGGTGTTCTGCGAGAGGAACTGCTGGATGCGGCGCGCGCGGGCGACGACGACCTTGTCCTCTTCGGAGAGCTCGTCGACACCGAGGATCGCGATGATCTCCTGCAGCTCCTTGTTCTTCTGGAGGATCTGCTTGACGGCGGTGGCCACGCGGTAGTGGTCGGCGCCGATATAGCGCGGGTCGAGGATGCGGCTCGTCGACGACAGCGGGTCGACGGCCGGGTACAGACCCTTCGACGCGATCTCCCGCGAGAGCTCGGTCGTCGCGTCGAGGTGCGCGAAGGTCGTGGCCGGCGCCGGGTCGGTGTAGTCGTCGGCGGGGACGTAGATCGCCTGGAGCGACGTGATCGAGTGACCGCGCGTCGAGGTGATGCGCTCCTGGAGGACGCCCATCTCGTCGGCGAGGTTGGGCTGGTAGCCCACCGCGGACGGCATGCGGCCGAGAAGCGTCGACACCTCCGAGCCCGCCTGCGTGAAGCGGAAGATGTTGTCGATGAACAGGAGCACGTCCTGCTTCTGGACGTCGCGGAAGTACTCCGCCATCGTCAGCGCCGACAGGGCGACGCGAAGACGCGTCCCCGGGGGCTCGTCCATCTGACCGAAGACGAGGGCGGTCTTGTCGAAGACGCCCGCCTCCTCCATCTCGTGGATGAGGTCGTTGCCCTCACGGGTGCGCTCGCCGACACCGGCGAACACCGACACGCCACCGTGGTCCTGCGCGACGCGCTGGATCATCTCCTGGATGAGGACCGTCTTGCCGACACCCGCACCACCGAAGAGCCCGATCTTTCCACCCTGCACGTAGGGGGTGAGCAGGTCGATGACCTTGATGCCGGTCTCGAACATCTGGGTCTTCGACTCGAGCTGGTCGAAGTTCGGCGCGGAGCGGTGGATGCCCCAGCGCTCGGTGATCTCGATCTTCTCGCCGGGCTTGGCGTTGAGGACGTCGCCGGTCACGTTGAAGACGTGGCCCTTGGTGACATCCCCGACGGGGACCGTGATGGGGCCGCCCGTGTCGCGGACCTCCTGACCGCGGACGACGCCGTCGGTCGGCTTGAGGGCGATCGCGCGGACGAGGTCGTCTCCCAGGTGCTGGGCGACCTCGAGCGTGAACTCGGTCGTGACGCCCTCGATCGTGACGCTCGTCTTGAGGGCGTTGTAGATGTCGGGGATCGAGTCGTGCGGGAACTCGATGTCGACGACCGGGCCCGTGACGCGCGCGACGCGTCCGACCGCGGTCGCGGTCTTCTCAGCGGTGAGGCTCATGGCTTCTTCTCTTTCGTATGGTCTATTTGCCCGACGCCAGAGCGTCGGCGCCGCCGACGATCTCGGCGATCTGCTGCGTGATCTCGGCCTGGCGAGCGTTGTTGCGCAGGCGCGTGTAGTCGGTGATGAGGTTGTCCGCGTTGTCGCTGGCGGACTTCATCGCCTTCTGCGTCGCGGCGTGCTTCGCGGCCGACGACTGGAGAAGCGCGTTGAACACGCGGCTCTGGATGTACACCGGGAGCAGCGCATCCAGCACGACGCCGGCCTCGGGCTCGAACTCGTACAGCGGGTAGACGGTCGCACTCGACGCCTCCGCCTCCACGACCTCGAGGGGAAGCAGACGGACCGTTTCGGGCGACTGCGTCATCATGCTGACGAAGCGGTTGTAAACGAGGTTGATCTCGTCGACGCCACCGTTGTCGCCACCGCGGTCGTAGGCGTCGAGCAGGACGCCCGCGATCTCCTCCGCCGTGTGGAAGTGCGGCGTGTCGGTGTCGCCCGTCCACTCGGCCGCGGATGCCATGCGGCGGAACTGGAAGTACCCGACGGCCTTGCGGCCCACGAGGTAGAACACCGGCTCCTTGCCCTGCGAGCGCAGCAGCTCGGCGAGCTGCAGCCCCTCACGCAGGATCTGCGAGTTGAACGCGCCTGCCAGGCCCCGGTCGGACGCGAAGATCACGACCGCGGAACGGCGGATAACCTCGCGCTCGGTGGTCAACGGGTGGTCGACGTTGGAGTGCGTCGCCACCGCGGACACGGCGCGCGTGACGGCGCGAGCGAACGGCGCCGAGGCGCGCACGCGTGCCATCGCCTTCTGAATGCGCGAAGCCGCGATGAGCTCCATCGCCTTCGTGATCTTCTTGGTCGTCTGAGCAGAAGCGATCTTCTGCTTGTAGACCCTGAGTTGAGCGCCCATTTTTCCTGTCCAGGTCCGCGGTCAGCGGCGACCCTTGACGATCTGCTCCTGGTTCACGTCGTCGGCCGCGGCCGCACCGAACTCCTCGTGACCCGGCTTGTCGATCGCCTGGCCGCCCTTGCCCGCCTGGAACTCCAGGATGAAGGCGTCGGTGACCTTGCCGAGCTCCGCCACGGTGGCGTCGTCGAGGACGTTCGTCTCGCGCAGCGTGTCGAGGATGGAGGTGTTGCGGCGCAGGTAGTCGAGGAGCTCGCGCTCGAAGCGAAGGACGTCCTCCACCTCGACCGAGTCGAGCTTGCCGTTCGTTCCGGCCCAGATCGAGACGACCTGCTCCTCGACGGGGTAGGGCGAGTACTGCGGCTGCTTGAGCAGCTCGGTCAGACGCGCACCACGAGCCAGCTGACGACGCGACGCGGCGTCGAGGTCGGACGCGAACATGGCGAACGCCTCGAGCGAGCGGTACTGCGAGAGCTCGAGCTTGAGCGTGCCGGAGACCTTCTTGATCGACTTGACCTGCGCGTCGCCGCCCACTCGCGAGACCGAGATGCCCACATCGACCGCGGGACGCTGGTTGGCGTTGAAGAGGTCGGACTGCAGGAAGATCTGGCCGTCGGTGATCGAGATGACGTTCGTCGGGATGTAGGCCGACACGTCGTTGGCCTTCGTCTCGATGATGGGCAGACCCGTCATCGAGCCCGCACCGAGCTCGTCTGAGAGCTTCGCGCAGCGCTCGAGCAGACGCGAGTGCAGGTAGAAGACGTCACCGGGGTACGCCTCGCGGCCCGGCGGGCGGCGGAGGAGCAGCGACACGGCACGGTAGGCCTCGGCCTGCTTCGACAGGTCGTCGAAGATGATCAGGACGTGCTTGCCGTCGTACATCCAGTGCTGGCCGATGGCCGAGCCGGTGTAGGGGGCGAGGTACTTGAAGCCGGCGGGGTCGGAGGCGGGAGCCGCGACGATCGTCGTGTACTCCATGGCCCCGGCGTCCTCGAGCGCACCCTTGACGGCGGCGATCGTGGAGCCCTTCTGGCCGATGGCGACGTAGATGCAGCGGACCTGCTTGTTGACGTCGCCCGACTCCCAGTTGGCCTTCTGGTTGATGATCGTGTCGAGCGCGATCGCCGTCTTGCCCGTCTGGCGGTCGCCGATGATGAGCTGACGCTGACCGCGGCCGATCGGGATCATGGCGTCGATCGCCTTGATGCCCGTCTGCATGGGCTCGTGCACGCTCTTGCGCTGCATGACGCCGGGCGCCTGGAGCTCCAGCGCGCGCCGGCCCTCCGTCGCGACCTGGCCGAGACCGTCGATGGGGTTGCCGAGCGGGTCGACGACGCGGCCGAGGTAGCCGTCGCCGACGGGGACCGAGAGGACCTCGCCGGTGCGGGTGACCTGCTGGCCGGCGACGATGCCGGAGAAGTCGCCGAGGACGACGACACCGATCTCGTGCTCGTCGAGGTTGAGGGCGAGGCCCTGCGTGCCGTCGCCGAACACCACGAGCTCGTTCGCCATGACGCCGGGCAGGCCCTCGACGTGGGCGATGCCGTCGGCGGCGTCGATGACGGTGCCGACCTCGGTGGCCGCAGCCCCCGTGGGCTCGTACGCGGCGACGAAGTCCTTCAGCGCGTCACGGATGACGTCGGGGCTGATTGAGAGTTCTGCCATTGTCTTCCTTCGTTCAGTGGAACCGTCTTCCGATCGGTTCCGAAGTCTCCGCCCGAGAGGGCGGGAAGTCTGGTGCTAGCCGGCCAGTCGCTGCCGGAGGTCGGCGAGGCGCGACGACACGCTCGCGTCGATGACGTCGTCGGCGATCTGCACGCGCACTCCCCCGACCACGGACGGGTCGACGACGGTGTTGATCGAGACGTCAGTCCCGTAGCGCTTCGAGAGCACAGCGGCCAGGCGTTCGCTCTGCGCAGGGCTGAGCGGAACCGCCGACACGACAGTCGCGACCGTACGGCCGCGCTGGTCGGCCACGAGGTCCATGGCGCGCAGGAGGAGCTGGCGGACGCGGCGTTCGCGGGACTGCTGCACGAGCGAGGACACGATGAGCGTCGTCGCCGCGCTGGCGCGGCCGCCCAGGAGCGACTGCACGAGCGGGCCCTTGGCCGCGTCGTCGCCGAGCCGGCTGCCGAGAGCGAGCTCGAGCTGCGGGTTGGCGGCGACGGTGCGCGAGAACTGGAAGAGCTCGCCCTCGACGTCGTCTCCCGAACCGGCACGCGCGGCAGCGCGCACGGCCAGCTCTTCGATCGCGTCGATGAGGTCGGACGACGACGACCAGCGCTGCTGCACAGCCGTCGTCAGCAGCGACACCGAGACCGGCGAGAGCGGTGCGCCGAATACATCGGCGACCACCTTGGCGCGGGCCTCCGGCGAAGCCGCGGAGTCGGCGAGGGCGCCGGCCAGGTGCGGCGCGTCGCCGAGCGCACGCGCGGCGGCGAAGAGCTCGCCGGCGACCGCCAGGTCGACCCCGGCGGCGCCGTCGAGCGCCGCCGTCGTCGTGACGAGCGCCTGAGTGGTCGCGCTTCCCATTACTTCGACGCCTTCCCGGCGGCCTCGGAGGCCTCGAGTTCCGCGAGGAAGCGGTCGACGACACCCTGCGCCTTCGCGTCATCGGTGAGCGACTCGCCGATCACGCCGCCGGCGAGATCGATCGCGAGCGTGCCGACTTCGCTGCGCAGCGACACGAGCGCCGACTGCCGCTCCGCCTCGATCTGCGAGTGAGCGGATGCCGTGATGCGCGCCGCCTCGACGGACGCGGTCTCTTTCGCCTCGGCGATGATCTTGCGGCCGTCCTCTCGGGCGGCGTCGCGGATCTCACCGGCCTCCTTGCGCGCACCGGCGAGCTGGGCCGTGTACTCCTCGAGGGCGGCCTCGGCCCGTCGCTGGGCCTCGTCGGCCTTGGCGATGTTGCCCTCGATGGCCGTCGCACGCTCGTCGAGCAGCTTCTTCAGGCGCGGCAGCGCGACCCTCCAGAAGATGAAGAGGATGACGATGAAGCACACCAGCGACCAGACGATGTCGTACCAGGCCGGCAGAAGCGGATTCGGGGTCTCACCCTCTTCCGCGGCGAGTGTGACAAGAGCGTTGAGCATCCTGTCTCCTAACGTCGAGAAGGCGGATCAGTAGCCGAAGATGAAGGCGGTGGCGATGCCGATGAAGGCGAGCGCCTCGGTGAAGGCGATACCGATCCACATGAGGACCTGGAGCCGACCCGCGAGCTCGGGCTGACGAGCCACGCCCTCGATGGTCTTGCCGACGACGATGCCCACACCGATGGCGGGGCCGATCGCGGCGAGGCCGTAGCCGACGGTCGCGATGCTCCCGGAGACCTGGGCGAGAACCGTAGTTGCGTCCACGGTGGTGTTCCTTTCGGTTATGGGCGGCAGTCAGCCGACCCGCTCAGTGCTCTTCCGCGACCGCGAGCTGGATGTAGACCGCGGTGAGGAGAGCGAAGACGTAGGCCTGGAGGACGGCCACGAGGATTTCGAAGAGGGTGAAGGCGAAGCCGAACGCGAGGCTGCCTGCGGCGAGGATGCTCCACCAGCCACCTGCGGTGAGGAGGAAGAAGGTCGTCGCCGAGAAGAAGAGGACCAGCAGGAGGTGGCCGACCATCATGTTCATGAGGAGTCGGAGCGTCAGCGTGATCGGCCGGATGATGAACGTCGAGATGAACTCGATCGGCGTCACGATGAGATAGATCGGCCACGGCACGCCGGACGGGAAGAGGGAGTTCTTGAAGAAGTTCTTCGGGCTCTTCTTGATGCCTGCGTAGATGAAGGTGATGTAGCTGACCACGGCGAGGGTCAGCGGCACCGCGATGATCGCCGTTCCCGCGATGTTCAGGAACGGGATGATCCCCGTGAGGTTCATGAACAGGATCATGAAGAACATGGTCGCGAGGATCGGCAGGAACCGCTCGCCGTCCTTCTTGCCCAGCAGGTCGTACGCGATGTTGGTGCGCACGAAGCCCAGGCCCATCTCGGTGAGGCTCTGGAATCGGCCCGGGACGACCTTCATCTTGCGGGTGCCGAGCCAGAAGACCAGGACGACGGCCGTCGTCGCGATGAGCTGGATGATGTGGATGCGGGTGATCGGAATACCGAAGACCGTCGTCACCACATCGGGGAAGAACTCGTAGATCGACGGCGCGTGGAATCCGCCGCCGTCTTCAGCGGTTTTGGCGATCAGGGTCGCAGCTTGAGTGAACAGCGCGGGCTCCAGCTTCGGGGCATCGGGGTGAACCGTTGCGACGATGGTCGGTGAGCGTCACTCCGCAAGCGCTCGAATCGAGCGGGCGGGCGCATGACCACCCTATCAAACTCACAGGCGTGCGGAGTTCGCCGGGTCTAGGCGACCGTGTGGTCTGACCTCTCCCCCTCCTCGGGGTCGTCCGGCAGCGCGATGTCGCTCACGTGCGGCACGCGCGTGCGGAGCATCACGACGACGTCGACGGCGAGCGAGGCGAGCACGCTCACGACGACCGAGACGAAGAAGACCGTCGGCTCGATCCAGGGCTGTCCGCGCAGCATGAGGAGCGCGACGATGAAGATGATGAACTTCAGGATCCACCCGCCGAGCACGATCCCGAAGAAGATCGGCACGTAGAGGTCGTCGCCGAACCACCGGTTGGCGATCAGGATGCTGAGCCCCGTGATGGCGAGGAACACCGCCGCGATGAGCACGCCCGCGAGGGCGCTCCACAGGCCGGTCGTGCCGGCGGCGAGGAAGCCGACGATGCCGGCGAGCACCGCGAGGACCGCGGTCACGATGGCGGACCATCGGAGCGTCGTCCGCAGGATCAGGGTGCTCGAGACGGGACTGGGGCTCATGGGACGGTCTCCGGGACGGGATGGGACGCCGGCGTCCGGCGCGAGGGCAGGAAGGTCACGAACAGGCACGCCACGACTCCCACGAGGAGGTAGGCGACGCCGGGGAGATAGAGGCCGGGCCACCCGGCGGTCGTGCCGATGTACATCAGGAGCACGCTCAGACCCACGATCGCGGTCCACGCGTAGAAGATCAGCACGGCGTCGCGGTCGCTGTGCCCCATGTCGAGCATGCGGTGATGCAGGTGCTTGCGGTCGGGCGCGAAGGGCGACTTGCCGGCCTGCATGCGCCGGATGATCGCCATCCCGAAGTCCAGGAGCGGCAGGAGCACGACGACGACCGGCAGCAGGATCGGCAGGAACGCGCCCAGCAGCTGCGATCGCCCGAAGTCTTCGGGGTCGAGCACGGTCGGGTCGAGCTGGCCCGTGATCGCGATGGCGGAGCAGGCCATGAGCAGACCCAGCATGAGGGCCCCGGCATCCCCCATGAAGAGCTTCGCGGGGCTCCAATTCAGAGGCAGGAATCCGAGGCATGCGCCGATCAGCACCGTCGCGAGGAAGGTCGCGAGCGAGAAGTTGCTGGCGGTGAAGTCGCGCGACAGCATGTAGGAGTAGGCGAAGAAGACGGCGTTGGCGATGAGGCAGACGCCGGCCACGAGGCCGTCGAGACCGTCGATGAAGTTGACCGCGTTCATGACGATGACGATCGCGAAGACCGTGAGGGTGAAGCTCACCCAGCCCGAGCCGACCGTCAGCCCGCCGATCGGGAGCGAGTAGATCTGCAGTTCGCCGAACCACGCGATGACCCCCGCGGCGATGAACTGCGCGCCCAGCTTGATGAACCAGTCGAGGTCCCACAGGTCGTCGGCGACGCCGACGATGACGATGATCACGGTCGCGACGAGGATCGCATAGACCTGGTGCGGCACGCTCCACACGATCGCGAAGTACGGGTTGGCCGCCGAGACGCCGATCGCGGCGACGACGCCGAGGAACATCGCGATGCCGCCGAGCCGTGGCGTGGGCGTCTTGTGGACGTCGCGCTCGCGGATGCCGGGATACAGCCGGTACTTCGTGCTGAGGCGCCAGACGCCCCACGAGAGGGCGAACGTCACGATCGCCGTGAAGAGGGTGGTGAAGAGGTACTGCTTCACGCGCCGTCGCCGTCGACGTGCACTGACTCGGGATCGTCCTCGAGGAGGTCGCCGAGCACGTCGCGGAGCTGCGCGCGGGAGATCGCGCCCTCGCGGAGGACGCGGATGCGGGGCTCGCTGCCGCCGACGAGGCTCGTCGCGTCGACGATCGTCGACGAGATCCCGGTCTTCGAGTAGCCGTCGTCGAGGTAGACGGCGATGCTCTCGCCGAGCATGTCCTGCGCGTCCTCGATGCGGACCGCCGCGGGCTTGCCGGTCAGGTTGGCGCTGGAGACGGCGAGCGGGCCGGTCTCTTCCAGCAGCTCGAGCGCGATCCGGTGGGCGGGCATGCGCACGGCGACCGTGCCGTGCGTCTCGCCGAGGTCCCACGACAGCGAGGGCTGCGCGGGGAGCACGATCGTGAGGCCGCCGGGCCAGAACTCCTCGACGAGCCGCTCGACGGCGGTCGGGACGTCGGCCACGAGCGCGCGCAGGGTCGTGAGACCGGCGACCAGGACGGGGGGCGGCGATTGCCGGCCGCGTCCCTTCGCGTCGAGGAGGCGCTGCACGGCTTTCGCGCTGAAGGCGTCGGCGGCGACGCCGTACACGGTGTCGGTGGGCATGACGACGAGTTCGCCGCGGCCGATCGCCTGACGGGCCTGGCGCATTCCGGGGAGCAGCTGCGCCTCATCGCGGCAGTCGAAGAGAGAGGACATGACGCAGCCAGTCTAGCCGCGACCCCGTCGGGCCCCCGTCCCGATCAGGCCCGCAGGGCCGTCGTGGCGCGGTCGCGCATCGTCAGGTCGGGATGGGTCGCGGCGGCGCGCCATCCGTCGGCGGTCAGGATGCCGCGGATCGCCTCGCCCTGCCACTCGCCGTGCTCGATCACGATCGTGCCGCCGGGGTGCAGGAGCCGCCGGCCGACGCGGCTGAGGACCCGCACGACGTCGAGGCCGTCCTCGCCGCCGTAGAGCGCGGCGGGCGGATCGAACAGGCGCACCTCGGGATCACGCGGGATCGCGGCATCCGGAACATACGGAGGGTTGGACACGAGCACCGAGACAGTCCCGTCGAGATCGGGGAACGCGCGCTCGAGGTCGATGAACGCGAGCCGGGCGTTGGCCGCCGCGACCTCTCGGAAGTTCTCCTCGGCCCACACGAACGCCTCGACGGAGTTCTCGGCCGCGTGCACCTGCGCGTGGGGCACCTCGGTCGCCAGCGCCAGCGCGATCGCGCCGCTCCCGGTTCCGAGATCCACGGCGACGGGGGAAGGGGACGCCGCGGCCCGCAGCGCGTCGATCCCCAACTGCGCGACCATCTCGGTCTCGGGACGGGGGACGAAAACGCCCGGCCCGACCCGCAGCTCGAGGTGGCGGAAGGGCGCGCGGCCCGTCAGGTGCTGCAGCGGCTCTCTCGTCTCGCGGCGCGCGACGAGGGCGTCGAACTCGCGGACCGCCGCGGGCGCGAGCGCATCGCCGCGGAACGCCGCCGCCTGGACGGCGCCGCGGCTGCCCGTCGTGACGTGCGCGAGGAGAAGCTCGGCGTCGACCTGCGGGTCGGTGACGCCCGCAGCGGCGAGCCGTTCCACCGCGCGCCGCAGCGCGTCGGCGACGGAGACCGGGGGGACGGATGCTTCGGAGGCCATGAGCGTCCTCCAGCCTACGGGCGCCGCCGACGCGCTCGCACGCCACCCCGTCGCGCTTCCGACCGCGATCGCGGCGTCGCGCCGCGCGGCGGACTCGTCACACGCCGTAACGCGTCGCGCATGCTCGTTTAGGCTGATTGCGTCCCGATCACCCGAGCCGCTGGTCGCGCCCGGGTGCTGCCGACCCACCCGAAAGGTCCGCCAATGCCCGGCATCCACTCCGACATCACGAGCGCATTCGGCAACACCCCGCTCGTCCGCCTCAACCGCGTGACCGAAGGGCTCCCGGGCACGGTGCTCGCCAAGCTCGAGTTCTACAACCCGGCCTCGAGCGTCAAGGACCGCCTCGGCATCGCGATCGTCGACGCCGCCGAGGCCTCCGGTCAGCTCAAGCCCGGCGGGACGATCGTCGAGGCCACGAGCGGCAACACCGGCATCGCCCTCGCGATGGTCGGTGCGGCACGCGGCTACAAGGTCATCCTCGCGATGCCGTCGTCGATGTCGACCGAGCGCCGCCTGCTCCTCAAGGCCTATGGCGCCGAGCTCGTCCTGACCGACCCGGCGGGCGGCATGAAGACCGCCCTCGCGAAGGCCGAGGAGATCGTCGCGGAGACTCCCGACGCGATCCTGGCGCGCCAGTTCGAGAACGAGGCGAACCCCGCGATCCACCGCGCCACCACGGCCGAGGAGATCCTCCGCGACACCGAGGGCAAGGTCGACTACTTCGTCGCCGGCATCGGGACGGGCGGCACCATCACGGGCGTCGGCCAGGTGCTCAAGGAGCGCGTGCCGGGCGCCAAGGTCGTCGCCGTCGAGCCGGCCGACTCCCCCCTCCTCACCAAGGGCACCCCCGGACCGCACAAGATCCAGGGCCTCGGACCGAACTTCATCCCCGCGATCCTCGACCAGGGCGTCATCGACGAGGTCATCGACGTCGAGCTCGACGACGCGCTGCGCGTCGCGCGCGAGGTCGGCGTCAAGGAGGGCATCCTCGTCGGCATCTCCAGCGGGGCCGCCATCTGGGCCGCTCTGCAGGTCGCCGCGCGCCCCGAGGCCGCGGGCAAGAATATCGTTGTCGTGGTGCCCTCGTTCGGAGAGCGCTACCTCTCGACGATCCTCTACGAAGACCTCCGAGAGGGCTGAACCGCCCACCGCCGAGGAACTCCGTGCCCCGCATCCACTCCGACATCACGACCGCCTTCGGCGACACCCCGCTGGTCCGACTCAACCGTCTGACGGCGGGGCTCGGCGCCGAGGTGCTCGTGAAGCTCGAGTTCTACAATCCCGGCTCGAGCGTCAAGGACCGCCTCGGCTTCGCGCTCGTCGAGGCCGCCGAGCAGTCCGGTGAACTGCAGCCGGGCGGGACGATCGTGGAGTCCACGAGCGGCAACACGGGCATCGCGCTCGCCCTCATCGGCGCGGCGCGCGGCTACAAGGTCATCCTCACGATGCCCGCGTCCATGTCGAAGGAGCGCCGGACGCTCCTCAAGGCCTACGGCGCCGAGCTCGTGCTCACCGACCCCTACAAGGGCATGACCGAGGCCGTCGACACCGCCCGGCGCATCGTCGCCGAGACGCCCGGCGCGATCCTGGCCCGCCAGTTCGAGCACCCCGCGAACGCCGCGATCCACCGGCGCACGACGGCCGAGGAGATCTGGCGCGACACCGACGGCGAGCTCGACTGGTTCGTCGCGGGTTCGGGCACGGGCGGCACGATCACCGGCGTCTCGCAGGTGCTGAAGGAGCGCAATCCGGCCCTGAAGTCCGTGCTCGTCGAGCCGAAGGACTCCCCCGTCCTGTCGGAGGGCCACGCCGGCGGCCACCGCATCCAGGGCATCGGGCCGAACTTCGTCCCCGACGTGCTCGACCGGAGCGTCATCGACGAAATCCTCACCGTCGAGTTCGAGGACGCGATCGAGGTGGCCCGTCGCCTCGCCGCCGAGGAGGGCATCCTCGGCGGCATGTCGGCGGGAGCCGCCGTCTGGGCGGCGCTGGAGGTCGCCGCGCGCCCCGAGGCCGAAGGACAGCGCATCGTCGTGATCGTCCCCGACTCCGGTGAGCGCTACCTCTCGACGGCGCTCTACGAGCACGTCCGCGAGTCCGAGGCGGCGAAGGCATGAGCATCGGCGTGCTGGCACGGATCCGCGAAGACCTCGCGGCGGCGAAGCTCCGCGACCCCGCCGCGCGCAGCGGCCTCGAGATCGCCGTCCTCTACCCCGGTCTGCACGCCGTGTGGGCGCATCGCGTGGACCACTGGCTGTGGCAGCGGGGCTACCGGTTCCTCGCGCGGGCCGGGTCGCAGATCACGCGGTGGCTCACCGGCATCGAGATCCACCCCGGCGCGACCATCGGGCGGCGGTTCTTCATCGACCACGGCATGGGCGTCGTGATCGGCGAGACCGCGGAGGTCGGCGACGACGTCATGCTCTACCACGGCGTCACGCTGGGCGGCCGGACCCGCGACGGCGGCAAGCGCCACCCCACGCTCGGTGACGGCGTCGCCGTCGGCGCGGGCGCCAAGGTGCTCGGACCGATCACGATCGGCTCGGGCTCGGTCATCGGGGCGAACGCGGTCGTGACGAAGGATGCCCCGCCCGACAGCATCCTCGTCGGCGTCCCGGCGAAGCCGCGGACACGGCAGGCGGGCGAAGACACCCGCGCGCTCCTCGCCGCGCCGGACTACCAGATCTGACCGCAGCCCTCGACATCCGGGACGGTCCCCCGGACATGAGGCGAGCGCTCCGGATCCGATCCGCTCGTGTGCGGGCGCTCAGGATCCGGCGCGGTCGAGCCAGTCGGCGAGGAGCGCTCCGACGAGCGCCGGACGCTCGTGCGGGAGCGCATGACCGGCATCCGCGATCGTCGCGACCGTCGCGTGCGGGCACCGATCGGCGAGGCGCTGCTGCCGGTGCCATCCGACGTAGCGGTCCTGCCTCGCGGTGACGATGAGCATCGGCGCGGTGATGGCGACCTGGTCGGGATCGACGGCGTGCGGCCCGGCGCCGATCGCCCGCTCGAGCGTCTCGTCGTCGACGTCCCCCATGGCCGGCAGGACGTCGCGGCGGAACCTGTCGAGGGTCTCCGCGGTGCGCACGACGAAGTACCCTTCGAACTCCTCGCGCTCGCCCTGCTCGAGGGCGTCCGCGACGCCGTCGTCGCGGACGACGTCTCCGCGTGCGGTGTCCCACGGGCCGGGGATGACGGGGCAGATGAGGGCGATCCCCGCCAGCCGGGACGGATGCCGCGCCGCCAGCGCCCGCGCGACGTGGCCGCCGTAGGAGTGCCCGAGGAGGAGGAACGATCCCGTGGCGGCCTCGGCCTCCAGGACGAGGTCGAGCAGGTCGAGCACGCCGTCGGGACTGGCCACGCCGGATGACGGACGCGATTCGCCGTGCCCCGGCAGGTCCGCGTAGATGCGGCGCACGGCGCGCGTCCCGATCATCGGCTCGAGGAATCCGCGCACCTCGCCGCGGCTCGAGTACGCCCCGTGCAGGGCGAGCAGCGGAACGCCCTCACCCACCACGTCGTAGGCGACCGACGCGTGGGCGCCCGCCCGGACGCGGCGCGTGAGCGAATCGGCGAGGGAGAGGCGAGGCATCCGTCACGAGCTCCGACGGTCGCTGACGCGCTTCTTGATGAACAGGGGCGGCAGGAGCCACGTCGCCAGCGCCGTGACGAGCCACACGATCAGCGTGCCGACGATCCAGGCGACGGCGCCGTCGATGCCGATCCCGGCCGCGGGGATGAGCACCGCGATGAGCAACGCCACGAACGTCGAGAGCAGCCCGACACCGCCGATGAAGGCCTCGGCATGACGGCGGGTGACCCGCAGCAGCCACGGCGCGAGGATGCTCTGCAGCACGGCGAAGATCACGACGGCGAGGAGGATGCCCCACCAGTCGTTCCAGTGCAGGGAGAACCCGGGCAGGATGAGGTCGGCCGCGACGAGCCCGATGAAGGCGGACACGAGGAAGATCGCTGCGCGGATCAAGAACGTGATCACGCGTTCAGGCTAGCGAGCGCCGATGGCGCCGAACGGGCGTATCGCCCGCGGGTGGTGAGGCGCGGACGTCTAGGGCCGGAGGCGCCGAGCGCGGTCGGTCGTCGTAGCCGGACGCGGTCAGGCGTCGGCGCCGAGGGCCGCGAGCCGGGCCTCTTCGTCGGCCTGGATGGCCGACTCGATGATGGGTTGGAGGGCCCCGTCCATCACCTGGTCGAGGTTGTACGCCTTGTACCCGGTGCGGTGATCCGCGATGCGGTTCTCCGGGAAGTTGTACGTGCGGATGCGCTCCGACCGGTCCATGCCCCGGATCTGCGAGCGACGGGCATCGGATGCCGCGGCATCCAGTTCCTCCTGCTGCTTCGCGAGCAGCCGTGCACGCAGCACGCGCATGCCGGCCTCGCGGTTCTGCAGCTGCGACTTCTCGTTCTGCATCGAGACGACGATGCCTGTCGGCAGGTGCGTGATGCGCACGGCGGAGTCCGTCGTGTTGACGGACTGGCCGCCGGGACCGGACGAGCGGAAGACGTCGATCTTGAGGTCGTTGGGGTTGATCTCGATCTCGTCGGGCTCATCGACCTCGGGGAAGACGAGCACGCCGGTCGTCGAGGTGTGGATGCGCCCCTGGGACTCCGTCGCCGGCACGCGCTGCACGCGGTGCACGCCGCCCTCGTACTTGAGGTGCGCCCACACGCCCTGCGCCGGGTCGGACGAGGACCCCTTGATCGCGACCTGAACGTCCTTGTAGCCGCCGAGGTCGGACTCGTTGCGCTCGAGCAGCTCGGTCTTCCAGCCCTTGGAGGCGGCGTACTGCATGTACATCCGCAGCAGATCGGCCGCGAACAGCGCGGACTCCGCGCCGCCCTCGCCCTGCTTGATCTCCATGATGACGTCGCGGGCGTCGTCGGGGTCGCGCGGGATCAGCAGGCGCCGCAGCCTCTCCTGCGCCGTGGCGACCTGCTCCTCGAGCGCGGGCACCTCGTCGGCGAACGCCTCGTCCTCCTTGGCGAGCTCGCGGGCCGCTTCGAGGTCATCGGATGCCGCGACCCACGCGTCGTGGGCCGCGACGATCCGGGACAGCTCCGCGTACCGCCGGTTGACGCGCTTCGCACGGGCGGCGTCGGCGTGCACGGCGGGGTCGGAGAGCTCCTCCTGGACCGCTCGGTGCTCGTCGATCAGCGTCCGCACGGAGTCGAACATCGCGGGCTCGGTCACTCGGCATGCTCCACGCGAGGGTCAGCGGATGCTGTTCTCGTGCCCGTGGCTGTGGCCGCCGCCATGCGCGGGAGCCGGGATCGACTTCTGCATCTGCACGAGGA
This sequence comes from Microbacterium sp. F51-2R, assembly GCF_052180235.1. Taxonomy (GTDB): domain Bacteria; phylum Actinomycetota; class Actinomycetes; order Actinomycetales; family Microbacteriaceae; genus Microbacterium. Next base: position 3,484,092 of record NZ_CP197470.1, on the reverse strand, counting down.
ACTCGACGTTGGACTGCGTCTCTTTCAGCTTTCCGAGCACGACCTCGAGGGCCTGCTGCGGGTCGAGGCCCGCAAGCGCACGGCGCAGCTTCCAGGTGATCTTGACCTCGTCGGGCGAGAGCAGCATCTCTTCGCGACGCGTCGAGGACGCGTTGACGTCGACGGCCGGGAAGATGCGCTTGTCGGCGAGCTGGCGGTTCAGGCGCAGCTCGCTGTTGCCCGTGCCCTTGAACTCCTCGAAGATGACGTCGTCCATCTTGGACCCCGTCTCGACGAGCGCCGTCGCGAGGATCGTGAGCGATCCGCCGTTCTCGATGTTGCGCGCCGCGCCGAAGAAGCGCTTGGGCGGGTAGAGCGCCGACGCGTCGACGCCGCCCGTCAGGACGCGACCCGAGGTCGGTGCCGAGATGTTGTAGGCACGGCCGAGACGCGTGATCGAGTCGAGCAGCACGACGACGTCGCGGCCGAGCTCGACGAGGCGCTTCGCGCGCTCGATGGCGAGCTCGGCGACCGTCGTGTGGTCTTCGGCGGGACGGTCGAACGTCGAGGCGATGACCTCGCCGCGCACCGTGCGCTGCATGTCGGTGACCTCTTCAGGACGCTCGTCGACGAGCACGACCATGAGGTGGACCTCGGGGTTGTTGATCGCGATGGCGTTGGCGATCTGCTGGAGCACGATCGTCTTGCCGGCCTTCGGCGGGGCGACGATGAGGCCGCGCTGACCCTTGCCGATCGGTGCGACGAGGTCGATGATGCGCTGCGTCAGCTTCTCGGGGGCCGTCTCCAGGCGCAGGCGCTCCTGCGGGTAGAGGGGCGTGAGCTTGCCGAACTCGACGCGGGTGGCCGCATCGTCGACCGACAGGCCGTTGATCGAGTCGACCTTGACCAGCGCGTTGTACTTCTGGCGGCTGGACTGCTCGCCCTCGCGCGGCTGCTTGATCGCGCCGACGACGGCGTCGCCCTTGCGGAGGTTGTACTTCTTGACCTGGCCGAGCGAGACGTAGACGTCGCTCGTGCCGGGCAGGTAGCCGGTCGTGCGGACGAAGGCGTAGTTGTCGAGCACGTCGAGGATGCCCGCGATCGGGATGAGGACGTCGTCCTCGCCGATCTCGGTCTCGAACTCGTCGCCGCCACCGGTCGTCTGGCCGCGGCGCTTGTTGCGCTGACGGTTGCGGCCGGCGCCGCCCTGGCCCTGCTCGTCGTCCTGCTCGGCCGCCTGCGGCGCTGCGGGAGCCTTCTGCGGGGCCTGGTCCTGGCCGTTCTGGCCGCCCTGGGCGTTCTGACCGCCCTGGGCGTTCTGACCGCCCTGAGCGTTCTGACCGTTCTGGCCGTTCTGACCGCGGTTGCGGTTGCGGCTGCGCGAGCGGCTGCGCGAGCGAGAGGGGGTCTCGTCGCCGGACTGCTCGGGGGCGGATGCCTCGCCCTCGGCGCTCTGCGCCTCGTCGGCGGACTGCGCGTCGGCCGCATCGCCCTGCTCTGCCGTGGCCTCGGCGGGCTGCTCGGCGTCGGCGGGGGTCTCGGCGGCCTGGTCGCCCTCGGTGGGGACCTCGACCGGAGCCTCGGACGGCGCAGCGGCGTCGGCCTCGGCTGCAGCGGCCTCGGGCGAGGCGGCTGCCGTCTCGGCCTGAGCCTCGGCGGCGGCTGCAGCGGCCGCGTCGGCCTCGGCCTTCGTGCCGGTGCTCTTGGCGCGGCGCGGCGCGCGCTTGCGGGGCGCCTTCGCGGGCGCCTCGGCCGCAGCCTCGGGCTCGGCGGGCGCCTCGGCGGCCGGCGACTCGGGCTCGGCGGCGGGGGCTCCCGCCTCGGCGCCGTCGGCGACCGCAGCGGCAGCCTCGGCCTCAGGCTCAGCAGCCTCGTCGGCCGCAGCGTCGGGCTCGTCGGCCGGAGCCTCGGGCTCGGCAGCGGGCTCGGTGGTGTCGGCGACCGTGTCGCCGGCGATGGCGTCTTCCACGGCTTCGGGCGCTTCGGTGCGCTCCTCGGCAGACGTGTCGGCGCTATGGATCTCGGAGATGGACTCCACGAGTTCTCCCTTGTGAAACGAATGGAATATGCACGACGGCACGTCTCACCGCGCGCGGCGAGAAAACTGCCCGCGCGGGCCTGGGCGGACTGCTCAGAGAACCGGGTGGCCGCTGAGCGGTCGATCAGGCGGGGATGTGCCAGGGTTTCGCAGAATTGCGACGGAGGCCAGATTCACGTATTACGTGGAACCCTCCGCGTACTCCTTCACTGTACCACCCTTGAAGTCGACGGCGAGCATGAGCGCCTCCCAGGGAGTGTCGGTCACGCGGGCCGCCAGCTCGGCCGCTTCGAGGCGCTGACCGGGGCCGTCGGCGAGCACGAGGACGCTCGGCCCGGCACCCGATACGACGGCCGCGAAGCCGCCTGCGCGCAGCGCGCGCACGAGCGTGTCGGTGCCCGGCATGGCCTGTGCGCGGTAGTTCTGATGGAGCTTGTCCTCGGTCGCAGCGAGAAGCAGCTCGGGGCTCTGCGTGAGCGCGGCGATGAGCAGCGCCGAGCGCGACACGTTGAACACGGCGTCTTCGCGCGGCACCTGCAGCGGCTGGAGGCTGCGGGCGAGCTCGGTCGACATCGTGAACTCGGGCACGAGCACGAGCGGCGCGACACCGCGGTGCACGAGGAGCTTCTTGTGCTGCGGTCCCGTCTCGTCCATCCACGCGATCGTGAGACCCCCGAAGAGCGCGGGGGCGACGTTGTCGGGGTGGCCTTCGAGCTCCGTCGCGAGCGAGAGGAGGGTGTCGTCGCCGAACGTGACGTCGCCCTCGAGGAGACCCTTCGCGGCGAGGAGGCCCGAGACGACGGCGGCGCCGGACGAGCCCATGCCACGACCGTGCGGGATCGTGTTGCGTCCTTCGAGGCGGAGCCCCGGCATCCGTCGCCCGACGGCCTCGAACGCATACGCGATGGAGCGCACGACGAGGTGGGAGGCGTCGCGCGGCACGTCGTCGGCGCCCTCGCCCGTGACTTCGATCTCGATGCCGTCATACGGCAGCGCGGTCACGACGAGCTCGTCGTACACGCTCAGCGCGAGGCCGAGCGTGTCGAACCCGGGGCCGAGGTTGGCGCTGGTCGCGGGGACGCGCACGATGACGCTGCGCCCCGGCTGCACGGCCGCGGCTGCGTTCACTCGGTCGCCCCGACCGGGACGAGATCGAGGACGGATGCCACCTCCGACGTCGTCGCGTCGACGACGGTGGGCTCCACCGTCGTGCCGTCGGCGTTGCGCAGCGCCCACTGGGGGTCTTTCAGGCCGTGGCCGGTGACCGTGAGCACGACGCGCGCACCCTGCGGGATGATGCCGGCCTCGGCACGGTCGAGCAGTCCCGCGACGCTGATCGCCGAGGCGGGCTCGACGAAGATGCCGACCTCGCCCGCGAGGAGCTTCTGCGCGGCGAGGATGCGGTCGTCGTCGATCGCGCCGAAGTAGCCGTTCGTCGCCTCGCGGGCCTCGAGCGCGAGGTGCCACGAGGCCGGATTGCCGATGCGGATCGCGCTCGCGACCGTCTCGGGGTTCTTCACGATCTCACCGCGGACGAGGGGCGCCGAGCCCTCGGCCTGGAAGCCGAACATGCGCGGGACGCGCGTCGAGACGCCCGACTGGGCCTCTTCGGTGTAGCCGCGGGTGTACGCGGTGTAGTTGCCGGCGTTGCCGACCGGGATGAAGTGGAAGTCGGGGGCGTCGCCCAGCTGCTCGACGATCTCGTACGCGGCGGTCTTCTGCCCGTCGATGCGGTCGGGGTTGACCGAATTGACGAGGTGCACCGGGTAGCTGTCGGCGAGCTCGCGCGCGATCTCGAGGCAGTCGTCGAAGTTGCCGCGGATCTGGATGAGCCGGCCGTTGTGCGCGACCGCCTGGCTGAGCTTGCCCATCGCGATCTTGCCCTCGGGCACGAGCACGGCCGCCGTGATGCCGGCGTGCGCCGCGTAGGCGGCGGCGGAGGCCGACGTGTTGCCCGTCGAGGCGCAGATGACGGCCTTCGCGCCGTGCTCGATGGCACGCGAGACCGCGACCGTCATGCCGCGGTCCTTGAACGACCCGGTCGGGTTCATGCCCTCGAACTTGACCCAGACGTCGGCGCCCGTGCGCTGCGAGAGCGCGGGGGCGGGAAGGAGCGGCGTGCCGCCCTCGCCGAGGGTCACGACGGTCGAGGCATCGGTGACGCCCAGCCGGTCGCCGTACTCGCGGAGGACTCCGCGCCAGACGTGTGCTGCCATGTCGTTCAGTCTCCTTCTACACGCAGGACCGAGACGACGCGCTCCACGACGCCGCTCGCCGCGAGCCGGTCGACGGTCTCGCTGAGGTCCTGCTCCAGGGCTTTGTGGGTTCCGATGACCAGTCGTGCGACGCCGGGCTCGCCGTTCGCCTCGTGGATCACGGTCTGCTCGAGGGTCGCGATGGAGACGCGCCCCTCGCTGAGGATGCCCGCGATCGTCGCGAGCACGCCGGGCTCGTCGTCGACCTCGAGGGTGATCTGGTAGCTCGTCGTGACGCGGCCGATCTCGACGATCGGAAGGTTCGCGCGGGTGGACTCCCCCACCCCGACGCCGCCGGCGATGTGCCGGCGTGCCGCCGAGACGACGTCGCCGAGGACGGCCGAGGCGGTCTGGACACCGCCGGCGCCGGCGCCGTAGAACATGAGGTTGCCGGCGGCCTCGGCCTGCACGAACACGGCGTTGTTCGCGCCGTGAACGCTCGCGAGCGGGTGGTCGCGCCGGATGAGCGCGGGGTACACGCGGACGGAGATCGACTCCGAGGCATCCGTCCCGTCCGTCAGGCGCTCGCAGACGGCGAGGAGCTTGATGACGTAGCCCGCGTGGCGCGCGGCGTCCATCATCGCCTTGTCGATGCTCGTGATGCCCTCGCGGTGCACGCGCTCGAGCGGCACGGTCGTGTGGAAGGCGAGGCTCGCGAGGATCGCGGCCTTCTGCGCCGCGTCATAGCCCTCGACGTCGGAGGTCGGGTCGGCCTCGGCGTAGCCCAGGCGCTGCGCGTCGGCGAGCACGTCGGCGAAGTCGGCGCCCTCGGTGTCCATGCGGTCGAGGATGTAGTTCGTCGTGCCGTTGACGATGCCCATGATCCGCTGCACGCGGTCGCCCGCGAGCGAGTCGCGCAGCGGCCGGATGATCGGGATCGCGCCCGCGGCGGCGGCCTCGTAGTAGACCTGCGCGCCGACCTGGTCGGCGGCGTCGAAGATCTCGGGGCCGTGGGTGGCGAGGAGCGCCTTGTTGGCTGTCACGACGTCGGCGCCCGAGTTGATCGCCTGGAGGAGGTAGGTGCGCGCCGGCTCGATCCCGCCGATGAGCTCGATGACGATGTCGGAGCCCACGATGAGGGGCTCGGCGTCGGTCGTGAACAGCTCGCGGGGCAGGTCGACGTCTCGCGGCGCGTCGAGGTCGCGCACGGCGATGCCGACGAGCTCGAGGGTCGCGCCCGCGCGATCGGCGAGCTCCTGGCCGTGGCGCAGCAGCAGGGCGGCGACCTGGGAGCCGACGGCTCCGGCCCCGAGCAGCGCGACGCGCAGGCGGCGGTAGTCGGTCACTTCGTCTCGATCCCCTCGCTCAGTACAGGCATGTCGTTCCCTTCGGTGGGGGCGGTGAGACCCGCGTCGCGCGCGAGCAGGTCGTCGACCGTCTCGCCGCGCACGATGACGCGCGCCTCTCCCCCGCGCAGCGCCACGACGGGCGGGCGGGGGACGTAGTTGTAGTTGCTCGCGAGCGAGAAGCAGTACGCACCGGTCGCCGGGACGGCCAGCAGGTCGCCGGGCGCGACGTCGCCCGGGAGGTACTCGGCATCCACGACGATGTCGCCGGACTCGCAGTGCTTGCCGACGACGCGTGCGAGCGCCGGCTCGGCATCGCTCGTGCGCGACGCGACCCGCGCGGTGTACTGCGCGCCGTAGAGGGCGGGCCGGGCGTTGTCGCTCATGCCGCCGTCGACGCTCACGTAGAGACGCGTGAAGCTCTCGTCGACCTCGACGGGCTTGGTCGTTCCCACCTCGTACAGCGTCACCCCGGCCTTGCCGACGATGGCGCGGCCCGGTTCGAAGGCGAGATTCGGGATCGGGATGCCGCGCACGGCGCATTCCCGCGCCACCGCCTCGACGATGCCCGTCGCGAGCTCCTCGATGGGCGTGGGATCGTCTTCGGGCCGGTAGGCGATGCCGAAGCCGCCCCCGAGGTTGAGGACGGGGACGTCGCCGCCCTCGAGGAGTGCGGCGTGCAGCTCCACGACGCGCGCCGCCGACTCGCGGAAGCCGGCCGTGCCGAAGATCTGCGAGCCGATGTGGCAGTGCAGGCCCACGAAGGTCAGGCCGTCGAGCTCGCGGATGCGGGCGACGGCGGCCGCGGCATCCTGAAGCGTGAAACCGAACTTCTGGTCTTCGTGAGCGGTCGCGAGGAAGTCGTGCGTCTCGGCGTGCACGCCGCTGTTGACGCGGACGAGTACGGCCTGCTGCGCATCGCGGCGCTCGACGATGGCGGCCAGCCGCTCGAGCTCGATCCAGCTGTCGATGACGATGGAGCCGATGCCGACCGCGACGGCGCGCTCGAGCTCGGCGACGCTCTTGTTGTTGCCGTGAAAGCCGAGTCGCGAGGGGTCGGCTCCGGCGGCGAGGGCCACGGCGAGCTCGCCCCCCGTGCACACGTCGACGGCGAGGCCCTCGTCGGTGACCCAGTGCACGACCTCGGTCGAGAGGAAGGCCTTGCCGGCGTAGTAGACCCGCGCCTGCACGTCGTGAGCGGCCGCCGCCGTGCGGAAGGCCGCGAGCGTGCGCCGCGCGCGGGCGCGCACCTCGTCTTCGTCGAGGACGTACAGCGGCGTGCCGAAGCGCTCCCGCAGCGTGGTCGCGGGGATCCCGCCGAGGCGCAGCACGCCGTGCTCGTCACGGTCGGCGGCATCGGGCCACACGTTCGCCGCGAGGGCGTTCGCGTCATCCGGGACCGCGGGCCAGGGTGTGGCTCGGCTCTGCGGGGCGGCGGACACAGCGGGGACCAATCGGTGGGGGCTTCGGCGCGACGTCATCCGAGCCGGGCCGGATGACGGATGCCGCGGCCGGTGGACTCACGCGCCGGGCAGTCCTTGCAGTCTAGGGCACGGCGTATGCCGCACCCGGCGTGTGTCACCGGGCGCCCTGGCGCCGCGCGGATCAGGTCTGGCAGGTGCCGGGGGCCTGCAGCGCGGGGTCGCTCGCGATGCGCCCGTCGACGTCGAAGTCGGCCACGACCTCGTCGCCCTCCACGCTGACGTCGGTGAGGGTCATGCCCGCCGGGATGTACTGCGCGATGCACACCGTGTAGTCCTTGATGACGGCGTCGGCGAGGCCGCCGAAGCGCGACTTCAGGTCGTCGGCCGAGACATCCGCCCCCGCGACCTGCAGCCGCGTCGGAGTCAGCACGATGTCGCCGTCGGCGGCGGACGGGGTCAGCGACACCCCGACGGGCACGGTGATGCCGAGGAAGGTCAGCTCGGTCGAGGCGGTGACATCGGGCGCGGCGAGCTTGAGCGAGTCGACCGGGAAGTCCTGGACGCTCTCGAGGAGGGCCTTCAGCTGCGCCTCGGTGAGGCGCACCGTTCCCGTTGCCGACTCGGCGGTCGCCTCCCCGCGGAAGGCGATGCCCGTCGCGTGCACCGTGACGTCGCCGGTGAGCTGGTCGAAAGGCACGTCCTGCGACGAGACGGTGATGTCGTCGAAGGTCCCCGCGATGAGCTGCGGGATGACGGCGCCCTCGATCTGCACGTCGATCTGCTGATCGGCGGGCAGGGCGAGGTTCGTGACGATCTGGTCGCGGATCGTCTTCTCGACGATGCCGCGGGCGATGCTCTCGCCGATGAACCAGGCGGCGACGGCGAGGCCCGCCACGATGACCGCGGCGAGGATCCACGGCCATGCCCGATGGCGGCGGCGCGGCTGCGGCGACGTCGTCGTCCACTCCGGTAGCGGGCGGGTGGGCTGCGTGTCGCCGACGGTCATGTGCCTACATCCGTTCCGGGGCCTGGACGCCGAGCAGGTCCAGGCCGTTGCGCAGCACCTGACCCGTCGCGTCGTTGAGCCACCGCCGTGTGCGGTGGACGGTCTCGACGGGCTCGTCGCCCTGCGGGATCACGCGGCAGTTGTCGTACCACCGGTGGTAGAGACCGGCGAGTTCCTCGAGGTAGCGCGCGACGCGGTGGGGCTCGCGCAGCTCCGCCGCGAACGCGACGATCCGGGGGAACTCCTGCAGCGCGCCGAGGAGCGCCGACTCCGTCTCGTGGTCGAGGAGTTCGGGGGCGAACTCCGTGCGGTGCACGCCGGAGGCCTCCGCGTTGCGCGCGACATTGTGCGTGCGAGCGTGGGCGTACTGCACGTAGAAGACGGGGTTGTCGTTCGTGCGCTTGCGCAGCAGCTCGGGGTCGAGCGTCAGGGGCGAGTCGGCGGGGTACCGCGCGAGCGAGTATCGCAGCGCGTCGGTGCCGAGCCACTCGCGCAGGTCGTCCATCTCGATGATGTTGCCCGCGCGCTTGGACAGGCGGGCGCCGTTGATCGACACGAGCTGCCCGATGAGCACCTCGATGTCTTTCTCGGGGTCGTCGCCGGCCGCACCGGCGAGCGCCTTGAGACGGTGCACGTAGCCGTGGTGGTCGGCGCCGAGGAGGTAGATCTTGTGCGCGAAGCCGCGGTCGCCCTTGTTGAGGTAGTACGCGGCATCGGCGGCGAAGTAGGTGTACTCCCCGTTCGAACGACGGATGACGCGGTCCTTGTCGTCGCCGAAATCGGTCGTGCGCACCCAGACGGCGCCTTCTTCGTCGAAGACGTGGCCCTGCTCGCGGAGGCGGTCGACGGCCTCGTCCACGAGGCTCGGCTCGCCGTCCGAGCCCTTCGCGTGCAGCACGCGCTCCGAGAACCAGACGTCGAAGTGCACGTTGAACTGCTCGAGCGAGGACTGCAGCTCGGCGAGCTGCAACTCGTAGGCGAGATCGCGGGCGAGGACGACCTGCTCCTCGGGCGCGAGGTCGACGAGATCCGGGCGCTTCGCGCGGACGCGCCGCGCGAGCTCCTCGATGTAGGCGCCGGCGTAGCCGTCCTCGGGTCCGGGCTCGCCCTTGACGGCCGCGAGGACGGACCGGCCGAACCGCTCCATCTGCGCCCCGGCGTCGTTGATGTAGAACTCCCGCGCGACGGTGGCGCCGCTTGCGAGCAGGAGGCGCGCGATCGAGTCGCCCAGCGCCGCCCAGCGGGTGTGGCCGATGTGCAGGGGGCCCGTGGGGTTGGCGCTGACGAACTCGACGTTGATCGTGTTGCCGCGCTGGCTGTCGTTCGTGCCGAAGGCGGCTCCGGCCTCGACGATGGTCTTCGCGAGGGCGCCGGTGGCCGCGGCATCCAGCCGGATGTTGATGAAGCCCGGCCCCGCGACCTCGACGTTCGCCACTCCCGGGGTCTCGGCGAGCCTCTCGGCGATCTCGGCCGCGAACTCGCGCGGGTTCGCGCCCACGATCTTGGCGAGCTTGAGGGCCGCATTGGAGGCCCAGTCGCCGTGCTCGCGGTTCTTCGGGCGCTCCAGAGGAAGGTCTGCCGCAGTGATGCCCTGGCTCGAGCCGGGTCGACGCGCCTCCGCGAGGGGGACGATGACGGCGGCGAGAGCGGCGGAGAGGGCGTCAGGAGTCATAGCCGCACCAGTCTACGTTTCAGCAGCTGTGACCCCCGTCCGCGAGGTCAGCCCAGCTGGACGAGCGCGGCGGGGTCGTCGGCGGCCGGGTCGGCTGCGTCCTCGATCTGCGCGGGGGCGGCGAGGCCGTCGAGGGACGCGTCATCGGGCACCACCATCGCGTCGACCCGCATGCGGGTGAGACCCACGTAGCCGCCGTGGTAGCTGAGGAACGCGCAGTCCGCGGCATCGCGTCCGGTGGCGATCCGCACGAGAGCACGGCGGTTCGCGAGCCGCGTCGCGTCGATGACGTACCAGGCGCCGTCGTAGTAGGCCTCGGCCACGGCGTGGAAGTCCATGGGGCGAAGACCGGGCGCGAAGCACGCGGCGTAGCGGGCGGGCATGTCCATCGCGCGAAGGAGCGCGATGACGACGTGGGCGTAGTCACGGCACACCCCCTGACCGGTCATGAGGGTCGTCACGGCGCTGTCGGTGCCCTGGCTGAGGCCGGGGGTATAGGTCGTGCTCGAGGCGACGAAGTCGCTGACCGCGGCGATGAGGTCGTAGCCGTGCAGACCCTTGAACTGCCGCCGCGCCTGGGAGAACACCTCGTCGGACTGGCAGTACCGGCTCGGACGCAGGTAGGTGATGGCCTCGAGGTCGCTCGTGCGGCTCACCGCCATCTGCCCCTCGACGGTCGCCCGGTAGCGGATCTCGAGGCGTCCGGCCTCGCCCGTGAGGCGGTGCAGCCGGCTCCCGGACTGGTCGACGATCTCGGTCGGCGTGTAGACGCGATCGCCCTGCGTGAACGTCAATTCCTCGCTCACGACGGGCACCTGCTGGGCTGCGGTGATCTGCAGGATCAGGTCGACGGACGACCCCAGTTCGAGGTCGAGTTCAGCGGTCACGAGGCGTTGCACCGAAGTATCCTCGCACGCTCCGGAGGGTGCTCCTCCCGGCCCTCCACCGCCCCTGCCGGGCGACCGCGGCGAGCGCGGGCAGCGGGTGCCGAGCGGATGCCTCCGACCGGCGTCTTTCCGCGGGTTCCGCGTTGATGCGGACTTCCGCGCATCTTGACGTACACTCGCCGCGTGAACCCGCACGGACGCCCCCGCACGCGGCGTCCGGTGCGGCTCCTGGTGGGCCTTCTCGTCGCCGTCGCACTGGTGTGCGCGGTGGGGGCCTGGAGGGCCTGGTCGAACCCGGTCGAACCGGTCACGGCCCCGGTCGCCCGGGCCGAGGCCGTCGCGGCGGCTCCCGCACCGCTCACCCTGCCCGAGAACCCGACCGTGCTGGTGTTCGGCGACTCGTGGACCTACGGTTCGGCCGCCACCGACCCGACCCTCGGCTACGCGTATGTGATCGGCCGCACGCTCGGCTGGAACACGATCGTCGACGGCGTCCGCGGCAGCGGCTACCTCAAGCCTGGGCTCGATGGCGGCACCTTCGGCGAACGGATCGCGCACCTCGACCCGACCCTGGACCCCGACCTCGTCATCGTGGAGGGGTCGATCAACGACCGCCGCCTGTTCCCCACCGGGTACCGCCAGGCGGTGGCCTCGGCGTGGGACGCGCTCGCGGCGCTCTACCCCGACGCCCGCATCGTCATCCTGGGCCCGGCGCCGCAGGTGCTCCCCGTGGAGAAGCCGACGGCGGCGATCGACGCCGACCTCGCCGCCATGGCGGCCACGCGCGGCTGGTGGTACATCTCCCCCCTCGGCGAGGACTGGATCACCCCGTCGAACTACGCGTCGGTCATCGACTCGTCCGACTTCGGCCGCGACCATCCGTCGACCGAGGGGCACGCCTACCTCGCGCAGCGCCTCGCCGAAGACCTCCACCGGCTCGCCGAGGGCAGCAGCGTCACGGCCGACGGGGGCTGAGGCATCCGTTCCCTCCCGTCACGGGAGGCCCTTCGCCCGGTGATACTCTCGATCGGTACGCCTCCGTAGCTCAGGGGATAGAGCGTTGGTTTCCGGTACCAAAGGTCGCAGGTTCGATTCCTGTCGGGGGCACACACACCGGTCGGACGGATGACGAGTCCCACCTCGTCCGCCACGCCGCGTGGAACGAAGAACGCCGCCTGATCTCAGGCGGCGTTTCTCATTCCCGCCGCCACGGGTCGACCGAGACGCCCGGCGCTGCCCGGGCAGAAGCGGAGCGGGCTCAGGCGGTGCGTCCGGCCCGCGCCATGGCGTCGGCGAAGCCGTCGAGCAGGAGTTCGAGACCGTACTCGAACTCCGCCGCGTCGTCCTGCGCACTGAGGGTCGGACCGATCTCGGTCACGAGCGGCAGGAGCTTCTCGGCGCTCGGAGCCTGCAGGGCGTCGTGCGGCGTCGCGGGGCGGGCGTCCGGTGAGAAGTAGCCGCCGAGCTCGATGTCGAGGGTGCCGAGCGAGTAGGCGGCGAGCGCGCGGTAGCAGCGCGCCGTGCTGAGCTCGTCGAACCCGGCCCGGCGGAAGCTGCGGAACCCTGCTTCGACGAACGCGAGGGCATCGGGCGTGTGCGGCGGGAAGCGGTGGATGAGGCGCGCGACGTTGGGGTGCGCGAGGGCGACGTGGCGCACCGCGCGCATGATGAAGCGCATCGCGTCGCGCCAGTGGACGTCTTCGGGCGGGGTGGCGACCTCGGCGAGCAGAAGCTGCGCGACCCCGTCGAGCAGGGCGTCCTTGTCGGGGAAGTACGTGTAGAGCGCCATCGGCGACGAGCCGAGGCTCTGCGCGAGCTTGCGCATGCTGAGCCCGTCGATCCCCTCGGCGTCGATCGCGGCGAGGGCCGCCTCGGCGATGCGCCGCTGCGTGAGCTTTTCTGCCATTTCCGACCTCCTGCTTGACAGCGTACACCGTACGTTCCATGATGTACGTCGTACCCGTACAGCGTACGGTTTCAGATAGACACCGTAAGGAGGAGACATGACCGTCATTCGAGAGGCGACCCCGGCCGACGCCGCGGTGCTCGATGCGATGGTGCGGGAGCTCGCCGCCCACGAAGGCGACCTCGCGCACGTCCACGTCGATGCGGCTGCCTGGAGCGAACTGCTGGCCCGCCCCGATGTGCGCGTGCTGATCGCCGAGGACGAGTCCGGGGCGATTGGGTTCACGAGCACCGTCCGCCGCATCCACCTGTGGACCGGCGGCGACCTTCTCGCGCTCGACGACCTCTACGTCCGCCCGGACCATCGCGACAAGGGCGTCGGCAGTCGCCTCATGACCGCGGTCGCCCGACTCGCCGCCGAGGACGACCTGCTCGTGCAGTGGGGCGTCCGCCTCGACAACCACGCCGGGCAGCGCTTCTACGCCCGTCTCGGCGCAACCCTCAACACCAAGATGACCGCCTCCTGGGCGCCGGCGCAGTACCGCCGTCACCTCGCCACCACCCGCTGACCCACGAAAGACACGCCCATGGACACCCCGTTCGCCATCGAAGCGACCGACCTCGTCAAGACCTACGGCACCGGGCCGACCGCGGTCCGCGCCCTCGACCACGCGAGCCTCGGCATCCGTCGCGGCCGCTTCACCGCCATCATGGGCCCCTCCGGCTCCGGCAAGTCCACGATGATGCACGCGATGGCGGGCCTGGACACCGTCGACTCCGGCAGCATCCTGCTCGGCGGTGTGGAGCTCGTCGGCATGACCGAGAGGGAGCGCACGCTTCTGCGCCGCACCCGCGTCGGCTTCATCTTCCAGCAGTACAACCTCGTCCCCGCCCTCACCGCCGAGGAGAACATCGCCCTCCCCCTGCGCCTGGCAGGCCAGAAGGTCGACAAGGACTGGGTTCGCGAACTCACCGCGACGCTCGGCATCGTCGACCGGCTCACGCACCGGCCCGCCGAGCTCTCGGGCGGCCAGCAGCAGCGCGTCGCGGTCGCCCGCGCCCTCGTCACGCGACCCGAGGTCGCCTTCGCCGATGAGCCGACCGGCGCGCTGGACTCCCACTCGAGCAGAGCCCTCCTGGCATTCCTCCGCCGCGCGGCGAACGAGTTCGGGCAGACGATCGTCATGGTGACCCACGACGCGTCCGCCGCCGGCCACGCCGACCGCGTCGAGTTCCTCTCGGACGGCCGCGTCGTCGACGGACACGACAACCCGACCGCGGCCACGGTCCTCGCGTCGATGGCACGCTTCGACGCCGCCCGTGAGGAGGTGGCGGCATGATCCGGTGCGCCGTCGCCCAGCTCCTCGCGCATCGCCTCCGCCTCGCGCTGACGGTCGTCGCCATCATGCTCGGCGTCGCCTTCGTCTCGGGCAGCCTCGTGCTGAACGACACCGCTCAAGAGCTGTTCGACGAGCAGTTCGCCACGGCGACGGCCGGCGCCGACGTCACCGTCCGCACCGCGACCGCGTTCGACTCCGGCATGGGCGTCGAGGTGGAGCGGGATCCGCTGCCGGCGGGCACGCTCGACGAGGTCCGTGACGTGGATGCCGTCGCCGAGGCGGTCCCCGTCGCGAAAGGCGCAGCTCGGCTGGAGCGTGGAGCCGCCGACCTCGGCAGTGTGCAGGTGAGCACCTGGGTGGACCAGCCCATCGGGGCCTACCCGCTCCGCGACGGCGTCTCGCCCGCGCGCGGGGACGAGGTCGTCATCGACAAGAACACCGCCGCCACGCTCGGCGTGGAGATCGGCGACACCGTCTCGCTCGTCGGCGACGCCCGCACCGAGGTGCGCGTCGTCGGTCTCGTCGGGTTCGGCGACGGCGACGGTCCGCCGGTGGGCTCGATCGCGCTCACGACCCTCGCGACCGCGCAGCACACACTCGGCCTCGGCGAGGGCCTCTCCGAGATCCTGGTGGCGTCGGACATGTCGGCGGGCGAGCTGCAGCCCCTCCTCGCCGACCGGCTCGGCGAGAGCGTCCAGGTCGCCACCGCGCAGGACCTCGCGGCCGCCGGCGCCGAGCAGGCCGCCGCGAACCTCGAGATGCTCCAGGTCGTCCTCATCGCGATGAGCGTCGCGGCGCTCATCATCGGCGCCTTCCTCATCGCCAACACGTTCGCCATCGTCATCTTCCAGCGCACCCGCGAGTTCGCCCTCGTCCGCGCTACCGGCGCGACCGGGCGGCAGGTACTCGCGTCGGTCCTCATCGAAGCGCTGCTCATCGGCATCCTCGCCTCGGCGGCCGGCGTGCTGCTCGGAATCGTCAGCACCTACGGGCTGCGCGCTCTGGCCCGCGTCTTCGGCGTCAGCATCCCCTCGGGCGACCTCGTCATCGCACCGCGAACCGTCCTCATCGCGGTCGTCGTGGGGGTCGTGGTGACCGTCGCCTCGGCAATCGGCCCTGCCCGCCGGGCTGCGGCCGTCTCGCCTCTCGCGGCCCTGCGCGCGAGTGCCGCCGAGACCCGGAGCATCGGGCGCGGCCGCCTGATCACGGGCTCCCTCCTCGTCGTGGGCGGCGGTGTCGTCGCCGCGCTCCCGGCGTCCGGGGGGCCGATGCTCCTTCTCGGCGTCGGGCTGGTCGCGGCTCTCGTCGGCATCGTCATGATCGCGCCGTCGGCGCTGCGCCCCCTCACCGCGCTCGTCGGCCGGGCCGGCACGGGCACGGTCCCCGGCCGGCTCGCCCGTGAGGCCGCCCTGCGGGCACCGCGGCGCACATCGGCGACCGTCATGGCGCTGGCCTTCGGGCTCGCGCTCATGAGCTTCGTCTCGGTGGTCGCGGCATCCGTCAAGACGGCCACCGCCGAGCAGTACCGCGAGGTCGTCTCGGCGGACGTCGTCATCGAAAGCGCGGGACAGGAGATGCTCGGCGGCGTGCACGCGGCCGTCTACGACGAGGTGCGGGGTGTCGCAGAGGTGGGCGTCGCCACCCGCCTCAAGTACGGCCACTGGAGGGACGGCGAGACGACCAGCGCGCTCACGGCTCTCGACCCCGACCTCATCACCGAGGTCGCGCGCATCCGTATGGTCGAGGGCGCCATCACCGACCTGAGATCCGGCGGAGTCGTCATCGCCGAGCGCGTCGCGACGGAGCGCGAGCTCGCCGTCGGCGACACGCTGCCGATGACCTTCGCCCGCCTCGGCGCCACTGCGCTCCCCATCGTCGGCATCATGGCCGACGGCCCCGCCCAGGCGCTGCAGACGGACTTCTTCCTCTCGCTCGACACCTACGCCGACCTCTTCACCGAAGACATGGACGCGAGCATCTTCGTCCGCGCCGCGGCAGGCGTCTCGGCGACCGAGCTCGCCTCGGCGCTGCAGACCGCCCTCGCGGATCACCCCACCGTGCAGGTGCGCGACCAGGCGGCGGTCGTGGCGGGACGCACTCAGACCGTCGACCAGATCTTCGGCCTGGTCACGGTGCTCCTCGCCTTCGCCATGGTCATCGCCGTGCTCGGCATCGCCAACACCCTCGCGCTGTCGATCGCCGAGCGCACCCGCGAGATCGGCGTGCTCCGCTCGGTCGGCATGTCGCGCGGCTCGGTCGCGCTGATGGTGGAGGCCGAGGCAGCCATCGTCTCGGTCGTCGCCGTCGCGACCGGCCTGCTCCTCGGCATCACCGCGAGCGTCGCCGCCGTCGGGGCGCTGTCCACGATCGCACCGCTCGGCATCGTGTTCCCCGTGCCGCAGTTGGCGGTGCTCGCAGGTATCGTCGCTGTCGCGGGCCTGCTGGCCGGGGTGGTACCCGGCATCCGAGCCGCGAATCTTCCCGTCCTGGAGGCGATTGCCCATGCGTGACCGCAGCCTTCCGCTGGTGCTGACCCTCGTGGCCGCGCAGCTGGTGGTGATGCTCGATTCCAGCATCCTCAACATCGCGCTGCCGTCCATCGCCGAGGACCTCGGACTCACCGCCGTCGGGACGGCGTGGGTGCTCAACGCCTACTTCCTGACCTTCGGCGGCCTGCTGCTCGTCTCGGGCCGGGCCGCCGACATCCTGGGCCGCCGCAGGATGTTCCTCGCGGGCGCCGTCGTGCTCGTCGCCGGCTCGGTGATCGGCGGCTTCGCCACCACCGACGCGGTGCTCGTGACCGCGCGCCTCGTGCAGGGCGCCGGGGCCGCGATGCTCAGTCCCGCGGCGATGTCGGTCATCCTCGCGACCTTCACGGGCGTTTCCCGTACCCGCACGATGAGCTGGTGGGGGGCGGCGTCGACGGCCGGCGGCGCACTCGGCGTCACGATCGGCGGACTGCTCACCGGCGCACTCGGCTGGCAGAGCGTCATGTTCGTCACGGCCGGCGCCGCGATCCTCGTGGGCGGCGCCGGGTGGCTGATTCTCCCCCGCGGCTCCACGGGCGAACGGCGGCACTTCGACGCCGCGGGGGCGGCCCTGGTCACCGCCGCGGCCGCCGCCGTCGTCTACGCCGTGCTGAGCATCCCGCACGCGGGGTTCGCGTCGGTCCAGGTCGTCGTCGCCGTCGCGATCGCCCTCGCCGCGGGCATCGGGTTCGTCCTCGTCGAGCGCCGCAGCCCCGACCCGGTCATCCCGCTCGGCGCCTTCCGCGACGCGCGGGTCTCGGGAGGCATCGTGGTCAACCTGCTCGGCGGCGCCGCGCGCATCGCGTGCTTCGTCCTGGTCGCGCTCCTCATCCAGCAGGTGCTCGATTTCGACCCCGCCCTCGCCGGCCTCGCGATGCTCCCGACCTCGCTCGCCGGCTTCGCCGTCAGCACGCTCCTGCTCCCCCGCGCCCTCGCGCGCCTCGGCGCCGAGAAGGTCGCGGTCCTCGGCCTGATCATGCTCATCGTCGCGCACCTCCTCTTCGCGACCATCGACACCGGCGCGCCCTACCTGTGGCGGGTGCTGCCCGTGCTCGTCGTCGCCGCAACGGGCGTGGCGTTCAGCTTCACGCCCACGACGCTCGTCATCGCAGGCGGCATGGCGGCCCGCAACGCCGGCGTGAGCTCGGGCCTCGCCTCATCGACGGCGCAGATCGGCGGCGCGCTCGGCATCGCCGTGTTCGGAGCGATCGACGCCGTCAACCGCGCCGCGGCTCTCTCGGCCGGGGCCGGCCCCCTCGCGGCCGCGCACGCCGGCCTGTCGGCGGCTCACCTCGCGGCGGCCGGCGCTGCGGCACTCGCGGCGCTCGTGGCCGTCGTCACGTGGCCCGCGCTCGGCCTTGCACGCGCCAAGCCCGCATCCGTGCCGGCGGGGTGAAGCCCCTCGTGATCCCCGGTGGGGAAGCCGCTGACCGACCGGGGTCGACCCCGATCAGATGCCGTTGTCGAAGTCGTCGAGGTCGCCGGGCTCGACGGGACGTGCGACCGGATGCAGCGCCCGCGTCAGCGCGCGAAGACGATCCACCACGTCCTGGTCGACGAGCTCCTCGGCGTCGACGTCGGCCGCGGTCGCCACGATCTGACTCGAAGGCCCGACGAGGAAGGTCGCCGCTTCCCGGCGGCCGCGCGCCGTCAGAATCGGGATGTCGATGCTCGCGGCGGATCCGACCCCGGCGAGCGCCTCGCTGTAATCAAGCAGCGCCCCCGCGATGTCGTCGCCGGTCAAGTACTCTCCACCCGCGTATGCCAGAACCTTCACTGTTCCTTGTTAGTCGCTCGACCCCCTTCCCGTCGCGGGGTTGCCACGGCGTGAGAATGCCGCTAGTCGGAGCGCCGCGTCGGCCTCGTCCGCGTCTCCCGTAGCGTGGAGCGGGTCCCGGGGGGAAGCAGAAGGAGTGCGATCAGTGACGACCGATTACACGACGACGGATGCCTCGGCCCCGCCCCTGCCGTGGTGGGCCGCCCTTCTCATCGGGGCCGGCGCGGCCCTGGTGGGCCTCCTCCCCTGGATCATCACGGGCATGCGGCTTCCGCTGCAGAACCTCTGGGCGAGCTCCACACTCCCCGGCGACATGCCGATCGCCCTGCTGCCCTTCAGCCAGTACGCCATCACGCTCATCGTCGGGCTGCTCGTCGTCGGCGCCGCGGCCGGCGGTCTCGCCGCCCGCGTGCTGCGAGGACGGATGCCTCGTCCCGCGCTCGTGCTCGTGGGCGTCGTCGCGGTCCAGTTCACCGCGATCGTGCAGACGGCGAGCGTCGTGGCGGCAGGCGTGCAGCAGCGCAGCGAATCCGCCTTCTACGTCGCGGCCCTCACACTCGTCGCGGCGCTGGCCGCCGGGTTCGGCATCCTGACCTTCCTCCTCATCGCGAAAGCGCCCCGCGGCGGCGCCGTCGCGGGGCTCAGCATGGCGGCCCTCGCGCTGGGGCCGTGGCTCAGCGGACTCATCGTGCCCTTCGGAACGGTCGGCTCGAACGAGATCTACGCCTTCCTGGGCATGCTGCGGTGGATCCCGCCGGTGCTCGTGGGCCTCGCGATCGCGTGGGGCGGCATCGACACCCTCGGACGCGTCGCAGCGGCGCTCTTCGGTCTTCTGCTGGTGTGGATCGTGCCGGCGATCCAGACAGGCATCGGCAACGCCGCGGGGAGCCGAGTGCTCGCCAACGATCTCGACGAGATGCGCGAGTACGGCCTGGCGGTCTTCGTCGCGGCGCTCACGCTCCCGGAGATCGTCATCCCTCCTCTGGTCGTCACCGTCCTCGTCGCGGCGATCGGGCTCGTGGTGCGCTCGCTCCTCGCGCGGCGGAGCGCCACGAGCGCCTCCGTCGTCGGCGGCTGACCGCCTTCCACGCGCGACACGACGAAGCGGCCGCCCCGGTGGGACGGCCGCTTCGCCGCAGATTCCGGACGGATGCCTAGGCGGCGCTCCGGTCCGTCAGAGCGTCCATGCTCTTGCCCGCGCCGTGGGACTTGCCCGGCGAGCGGACGCCGTTCACGGTCGACGTGTCGAACGCGAAGGTGACGACCGCGGCGGCGATCGCGTCGGCGTTGACGTCGAGCGCGTGCGCGCTGAGGTTGCCGATGTCGTCGCACGCCTGGTGGTAGCACGGGTCGAGTGCGACGCCGGCGGTACCGCCCCAGATGGCCGCCTCCTCGGCCGTCTTGGGTACCTCGGCGCCGGTGAACAGGCCCCCCGCCGGAATACCGGCGGCGATGAACGCGCCGTAGTCGGAGCGACCCGAGAAGTCGGTATCCGTGAAGGGCTCGCCGACGCTCGCGTAGTACGCCTCGAACACGTCCTCGATCTGCGCCGACCCCGGCGGGATGAAGCCCGCGGGTGCCGTGCCACCGGAGTTGTCGCCGTCGTACACGCCGAAGGTGTAGTTCGGCGAGGCGACCATGTCGAAGTTGAGATACAGCGCGATCTTCGCGGCATCCGCTTCCGGCAGCACCTCCACGTAGTGGTTGGAACCGAGCAGACCCTCCTCCTCGGCGCCCCACCAGGCGAAGCGCACGGTGTTGTTGGGCTTGACCTTCTGCATCTGGATCGCGGTCTCGAGGAGCGCCGCACTGCCCGAGCCGTTGTCGTTGATTCCCGGGCCATCCTGCACGCTGTCGAGGTGCGCCCCGGCCATCACGACGTTGCCCGGATTGCCGCCCTTCGTCTCGGCGATGACGTTCCACGCCGTCCGCGTCTCGGAGAGGAAGTCGACCGTGACGGTGACGGTCGCTCCGGGGGTGGAGGCGAGATCCTCACCGGCCGCCGACGTCGCGAAGACGGCGGGGATCGCGAGGCCCGTCGCATCGCCGATCATGCCGACGAGTCCCGTGCGGCCCGGCTGACCCTCGTTCATCACGATGACGGCGC
Organism: Microbacterium sp. F51-2R; assembly: GCF_052180235.1. Taxonomy (GTDB): domain Bacteria; phylum Actinomycetota; class Actinomycetes; order Actinomycetales; family Microbacteriaceae; genus Microbacterium. The sequence continues at coordinate 3,463,888 of NZ_CP197470.1, read as the reverse complement.
CGGCGCCTGCCGCCTGGGCGTTGAGCACCTTGACGGCGAATCCGCACGAGCCGCGCTGCACGAGCGCGATGGCACCCGCCGGGAAGCCGGCGAAGTCCCCCGCCTCGCAGCCGCTCGTATTGCTGTTGGCCGGAAGGCCTGCCGCGGGGACGACGACACCGACGGGAACCAGAGTGCCCGTGGCTGTGCCCTGGGGCGTGCCGGTGTCGAACGAGTTGCGCAGGAAGTCCGTCCCCTCGACGAACGTCCGGGGGTTGGGCGAGACGCGGATGAGCTCGGAGTTGTCCTCCGTGTACTCGAATTCGAAGGGCTGCACCTGTGGCGTGTAGCCGGCGGCCGTGAGCTGCCCCACGACGTAGTCGACGGATGCCCGGAATCCAGGTCGCCCGACGGCTCGGTCGCCGCCGTTCGCGTCGGCGATGTCCTGCAGTGCCTCGAGATGAGTCATCACCCCCTCGAGGGTGACGGCCTTCGTGATCTTCTTCACCGAATTGTTGTTCGGTGCCGCGTACGCAGGTGCGGCGTAAGCGACGGATACTGCCAGGGCTCCCGCGGCGAGGGCGGCGAGTGCCCGACGTCTTGTAGACGGCATGACATTTCCTCTCAGCCGGACGACTCCGATGTCGTACGGCGTCTCGACGCTATCGACACGCCGAAGGAGAGGAAAGGGGACGCGGAGGATCCCCCGGGGATCGCGCGGGCCAGGCGGCGGGCCGCGGCATGCGTCCCCGCACAAATGAAGATCGCCTCGGGGCCGAAGCCTCGGGGCGATCGTCAGTGCAGATTTCGGTTTCTGTGTCTGATCCTCTTTCGAGTTTCTCGTCTCTGGTTTCTGTCTACACGAGTGAGGATACGCCGCTTGCCGACAGCGTCAAGAGGGCTTTCCGAAGTCGCTTCACGATAAAGCTGAAGGTGAAGGATCGGCGCCGTTCCGGTGCCGCAGCGAGGCCACGACTCCGATCATGTCGCCGCCTCCTTCACCCCGCTCGACGGCCTCCAGATAGAGCCGCTCGCTGGCTTCCATGAGGGGCGCGGCGGCCCCGGCCGAGCGTGCCGCCGCCGTGACGAGGCGGCAGTTCTTGAGCACGTCCGAGATCGAGGCGTGCGGCGACAGGTCGCCTCTCTGGAGCTTGTCGAGCTTGCTCCGCGAGACGAACGACGCCATGGGACCGGCATCCAGGATGCGCGTCAGCGCGACCGTGTCCAGGCCGTGGCGCTCCGCGAAGGCGTAGGACTCCGCGAGGCCCGTGACCATCGTGATGAGGAACACGTTGACCGAGAACTTCATCGCGAGGCCGGCCGGGGGCCTGCCGCACGGGACGATCTCGGCGCACAGCGGCCGGATGATCTCGGCGACGAGCGCGACGTCGTCGGGCTCCCCCGCGAGCATCCCCACGAGGGCGCCCTGCTCGGCCGGCCCGCGCGACCCCGAGACGGGGGCCTCGACGAACCGCCCGCCCGCCGCCTCGACGTCGTGCGCGAGGGCGACGGAGTAGTCGGCCGACATCGTCCCCATCTGCACGAGCAGACGGCCGCGGACGAGGCCGGCGAAGCGCGGCGAGCCGCGACCGAGCACCGCGTCGGTCGAGCGCTCGTCGAAGAGCATCGAGATGACGACCTCGCACGACGCGAAGACCTCCTCCACGGTGCCGGCGACGTGCGCACCCGCGGCGCGCAGCGGCTCGGCGCGGGCGGGGGTGCGGTTCCAGACGACGAGCGGCACCCCGGCCCGCGCGAGGTTGAGCGCCATGGGCTGCCCCATGACGCCGAGTCCCACGAAACCCACCCTGGTCGAGCCCATGGCGTCCTCCTCGCTCGGCTGCTCCCGAGTGAACCACCTCCCGCGCGGGCGACGGATGCCTCGGACCGGGCCACCGCGAAGGCCGCGGCATCCCGCACCACCGTCGGCGGCTCACGCACCCGGTGCACGGTCAGGACGGCCCGGCCGCCGTCAGAGGAGGAAGAGCCAGTCCAGCACGCCCGGGTTGTGGGCGTGCACGAGCACGAGGAAGACGATGGCGTCGAAGAGGAGGTGCACCGTCACGACGTACGCGAGCGAGCGGGTCGCCACGAAGATGAAGCCCTGCAGCAGCGCGAACGGGATCGTCAGGAGCGGACCCCACGCCTGGTAGCCGAGCTCCCAGAGGAACGAGACGAAGACGATGGCCTGCAGCCCGTTCGCCTGCCAGTCCGGGAAGTGCCGGCGCAGCAGTGCGAAGACGGTGCAGATGAAGAAGAGCTCGTCCCAGATGCCGACGGTCCCGACTCCGACGAAGAGCCGCGCGATGAGGTCGGGGGTGTCGACGACGGGCCAGTTCATGTAGACGCCGGACGTGATGAAGTAGAACGGCAGGATCAGCCACGCGAGCACGAGGACGAGGACGAGCCACGTCCACTGGAACGTCGTCCAGCGCCCTCCCCCGCGCCACGGGAATCCGATCGCCCCGTCGCGGTACGCCCAGCGCGACAGTGCATACGGCACGGCGACGGCCGCACCCAGCGCGAGCCCGAACCGCACCATCGCGACGTTGTCGAGCTCGGCCTTCAGCGGGATCGCGCTGACGATGAGCAGGCCCACGGCGATGAGCGAGAGGTCGCGCACGAGGCTCGGCGCGCGGCGCACGCCGACGAGCCGTGCCGTCGCGAGCGCCGATCCGGCGCGCACCTCGACGTCGCGATCGGTGCGGGACGCGGCATCCGTCGCCGGCGCCGCCCGGCGTTCGAGGAGGAGCGCTGTCAGAAGCGCCGCCGCCAGGAGCGCCCAGCCGACCCACGGGATGCGCAGGACGAAGAAGGCGGGTGCGGCCAGGCACGCGAGCAGCGCCGGGGCGAGCCCAAAGGACCACGCGGGCCTGACGGGGAGCGGCGCGGCCGAGTGGGACGGCATCAGGCCCCTGCCGCGGCGGCGGGCTTGTCGTGCGCGGCGCCGCCGTGCGCGACGCGGGGGCGACGGCGGTAGGTCAGATCGCGGATCGACCGGCCCGCGCGCGCGCCCTTGCGTTCGAAGGCCGTGAGCACCCGGCCCTCGAAGCGCTCGGCCCAGTCGCCGTCGAACGCGCGCTCGAAGTCCAGCGAGGCGTCGAGCACGTCGCGCATCTGCTCGGCGTACTCCTCCCAGTCGGTCGCGAGGCGCACGAATCCGCCGTCGCGGACGGCACCGGCCGCGATGCGGGCGAACGCCGGCGTCACGAGCCGCCGCTTGGTGTGCTTCTTCTTGTGCCACGGATCGGGGAAGAAGACCCAGAGCTCGGCGGCTGCCGCCTCGGGGAGAAGGTGCTGCAGAACCTCGGGCGCGTTCGCCTCGACGAGACGGAGATTCTGCGCGCCGGCCTTGTCGGCGTCGAGCATCGTCCGCGCCAGTCCCGCCTTGAACACCTCGATCGCGAGGAAGTCGCGGTCGGGGGCGGATGCCGCGGCATGCACGATCGCGTGGCCCTGCCCCGATCCGATCTCGACGACGAGCGGCGCTTCGCGCCCCCACACGGCGACGGGGTCGACGGTCGCACCCGGCCGCACGCTCGTGGCCGCGGCATCCCGCTCCACCGTCAGCACGTAGTGGGCGGCGAGTTCCGACCAGGCGCGTTCCTGCGCTTCCGACATGCGGCCGCTGCGCCGCACGAACGACACCGGCCGATCGCGGAACGTGCGGGGCTCGGCGGAGCTGTCGGGGGCGTCGCGGGTGGGGTCGGGCACCCCTCCAGGCTAACGAAGCCGCCGCGACGCCCCGGCGCGCACGCCCCGGCGCGCACGGCCCGGCAGCAGCGCGACGGCGACGACGGATGCCGCGGCTCAGGCCGTGACGTAGTCGATGAGCTCCTCGACCCGGCCGAGGAACGACGGCTCGAGGTCTCGGTAGGTCTTCACGGCCGCGAGGATCCGCTGCCAGGCGCGGGCGATGTCGGCCTGGTCGCGCGAGGGCCAGCCGAGGGCCCGGCACACGCCGACCTTGAACTCGATGCCCCGGGGGATCTCGGGCCACGCCGCGATGCCGAGGGCGCGCGGGGTGACGCACTGCCACACGTCGATGTAGGGGTGGCCGACGATCTTGAGGTGGGCGCCGTGCCGTCCTCGCAGGATGCCGTCCGCGATGCGCGACTCCTTCGACCCCGGCACGAGGTGGTCGACCAGCACGCCGTAGCGGCGCTCGGCGCTCGGCGGCTCCTCGTCGAGCGCGGCCTCGAGCAGATCGACGCCCTGCAGGTACTCGACGACGACCCCCTCGACCCGCAGGTCGTCGCCCCAGACCTTCTCCACGAGCTCGGCGTCATGACGCCCCTCGACGAAGATGCGGCTCGCGCGCGCGACGCGCGCCCGCGCATCGGGTGCCGCGAACGACCCCGAAGCCGTGCGCGCCGGGCCGGTGGCCGCCCTCGGCGCGGGCGGAACGAGCACGACATCCTCACCGTCGACCAGGAACCCCGCACCGAGCGGGAACAGCCGGCGGCGGCCGTGGCGGTCCTCGAGCTGGACGGTGCCCGAGCGGACGGCCGTGACGGCACCGCAGAAACCGCCGTCCGCGACCTCGACGACGAGGTCGGGTTCCGCCGGCACGCGAGGCAGCTCCTTCTGGAACTGTTTGCGCCAGCCGGTCGCGAGCACATCGGTGCCGTATCGATCGTCCATCTGCCCTCCGAAGCGGTCAGCGTACCTGCGCCTCCGCCGAAGGCCACGCAGCGACCCGCTCCTGTCAAGGGGCTGGGCTCCCCTACCGATGCATGCCGCCGCGTGAATAGACTCGCCTCGGGGGCGGGTCCACGGCTCCCGAGGAGGGGGACGCGATGCCCGCGCGACGCACACTCGCGCTCACAGCAGCTCTCTCGCTGCTCCTCATCGGCGGGGGTGGCGCCGCCTGGGCCACCGACCCCGTGACCCTCGGCTCGACGTACGTCGTCGACCAGTCCGACGTGCTGTCGGGGTCTGAGGAGCAGGCCGCCCAGCAGCGGCTGCAGCAGCTCTCGGATGAGACCGATGTCGACCTGTGGGTCGTGTACGTCGACGCCTTCACGAATCCGTCGGATGCCGCGAGCTGGGCCAACGAGACGGCCACCGCGAACGGTCTCGGCCCCAATCAGTACCTCCTCGCCGTCGCGACCGACGGACGGACGTTCTACCTGTCGGGCGACTCGTCGGGTCCCGTCTCGGAGAACGAGCTCGGTTCGATCGAGCAGCAGCAGATCCAGCCCACGCTCGCGGCTGGCGACTGGGGCGGAGCGGTCGACGCGGCCGCGGACGGCCTCACCTCGGCGGTCAACGGCGGCGGAGGCGGTGGCCTCTTCCCCGGCATCCTCGTCGTCGTCCTCCTCGCCGGGATCGTCGGCGTCATCATCTGGATCGTCGTGCGCCGCCGGCGCCGCGCGCAGGTGCCGGGCGCGACGGGAGCGCCCGGCGGTCCCGCCCTGCCGCCCGTCACCACCGAGGAGCTCGCACGCCAGGCATCCGCCGCCCTCGTCCAGACCGACGACGCCGTCAAGACCAGCGAGCAGGAACTCGGCTTCGCCAAGGCACAGTTCGGGGATGACGCGACCGTCGAGTTCGCGCAGGCGCTCGAGACCGCCAAGGGCAACCTCACCCACGCCTTCACGATCCAGCAGCAGCTCGACGACTCGACGCCCGACACCGAGGATCAGGTGCGGGCGTGGAACACCGAGATCCTGCGCCTCCTCGAGGAGGCCAACCGCGGCCTCGACGAGAAGGCCGAGGCCTTCGACGAACTGCGCAAGCTCGAGCAGAACGCCCCCGAGGCCCTCGCGCGCGTGCAGGAGCAGCGGGCGACGGCGGCGGGGGCGCTGGATGCCGCGGCTGCGCACCTCGCGGCACTCGCCCAGTCCTACGCCCCCGAAGCCCTCGCGACCGTCGCCGACAACCCCGAGCAGGCGAAGGACCGCATCGCGTTCGCCGACACGCAGCTCGCGGCCGCGCAGGCCGCCATCGGCGCGGGCGACGGCGGCGAGGCGGCCGTCAGCATCCGCGCCGCCGAAGACGCGGTCGGCCAGGCGACGCTCCTCGAGGACGCGATAGACAAGCTCGCACGCGACCTCGCCGAGGGCGAGCAGCGCGCGCAGGCCCTCGTCGCCGAACTGGAGCAGGACATCGCGGCGGCAGCCGCCCTCCCCGACCCCGACGGCCATGTCGCCGCCACGGTGACGGCGACGCGGCAGCAGCTCGACGCCGCCCGCGCTCTGCTGGGTGCGACGCAGCGCCGGCCGCTGGCCGCGCTGCAGGCGCTCGAGGGCGCGAACGCCCAGATCGACGCCGTCATCGCGGGAGTGCGGGATGCCGCGGCGCAGGCGCAACGCGCGCAGCAGATGCTCGGCCAGACGATCATGCAGGCGCGCGCGCAGGTGTCGGCGGCGGAGGACTACATCACCGCGCGCCGCGGAGCCGTCGGCGCCGAGGCGCGGACGCGGCTGGCCGAGGCGGGCGCCTCGCTCGTGCAGGCCGAGCAGCTGCAGACGTCCGATCCCCAGCGCGCGCTGCAGCTCGCGCAGCGCGCCGATCAGCTCGCGGGTCAGGCGATCCAGTATGCGCAGAACGACGTCGGGTCGTTCGGAGCACAGGGCGGGCCGGGCGGCGGCATGTTCGGCCCGATGGGCGGGTCGGGCGGAATGGGCGCCTCGCAGGGCGGCGGCGGCATGCTGGGCGCCGTCCTCGGCGGCATCGTGCTGAACTCCGTGCTCGGCGGCGGCCGCTCCGGCGGTTTCGGCGGCGGGAGCATCTTCGGCGGGGGCGGCGGCATGTCGTCCGGCGGCGGGATGCGCCCGGGAAGCTTCGGCGGCGGGGGCACGCGCGCCCGTCGCGGCGGGGGCCGCTTCTGAGGACTCCTCGAACGGACGCCGGCCCCCGGCATCCGTGAATCACACACTTCGACAGGAAGGAAGAACCGATGGCAAAGCAGTCCATCTTCGGTCGCATCTCCACGCTCGTCCGGGCGAACGTCAATGCGCTCATCGACTCGGCCGAGGACCCGCAGAAGATGCTCGACCAGCTGGTGCGCGACTACACCAACAGCATCGCCGACGCCGAGTCGGCGATCGCCGAGACGATCGGCAACCTGCGTCTGCTCGAGCGCGACCACCAGGAGGACGTCCAGGCCGCCTCGGAGTGGGGCAGCAAGGCCCTCGCGGCATCGCGCAAGGCCGACCAGCTGCGCGGCCAGGGCAACATCGCCGACGCCGACAAGTTCGACAACCTCGCCAAGATCGCCCTCCAGCGCCAGATCAGCGAGGAGAACCAGGCGAAGGCCGTCGAGCCGACGATCGCGTCGCAGACCGAGGTCGTCGACAAGCTCAAGGACGGCCTCAACGGCATGAAGCAGAAGCTGGAGCAGCTGAAGGCGAAGCGCTCCGAACTGCTCGCCCGCGCCAAGACCGCCGAAGCGCAGATCAAGGTGCACGACGCCGTCAAGTCGATCGACGTGCTCGACCCGACGAGCGAGCTCGGGCGGTTCGAAGACAAGATCCGCCGCCAGGAGGCGCTCGCACAGGGCAAGCAGGAGCTCGCGGCCTCGAGCATCGACGCCCAGTTCAACCAGCTCGAGGACGTCGGCGAGCTGACCGAGGTCGAGGCGCGCCTCGCGGCCCTCAAGGGCGGACAGGCGCCGAGCCAGGCGGCCATCGACGCCCCCAGCGCGCCGTACACGCCGTAAGCAGTGCCGGGAAAGGGCGTCGCGACACCATGTCGCGACGCCCTTTCGCATGGCGGCGGACCGTCGAGCCCCGCGCTGAGGAATGATGTGAGGATGGCTCGGTTCCTGATCGTCCCCCAGTGGCAGGGCTCACCCTCCCCTCGCGCGATGCAGCTCATCGACGGCGCCCAGGCGATCGCGGGCGACCTGCCGCGAAACGCCTGCACGACGATCGACGTGCCCCTCGAGGCCGGTGAGGAGCTCGAGACGGGTGTGCACCGGTACAGTGCACTGCTGCGCACGAGCGAGATCGTCGCGGCGACGCTCTCGGCCGAGGAACCGCCCGTCATCGTCGTCGGCGGCGACTGCGGAGTCAGCGTCGGGCCCATCGGCGTCGCCGCCCGCCGCGAGGAGCGGCTCGCGGTGGTCTGGTTCGACGCGCACCCCGACCTCCACACGGCGTCTTCCTCGCACTCCGGCGCCTTCGGCGGCATGGCGCTGAGCGCCGTCCTCGGCGAGGGACCGGAGGGCCTTGCGCTCGAGCCCGGCCTCGTCGCACCCGACCGGATCGTGCTGGCCGGAGCCCGCGACTACGACGCCGAGGAGGAGCCGCGCGCCGACGCGATCGGGCTCACGATCCTCGACGCGCCCGAGCTCGCCTCGCCCGATGCCCTCGCGGCGGCCGTGCGGGCGATCGGCCCGACCGGCGTGTACATCCACGTCGATCTCGACGTACTCGACCCCGCGACCCTCACCGGCGTCATGGCGCCCGTGCCCTTCGGACTGAGCGTGGCCGAGCTCGTCGCGGCGATCGGCGCGGTGCGCGAGGTCGCGCCCCTCGTCGGCGCGACGATCGCCGGCTTCGCGCCGAGCTCGCCGGCCGCGGCGGGCGACGACCTCGGCGCCATCCTCCGCGTCGTCGGGGCGCTGGCGTGAGCCCCATCCCCACGCCTCCGGCCGGATGGGAGGCCGCCGCCGAGAGGGCGGTCGAGCGCGGGCGCCGGTTCGACCGGTTCATCCCGCCCTTCCTCCTCGACTCGCCGATCAGCCGCGTCGGCTACTGGTACGGCACGGCGGTCGGCTGGATCTGGGGCGGCCTGTGGAGCACGGGCCGGGTCGAGAGACGCCACGGGCTCTGGATCTTCCGCGGCCTTCCCGGCTGGACGTTCGCGCGCGGTGGCGTGTGCGTCGGCGGATGCTTCCTCACCGGCGAGGCCGATCCGTCCGATCGGCTCCTCGAGCACGAGGCCGTCCACGCGCGGCAGTGGCGGCGCTACGGCCTCCTCATGCCGTTCCTCTACCTCCTCGCGGGGCGCGATGCGCTTCGCAACCGCTTCGAGATCGAGGCCGGGCTCGAAGCCGGCAACTACGTGCCGCGACGCCCGGCGCGGCGCACGACGTCCTGACGCACGGGCGCCGGCCCCGGCCACGCGGCGGCGCGCGCCCCCCTGACACGCGGGAGGTGCGGCAGGCGAGCCTGCCGCACCTCTGCGACTGCTACTTGCTCGGGTAGAGGTGGGCGTTGCACCCTTCCTCGCCGAAGGGCGTGTTCACCTGCGACGCGCCGCGCGTGCTCCACGCCTTGCGCAGCTCCTGGGGGATCTGACCCCAGTTCTGCGTCACGCCCGGCCCCGAGGGCCCACCCTCTGATCCGTCCTCGAGCCCCGAGTACACGCATGCCGAATTGGCATGGCTCGGGCCCTGCGTCTCCTGTCCGTTGCCGCCGATCTCGCCCGCGAACGCGCCGCCGGCGCCTCCGAGTGCGAGCATCGTCCCCACGGCAATCCCCAGCATCAGCTTCTTGCGCATCATTACTTCCCCTTTGCACATGAGTCGGCGGGCGCCATCGCCCGTCGGCGCCCATCGAACTCCTGCGGCACGGGGGCGTCAAGGGCCTCGGTGCGCCAGCCGGCGTCAGCCGGCGTTGGTGAGGTTGTACTCCGCGGGGGCGTGGATAGAGGAGACCGGGATGCCGAGGCGCTCAGTGAGGTGGTCGACGATGTCGGCAGTTCCGAGGTAGCCGCCCAGCAGATGGATGCGCGTGTGGTCGTCGTCGGTGCACAGCATCTCGTCGGCCCACGCCGTGACGGCGCGGGTCAGCGCCTGGCCGGGCGCGCACGCCCTGCCGGTTCCCGGGTCGCCGCTGCGCCGCGAGCGGTCGAGCCACGCGACCACCATGCGCGCCGGCGCCGAGAGCGAGGCCTGCCACGAGGCATCCGGGATCTCGATGAAGATGCGACCCGTCGAGCAGATCGGCAGCGTGGCCAGCAGGGCCTGGAGTTCGGCCAGGGACGACTCGTCGGCCGTGATGAGATGCTGCACCCGTGTGTGCCGCGACGCGCGGCAGGCGGCGGCGTTGTGCTCGGTGGTGTCGGTCATCTCGATCCCCACTATACCGCGAGGATAGGGTTGCCTAACCTGAGCAACCCCTCAGGTACCGGCGACGAGGACGTCGCCGAGCGCGTCGAGCTCGGCATCCGTCATCCCGTGCGCGCGCAGGTATTCCGCCGGCGATCCGAACCTCGCCGCGAGGTCGTCGAGGAGCGCGGTCATGACAGGCGCGGGCGAGCGGGTCGCGAGGTCCTCGAGGTGGACGGCCTCCGGATGCATCTCGCGCAGCTTCGCGACGACGTGCGCGTTGCGCCACGGCGGCAGCAAGGCCTCCGTGCGCGCGTAGTCCGCGACGACCGCCTCGCGGTCGACCCCCGCCGCCGCGAGGGCGAGCGCGACGGTCACCCCCGTGCGGTCCTTGCCGACGGTGCAGTGCACGAGCACGGGCTGGTCGGCCAGGATGCCGCGCACGACCTCGACGACCCGGCTCGCCGAATCGTCGACGATCCGCCGGTACATCTCGTCGAGCGGGATGTCGTCCTGGAAGAACGAGGCGACCGACCCGAGGAACAGCGGCGCGCGCTGCATCGTGATCTCGAGCGTGCCGAGCCGGCTCGGGGCGTGGGCGACCTCCTCGTCGTCGCGGAGGTCGATGATGCGGCGGAGCCGGAGCCCGGCGAGCGCCTCGACCCCCGGCTGCTCGAGCTGCGCCAGATTTCCCGACCGGTAGAGGACGCCCGACCGCGTGCGGCCGCGGCCCGCGGGGAGTCCCCCGACGTCTCGCAGGTTGACGGCGCCGGGAACGAGCGGATCGCTCATGCCTTGCTGCGGGTGCGCGGCGGCACGGGGTAGCGGCCGGCGATCGCGACGCGGTTGAAGGCGTTGATCGACACGAGGATCCAGCTCAGCGCGACGTACTCGTCCTCGCTGAGGATGCCGCCGACGTGGTCGTAGACCTCGTCGGGCACTCCCCCGTCGTGGATGAAGGTGAAGGCCTCAGCGAGCTCGAGGGCGGCTCGCTCGCGCTCGGTGAACACGCCGGACTCGCGCCACGTCGCCAGCTGCGCGATGAGGTCGGCGTCGAGGCCGGCTGCGACGGCCCGGTCGACGTGCACGCGCACGCAGAACGCGCAGCCGTTCAGCTGCGACGCGTGGATCTGCACGAGCTCCTTGAGCCGATCGTCGATCCCCGCCTCGCCCGCGATGCCCCCCACGGTCTTCGAGAAGGCGTCGAGCGTCTTGTAGGCGTCCGGGGCCGAGCGGGAGAGGTGGACGCGACGTTCTTCGCTCATGCCTTTCAGCCTATGACGACCACGGATGCCTCGGCCCCGGCCCGCGCGGCAGAATGGCCGGGTGAGCGATCCCGCCGACGAGTTCTCGTTCCTTCCCGACCAGTCCGCCGACATCGGCCTCGACGCCCCCGTCCCCCGCGGCGAGCGCCTCACGCTGGCACTCGACGACGGGCGCACGCTCAGTGCGCTGCGCTACGGCCAAGCCGCGCCCGAAGTGACGTTCCTCCACGGCGCGGGGCTCAACGCCCACACGTGGGACACGACGATCCTCGCGCTCGGACTCCCCGCCCTCGCGATCGACCTCCCCGGTCACGGCGACTCGTCGTGGCGTGCCGACGCCGCCTACACCGGGCGGACGCTCGCCCCCGACGTCGCCGAGGGCATGGCGGCGTGGACGGACCGGCCGCAGGTGCTCGTCGGGCAGTCGCTCGGCGGCCTCACGGCGGCGGCGGTGGCGGCCTCCCGCCCCGAGCTCGTGCGGGAGGTCGTCGTCATCGACATCACGCCGGGCCTGGACCCCCAGGGCGGAGCGTCGCAGCTGCGGCAGTTCTTCGCGGGCCCCACCGACTGGGCGTCACGGGACGAGCTCGTCGAGCGCGCGCTGGCCTTCGGACTCGGCGGTTCGCGCACGGCCGCCGAGCGCGGCGTCTTCCACAACAGCCGCGTGCGCGCCGACGGCCGCGTGGAGTGGAAGCACCACTTCGCCCATCTCGCCAACGCGATGGCCGCCTCGAGCGAGCTCGCCGAGGAGGCGGCGAGCAGAACGGACGCCCTCGCCTCGGTGCTCTCCGAGAGCGGCTGGACCGACCTCGCAGACATCACCGCGCCACTCACGCTGGTGCGCGGAACGCGGGGATATCTGACGGATGACGACACCCTGACGTTCCGCGAGCGGGTGCCCGCGGCATCCGTCGTCGAAATGGAGTCGGGCCACAACGTGCAGGAGGAGCGGCCCGTCGACCTGGCGCGCTTCGTCGCCGGCCTGGCGCGCAGGCGCTAACACTTCTGTTTCGTTGTCCGGCGAGCGGCGCTCGCCACCCTCGCAGGTTGCCTAGGCTGGTCACTCGGCACGAAGAGCGCCGGAACGCGCTCGGCACCGCGAACTCCCGCGCCTCGGATGCACCGGATCCTCCCGAAAGGACAGCAATGCTTCGCCGCACAGCACTCGCCGCGACCGCCCTCCTCGCCGCCGGGGCACTGCTCCTCTCGGCGTGCACCACCGGCGGCACGACGAGCACGCCCACCAGCACGGGAGCGCCCGACCCCGACGCGTCCGCGGTCATCCGTCTCGTCCTCGAGCCGAGCAACCTCGACATCCGCCAGACGGCGGGTGCCGCCCTCGACCAGATCCTGATCGACAACGTCTACCAGGGGCTCGTCGCGCGCACGCCCGAGCAGGACATCGTGCCCTCGCTCGCCACCGACTGGAAGATCTCGGACGACGGGCTGACCTACACCTTCACCCTCCGCGACGGCGTGACGTTCCAGGACGGTCAGCCGCTCACTCCGCAGGACGTCGTGTGGTCGCTCACGACCCGCAAGAACACGCCGGAGTGGTCGGACTCGTCGCGGCTCGCGAACGTGCAGACGATCACGGCGGACGGCCAGACGATCACGCTGACCCTCAGCGCTCCCGACTCGACGCTGCTGTGGAACCTCACCGGCCGGGCAGGGCTCGTCCTCAAGGAGGGCGACACCGTCGACTACAAGACCAAGGCCAACGGCACCGGACCCTTCGTGCTGAGCAGCTGGCGCCAGGGCGACAGCATCACGTTGACCCGCAACGACGCGTACTGGGGCGATGCGGCCAAGGTGGGCGAGGTCGTCTTCGACTACATCCCCGACAATCAGGCCGCTCTCAACGCCGCCCTCGCGGGCGAGGTCGACGTCGTGACCGGGTTCGACGCGAACCTGAAGGACAAGATCGAGGCGGGGGGCGACTTCGAGCTCGTGCTCGGCGCCTCGACCGACAAGGGCACGCTCGCCTTCAACCAGACCTCCGGGCCCCTCGCCGACGCGCGCGTGCGCCAGGCGATCCGCCAGGCCATCGACCACGAGGCCTTCATCGAGGCGGCGGGCTCGGGCGAGACCCTGTACGGTCCGATCCCGTCGCTGGACCCCGGCTACGAAAACCTCTCCAAGGTTGCGCCGTACGACCCCGAAGCCGCCAAGGCCCTTCTGAAGGAGGCGGGCGTGAAGGATCTCGCGCTCACGCTGACGATCCCGAACTTCTACCCGACGACCATCGCGCAGATCCTCGTCTCCGACCTCAACGACGTCGGCATCACGCTCAAGGTCGATTCGGTCGACTTCCCGACGTGGCTCAACGACGTCTACATCAACAAGGACTACGACCTGAGCTTCGTGCTGCACACCGAGGCCCGAGACTTCGAGAACTGGGCGAACCCGGACTACTACTTCACCTACGACAACCCCGAGGTGCAGGACCTCTACGCGCAGTCGGTCGCCGCGACCGACCCCGACAAGGCGGCCGAACTGCTGAAGAAGGCGGCCAGGATCGTGTCGGAGGATGCCGCGGCCGACTGGCTCTTCAACGGCGCCTCCGTCGTGGCGGTCGGCACTAACATCACGGGTATGCCCTCGATCAACGTGAACGAGCGCCTCGACCTCTCGCAGCTGGCCAAGAGCAAGGGGTGATCCGGTACACGCTGACACGGCTGACCCTGCTGCTGCTCGGTCTGTTCGTCGCCAGCGTGCTCATCTTCCTGACGCTGCGGGTGCTCCCCGGTGACGTCGCGCAGCTGATCGCCGGCACCAGCAGCACGCCCGAGCAGATCGACGCGATCCGGCAGAACCTCGGGCTCGGCGAACCCCTCGTGATGCAGTACGCCGACTGGATCGGCGGCGTGCTGCGCGGCGATCTCGGCACGTCGCTGCTCACGGGGTCCAGCGTCAGCGACGAGCTCATCGAGAAGGCGCAGGTCACCGTCCCCCTCGGGATCCTCGCCCTCACGATCGCCCTCGTCTTCAGCCTCCCCCTCGGCGTCCTCTCCGCGATGCGCCGCGGCCGGGCATCGGGGACGGCCCTGAGCGTCGGCTCGCAGGCCCTCGCGGCGGTGCCGGTCGTCTGGGCGGGCATGATCCTCGTCGTCGTCTTCGCCGTGTGGCTGGGATGGCTCCCCGCGCAGGGCTTTCCGCGGGCGGGATGGTCCGACCCCGCGGCGGCTGTGCGGTCCCTCGTCCTGCCGGCGCTCACGATCGGCATCGTCGAAGGCGCGATGCTCCTGCGGTTCGTCCGCAGCGCGACCCTCCAGGCCGTCGGGCAGGACTACGTCCGCACGGCGGCCGCGAAGGGCCTCACGCGCGACGCCGCCCTCATCCGCCACGGCCTCCCGAACGTCGGCCTCTCGGTCGTGACGGTGCTCGGCCTCCAGGTCGCCGGCATCATCGTCGGCGCCGTCGTGATCGAGCAGCTGTTCACGCTCCCCGGCATCGGGCGCATGCTCGTCGCCGACGTGAGCGCGCGCGACCTCCCGAAGGTGCAGGGCGAACTCCTCGCCCTCACCGGCTTCGTGCTCGTCGTCGGCTTCGTCGTCGACCTCGCCCACCGCGCCATGGATCCTCGGCAGCGGGAGGCGGCATGAGTGTTCGTCCCGTTCCCGAGACGCGCCGCTCGCGCCGGGCGGATGCCGCGTCCCGCCGCCGCCCGTCGCGCTGGGCGTGGCTCGGCCGGCTGTGGGCGCTGTCGACCGGCCGGTTCGGGCTCATCGTCGTCGCCGTCGTCGTCGCGTCGGCCGTCGTCGCGACCTTCTGGACGCCGTTCGACCCGCAGCAGGTCGACGTACGCGGACGGTGGGCTCCGCCGGGCCTCCCCCACCTCTTCGGCACGGACGGGTCGGGACGCGACATCCTGAGCCTCATCCTGGCGGGCGCGCGCACGACCGTGATCGTGGCGGTCGGCGCGGGCATCATCGCGACCGTCGTGGGGGTCGCCCTCGCCGCCCTGGGCGCGCTGACGGCACGCTGGATCCGCGAATCCGTCGCCGTCTTCGTCGACATCCTCATCGCGTTCCCGGTGCTCATCATCGCCATGATGATCTCGGCCGTGTGGGGCGGATCGCTGTGGGTCGTCATCTGGTCTGTCGGGATCGGCTTCGGGGTCAACATCGCCCGCGTCACGCGGCCGGAGCTGCGCCGCGTGCTGCACAGCGACTTCGTGCTGGCGGGCCGCATGGCGGGCCTCACTCCGGCGCAGAACCTCGTGCGGCATCTCCTGCCCAACGTCGCGCCCGTCTTCATCGTGCAGCTCTCGTGGGCCATGGCCGTCGCGGTGCTCGCCGAGGCGGGACTGTCGTACCTCGGCTTCGGCGCGCCCGTGACCGAGCCCTCGTGGGGGCTGCTCCTGGCCGAGCTGCAGCAGTTCATCACGGTGTACCCGCTCTCCGTCGTCTGGCCGGGGCTCGCGATCACGTTCACGGTGCTGGGCCTCAACCTGCTCGGCGACGGGCTGCGCGAAGCGACCGACCCGACGCTCTCGCGAAGCGGCGGGGCGGCGCGGCGCGCCCGCACGCACGTGCCGGAGGTGGTCTCGTGACGCTCGAGGTGCAGGGCCTCACGATCGACATCGCCGGCCGCCGTGTCGTCGACGGCGTCTCGTTCGAGGTGCCCGACGGCGCTCGCGTCGGTCTCATCGGCGAGTCGGGCTCGGGCAAGTCGCTCACGGCGCTCGCGATCATGGGACTCCTCCCCGACGGGGCGACGGCCGGCGGATCGATCCGCTGGAACGGCCGCGAGCTGCTGGGCCTGCCCGACAAGGAGCTCGCCGGGCTGCGCGGCGACGACATCGGCATCGTCTTCCAGGAGCCCCGCACGGCGCTCAACCCCATCCGCACGGTGGGCAGGCAGATCGCCGAGTCGGTGCGCATCCACCAGCGCGTGACCCGCGCCGAGGCGAAGACGCGGGCCGTGGAAGAGGCGCGGCGCGTGGCCCTCCCCGACCCGGAGCGGATCGTCGCCCGATACCCGCATCAGCTGTCGGGCGGGCAGCGGCAGCGCGTCGCGATCGCGACCGCCCTCGCCTGCCGGCCGCGGCTGCTCATCGCCGACGAGCCGACGACGGCCCTGGACGTCACGATCCAGGCCGAGATCCTCGATCTCCTCCTCTCCCTCGTCGAGACCGACGGCATGTCGCTCGTGTTCATCACGCACGACCTCGCGGTGCTGTCGCGCATCGCGACGCACGGGATCGTGCTCGACGAGGGCCGCGTCGTCGAGGAGGCGCCGGTCGCGACGCTCCTGTCGGCACCGACGTCGGCCGTGACGCAGGGGCTCCTGCGCGACGCGACGGCGACGCTGTGGCGTCCGGGCGGATCCGCCACGGGCCCGGGCGCGCCCTCGGGAGGCGTGTCGTGACCGGGCCCGTGTCGCCGGCTCCGCCGCTTCTCCGGGCCCGTGGACTCACGCGGCGCTTCGCGATCCCCAAGGCCACGCTCTTCGAGAAGGCCCGCACCTCGACCGCTCTCGAAGACGCCGACCTCGATGTCGCCGAGGGCAGCGCCGTCGGCATCATCGGCGAGTCCGGCTCGGGCAAGTCGACGCTCGTGCGCCTCCTCCTCGCACTGGACGCCCCGACGGCCGGCTCCGTCGAGTTCGACGGACGGAGAGTGGATGCCGCGGCCGGCGCCCGCGCGCTGCATTGGCTGCGCCGCGACACCGGCATGGTGTTCCAGGACCCGTACGCCTCACTCGATCCCCGCATGAGCGTCGGTCGCATCGTCGCCGAGCCGCTGTGGGCCCTCGGCCTCGGGGGCGACGGCGAACCCGGGGGCGAGGGCCGGCGCGCGCGCGTCCAGGACGTGCTGCGGCAGGTGGGCCTGGAACCCGAGATGGCCGATCGCTTCCCGCACGAGTTCTCGGGCGGGCAGCGGCAGCGCATCGCGATCGCACGGGCCATCGTCCATCGCCCTCGTCTTCTCGTCGGCGACGAGCCGATGTCGGCGCTCGATGTCACGGTGCGCGCGCAGATCCTCGACCTCCTCGCCGACCTGCGCCGCCGCGACAACCTGACGCTCGTGCTCGTCTCGCACGACATCGGCGTCGTGCAGAACCTGTGCGACGAGGTCGTCGTCATGAAGGACGGCCGCATCGTCGAGGAGGGCCCGACCGAGAAGGTGCTGCTGCAGCCGCAGGCCGCGTACACGCGGCGCCTCCTGGCGTCGATCCCGGTGATCGACCCCGGTTCCGCGGCATCCTGACCCGCGGCGATCGGCCCGCGGCATGCTGACCCGCCGCGATCGGCCCGAGGCATCCTGACCTGCGGCGATCGGCGCGGTGTCGGCCCCGCTCAGTACGCTCGGAGCATGAGGCACGCGATCGTTCCGCCGTATCTCCTGGCCCGCATCGCGGCTGCGACCGAGCCGCACCTCGCGCATGCCGCCGAGGCGGCGCGGGCGACGCTCGCCGGCAAGCGCGACTACCGCCCCGAGCGGTCGCGGCTGCGGCTCTCGATCGGCGAAGACGGCAGCCTCGTCGCCGAGACGGGCCCCGCACCCGACCGCACGATCTCGGATGCGCGGGGTCGCGAGACGCTTCCGGGCGTGAGGGTGCGCAGCGAGGACGATCCGCCGACGGGCGACGAGGCCGCCGACGAGGCGTTCGACGGCCTCGGGGCCACGTTCGACTTCTACTGGGACGCGTACCGCCGCAACGGCATCGACGATGCCGGCGGCCAGCTCCTGGCGACGGTGCACTACGGCACCGACTACGACAACGCCTTCTGGAACGGCGAGCGCATGGTGTTCGGTGACGGCGACGGCCAGATCTTCACCGGCTTCACCAACTCGCTCACGGTCATCGCACACGAGCTGACCCACGGCGTGACCGAAGCGGCGGGTGGCCTCGAGTACCAGGGCCAGTCGGGCGCGCTCAACGAGTCGATCTCCGACGTCTTCGGCGCCCTCGCCGACCAGCACCAGCGGGGGCAGACCGCCGACCAGGCGAGCTGGCTCATCGGCGAGGGGATCTTCACGCCGGCCGTGCAGGGCCGGGCACTGCGCTCGCTGAAAGACCCGGGGACGGCGTACGACGACGACGTGCTCGGCAAAGACCCGCAGCCCGCCCACATGCGCGACTACGTCGTGACGACCGGCGACAACGGCGGGGTGCACATCAACTCCGGCATCCCGAACCGCGCGTTCGCGCTCGCGGCGCTGACGCTCGGCGGCCACGCATGGGAAGGGGCGGGGCGTATCTGGTACCGCACCCTCACGTCGGGCGGGCTCACACCCACCACCGACTTCGCCGAGTTCGCTGCCGCGACGATCCAGACGGCCGAAGCGGAGTACGGTGTCACATCGGAGGAGGTGTCGGCCGTCCGCGACGCGTGGACCGAGGTCGGCGTCATCGGGGATGAGCGAATCGAGAAGCCCGCGGCCTGACGAGGAGCCGCCCGACGAGCAGCCGAGCGAGGGCTCGCCGCCCGTCGTCGTCGCCGTCACCCGGACGGGCGGATTCGCGGGGCTCACGAAGGCCTGGACCGCCGAGCCCCGCGAGGACGAGGCATCCGTCTGGAGCGAACTCATCTCGCGCTGCCCGTGGGACGAGCCCGCGCGGACCGACCCGCACAGCGCCGACCGCTTCCAGTGGAACATCCGCGCGCAGTGCGGCCCCGACGAGGATCGCCGGGCCGACCTTCCCGACCGCGCCCTCACCGGACCGTGGCGCGAGCTCGTCGACGCCGTCCTCACCTGGAACGCCGGCAGAAGCCGGGCCTGAGGCCCGGCCCACTCAGCGCCCGCCGTCGCGGCCCTCCGGTCAGCGCCCGAAGAGGCCCTTCTTCTTCACGGGCTTGAGGTGCTTCTGCAGGTAGATCGTGCCGAGCCAGCGGCCGAACTTGAACCCGACGCGGCCCATGCGCCCGACCTCGACGAAGCCGAGCTTCTCGTGGAGGGCGATGGATGCCTCGGCCCCCTTGTCGCTGATGACGGCGACCATCTCGCGGATGCCCGCTTCTTCGCACGCCGCGATGAGGGCCTCCAGCAGGGCGCGGCCGAGACCCTTGCCCGCGGCGGCCTGGCCGAGGTAGATCGTGTTCTCGACCGAGAAGCGGTACGCGCTCTTCGTCGACATCGGCTGGACGAGCGCGTACCCGAGGATCTGGCCTGTCGGGGCCTCGGCGACGAGGAACGGCATGCCGAGCTTGTGCAGGTGGGCGAGCTTCGCGCGCCACTGCGCGATCGTCCAGGGGCTCTCGTCGAAGGTCACGACCGAGTTCGTGACGTAGTGGTTGTAGATCTCGCGGATGTCGGGGATGTCACGTTCCTCGACGGGCCGGATCGAGTACGAGAACGGACGCTCGGGCTGGGGCTGCTTCTGGAGATGCTGCGGCAGCCGGCGACGCGACCGCTCGTACTCCTCCTCCAGCATGCGACCAGCCTACGCGGGGATCGCCCAGTCGATCGGGGCGGCGCCCTGCCCCTCGAGGAGCGCGTTGGCGCGCGAGAACGGCCGGGAGCCGAAGAACCCGCGGCTCGCGGACAGCGGTGACGGATGCGGCGATTCGATGATGGGCGTCTCACCGAGCATCGGGCGGAGGTTCGCGGCATCCTTCCCCAACAGGATCGCCACGAGCGGCTGCTCGCGGGCCGCCAGAGTGCGGATCGCGTGCTCGGTCACCTTCTCCCAGCCCCACCCGCGGTGCGACGCCGGCGCACCCGGAGCGACGGTCAGCACGCGGTTGAGCAGCATGACGCCCTGGTCGCTCCACCCCGACAGATCGCCATGCGGCGCGGGCGGGATGCCGAGATCGGTCTCGAGCTCGCGGTAGATGTTAGAGAGGCTCCGCGGCAGCGGGCGCACCTGCCGGTCGACGGCGAAGGAGAGCCCGATCGGATGCCCCGGCGTCGGATACGGGTCCTGCCCGACGATGAGCACCCGCACACCGGAGAGCGGGCGCTGGAAGACCCGCAGCACACGGTCGCCCGCGGGGAGGTAGGGGCGACCCGCCGAGACCTCCGCGCGCAGCCGCTCGCCGAGCGACGCGATCTCGGCGGCGACGGGCTGCAGAGCCGTCGCCCAGTCGGGGTCGATGAGGCCGGCCTCTGCGAGCTCGGGCAGCGTCCTGGCCATCGGCTACGCGGGCCGCTCGTCGGCGAGGGTGTCGTCGCGTTCTGCCGCTGCATCCGTCACGCCCTCCAGACTAAAGCGGCGGGCCGTCGTCTCACGCGCCACGCGGCCGCGAGCCCAGCGCCTCCGCTCCGGCGCCCGGGCGACAGCGCGCCGGAGAGGCGCAAGGCCCCACGGGGAGTAGGGTCCCCTCGTGTCAACGTCGCCCACCGATCGCCTGCGCGGCTCCGCGCTCGGCATCACGGCCGGCCTCATCGGCTGGTTCATCCTCGTCGAGCTCACCAGCGGCATCCTTCAAGGGTTCTACGTGCCGCTGTTCAGCGACATCGTGAGCCAACTCGGCATCCACGACTCCGACGTCAACTGGTTCGAAGCGGCGCAGCTCCTGCTGTCGGCGCTCGTGCTGCCCGTGCTCGCGAAGCTCGGCGACATGTACGGGCACAAGCGGATCCTGCTGCTGGCCGCGATCCTCACGGCGGGCGCCAGCTGGTGGCTCGCCTTCGCGGGCGACTTCTGGAGCTTCCTCGCGGCGTGGGCGCTGCAGGGCTTCTACGTCGTGTGGCTGCCGCTGGAGATCGCGCTCATCTTCGAGCGCGGCCGGCGACAGAACCGCGGCGTGTCGACGACGCGCCGCGCCGCGGGGCTCCTCGTCGTGGGCCTCGAGGCCGGCGCGATCATCGGTGCCCTCGCGGCCGGCCGGATCTTCGCCGCGACGGGCGGAGACCTCACCGTGACGCTCATGGTCCCCGCGATCGCGGTGACGCTCATCGCCCTGGTGATCTGGATCGCCGTGCCCGAGTCCGAGCCGATCCCGGGCCGGTCCCTCGACACCGGGGGCTTCGTCATCCTCGCGTGGGGGCTTCTCCTCGTGACGGGAGCGCTCGTCTACATGCGGATGATCGGCGAACTCTCCCTCGGCCCCGGCGCGTGGTGGTGGGTCGTCGGGCTCCTCGCCGCCGGCATCGCGGTGTTCGTCTGGTTCGTCCGCTACGAGCTGCGACAGGACGATCCCGCGATCGACATCCGCGTGCTCCGGCGGCCCGAGATGTGGCCCGTCCAGGCGACGGCGTTCCTCGTGGGCATCAGCCTCCTCGGCGCCCAGGGTCCCCTCTCGACGTACGCAGGCACCGACTCCTCGCTCGGGTACGGTCTGGGGCTGGATGCCACGGCCCGCTCGAACGTCATCGGGGTGTACCTCGTCTCGCTCATCGTCGGCGCCGTGCTCTTCGCGATCACGTCCCGGCGCGCGAATCCCCGCGTCATCCTCATCGGCGCGAGCGCGCTCGTCGGCATCGGGTACACGCTGTTCCTCCCCTTCCACCTCGAGCTCTGGCAGGTGCTGCTCAACCTCTCCATCGCGGGCGTCGGCTCGGGAGCGCTCGTCGCGGCGCTCCCCGCCGCGGCGGCCGCGGCGGCGCCCCGCGGGCAGACCGGCATCGCCTCCGCCCTCACCAACACGACGAAGACGATCGGCGGCACGTTCGCCTCGGCGGTCTTCGGTGTCGTGCTCGCCGCGGGGGCGGGTGCCGTGGCGAGCCAGACGGCGGCGTCGCTCGGCGGCTACATGACCGTGTGGGCGGTCTGCGCGGGCGGCGGATTCCTTGCCGCGATCCTGCTCTTCTTCGTGCCGAAGGTCGCCTTCGCCGATTCGGAGAGCCCCGTGGACGAAGCGGAGGCCGCCTCCGGCACGTCTCAGGTCATCTGACGACGGATGCCGCGCCCCCGCCGGCCGAGGAGCGCACGGCCGTCGTCGTCATGACGAGTTCGACGCCGCCTTCGGCCTCGCGCCTGTGGAACGCCACTGTCGCCGACGCGAGGTCGGCGAGCGAGGACACATGCGTCCCGCCGCACGGGATGCGCACCTCGGCGCCGGGGAGCTCGCAGACCCACGTGCGGCGGTCGGCGAGCGCTTCGCCCGTCGTCTCGATGCGCACGGCGCCGCCGGCGGCGATCCACTCGCCGAGCAGCGCGTCTACGCGCGCGGCGAGCGCGTCCAGATCGCCCAGCGCCGACGGGTCGAAGCCCTTGCGGCGCAGCGACTTTCCGATGCGGTACGTGTCGACCGAGCCGTCGGGGCGGATGCGCGACTCCTGGATCGCCAGCGCGTCGAAGGCCGGCGCGCCGAGCGCATCGGTCGGGGCGGGCTTGGTCCAGGCCTCCGCGAGCGCCGCGTCCAGTGCGAGCGAGGCGAGGTGGCACGCCGTGTGCCCGGCCGAGAGCGCCGCCCGGTGCTGCGCATCGACCTCGACCTCGGCGGTCTGGCCGACCTCGGGCGCCTCGCCCTCGGCGACGTGCGCGACGACGAAGGTCCACCCTTCCGTGCCGGTGCGCACCGGCACGTCGGGGCCGAGGAGGAGCTCCTCCCCCGTGGTCGCTCCGACGACGGCATCCACGACGTCGTGGACGGTGTCGCCGATCCGCAGCGTCCCACGGTCGGCGGGCTGATCCGGCCACGCCGTGTCGACGGGGTGGAACGCGGTCACGTCGAGCACGACGGCGAAGCGGCCGGCCCCGGCATCCGTCACATGCACGATCGTCCCCGTCGACGTCGTCGCGCCGGCGGGGTAGGTGACGCGCGTGGGCGAGAGGGCGGTCACGGCCGTGTCGCCTGATCGCGCGGACGCAGCGGGCCGCGGGCGAGGAGGTGCTGCGCGGACTGCGCGACGGGGCGCATCGTGACGAGGTCGAGGTTGACGTGCCCCGGGGCGTTGACCGCGTAGGCGATGACGTCGGCGACGTCGGCCGCGGTGAGCGGAGCCTCGACGTCCTGGTACACGCGCTCGGCCGCGTTGCGGTCGCCGCCGAGTCGATTGAGGGTGAACTCCTCGGTGTAGACCATGCCGGGGGCGATCTCGACGACGCGGATCGGCTCGCCGTTCAGCTCGAGGCGCAGGGCGTGGACGAGCATCGACTCCGCCGCCTTGGCGGCGTTGTAGCCGCCGCCGCCCGGGTAGGCGGTCTGCGCCGCCGTGGAGGTCACGAACACCGTGTCGGCGTGCCCGCCCACCGCCGCCTGGCGCAGGAGCGGCAGGAGCGCGGCGACGAGGCGCTGCGCGCTCAGCACGTTGACGTCGTACATCCACTGCCAGTCCTCGGCGCTCGCGTCTTCGACGCGATCGGTGCCGCGCGCCCCGCCCGCTACCTGCACGAGGGCGTGCACGGGCCCGCTCTCGTCGAGCCACGCCGCGAGCGCGTCGATGTCAGCGGGGTTCGTGAGATCGGCGGCGAAGGCGACCGCGCCGGTCTCGGCCTCGAGGGCCTGCAGGCGCTCGGCCCGCCGCGCGACCGCGACGACATCCCATCCCGACGAGCGCAGAGCCCGCGCCGTCGCCTCACCGATTCCCGAGCTCGCGCCCGTCACCACCGCACGTCGTGTCATGCCTCCACGCTAGCCCGGGCGCCCCGCGGTGGATTACGTAACATTTCCCCCGCGTTGGCGGCCGGGAGGCGCGTCCGTACGCTCGGACGAGGCCGCGACGCCCGCCGCGTGCCCCCTCATACCCCGCAGGAGCAGTCATGTCCGCACCCGAGAACTGGCGTTTCGAGACCAAGCAGATCCACTCGGGCGCCCAGCCCGACCCGGTCACGAAGGCACGCGCCACCCCCATCTACCAGACGACGTCGTACGTGTTCGACAACACCGACCACGCCGCGAACCTGTTCGCGCTGGCCGAGTTCGGCAACATCTACACGCGCATCCAGAACCCCACGCAGGCGGTCGTCGAGGAGCGCATCGCCGCGCTCGAGGGCGGCACCGGTGCCCTCCTCGTCGCGAGCGGCCAGGCGGCGTCGACGTTCGCGATCCTCAACATCGCCGAGGCGGGCGACCACATCGTGTCGTCGTCGTCGATCTACGGCGGCACCTACAACCTCTTCAAGTACACCCTCGCCAAGCTCGGCATCGAGACGACGTTCGTCGAGAACCAGGACGACGCCGAGGAGTGGCGCGCGGCCGTCCGCCCCAACACGAAGCTCTTCTTCGCCGAGACGATCGGCAACCCGAAGATCAACGTCCTCGACATCTCGACCGTCTCCGAGCTCGCGCACGCCGCCGGCGTCCCGCTCATCGTCGACAACACCATCGCCACGCCGTACCTCATCAAGCCCTTCGAGCACGGCGCCGACATCGTCATCCACTCGGCGACGAAGTTCCTCGGCGGCCACGGCACCACGATCGGCGGCGTCATCGTCGACGGCGGCACCTTCGAGTGGTCGAAGAACGTGGAGAAGTTCCCCGGCCTCACGGTGGCCGACCCCTCGTACCACGGCGCCTCGTACACGGCGGCCGTCGGCGACGGACTCGCGTACATCATCAAGGCGCGCGTCCAGCTGCTCCGCGACCTCGGCTCGGCGATCGCCCCGAACAGCGCGTGGCTGCTGATCCAGGGCATCGAGACGCTGTCGCTGCGCATCGAGCGTCACGTGCAGAACGCGCAGGAGATCGCCGAGTGGCTCGAGAACCTCGAGGACGTGGCATCCGTCAACTACTCGGGCCTGCCCACGTCGCCCTGGTACGCCGCCGCCAACAAGTACGCCCCCAAGGGCGTCGGCGCGGTGCTGTCGTTCGAGCTCAAGGGCGGCGTCGAGGCCGGTCGCGAGTTCGTCAACAGCCTCACGCTGTTCAGCCACCTCGCCAACATCGGCGACGTGCGCTCGCTCGTCATCCACCCCGCCTCGACGACCCACTCGCAGCTCACGCCCGAGCAGCAGCTCACGGCCGGCGTGACGCCGGGCCTCGTGCGCCTCTCGGTGGGCCTCGAGAACATCGACGACCTGAAGGCCGACCTCGAGCAGGCGCTCGCGGCCGCGCGCCGGGTCTCGGAGGCGGCTCGCGCCTGACCTCGCGACGGACCTCCACCATCGCCGGCACGTGAGCCGGACGGACGACGGATGCCTCGGCCCCTTCGGGTCGAGGCATCCGTCGTCTCATGGGCTCAGCCGGCATCCCACCAGCGCAGCACGCGCAGCGCGCGCAGCGTGACCCAACGGCTCGGGAACCCCTCGGACTCGGCCTCGTACGCCACCTGCGTCGCACCCTGGTGCTCGTTCTCGATCCTCCACATGCCCATCGGCAGCGCCTTGGAGCGGATGAGGTCGATCGCCTCGGTACAGCGCGCGTCCCGCCCGGGCCGCGCTGTGCGGAAGTAGTCGGCGCCGCGCAGGACGTCGTAGTACCACCGTGTCGGGTAGGTGATCATCGTGAAGCGCGGGTCGATGACCTCGCCCGTCGATGCGCGGAACATCAGCCGCCGGTCGAGCAGATACTCCTCGCCCCGTCGGCGCGCCTCGCGGCTCTCCTCGGTGCCGCCGGTCGCGGCCTCCCAGTCGCGCAGCCCCTCGAGCGCGCAGATCGTCGAGTGGAACGACCCGACCCCCTCGCCGTTCTCGGCCCAGCAGTTCCAGCCGCCGTCGGAGAGCTGCGTCTCGACGATCGTGTGCGCGATGCGCGAGGCATCCCTCTGGAAATACGCGCCGACCGACAGGGCGACGCCGTTGATGCACGGCTCGACCTCGCCCTGGAAGTACAGCTCGTCGTTGTAGTCCCACCGCACGTTCTGCTCGACGCGGTCGAGCGCCCGGCGAGCCTGCGGGGTCTGCGGGTCGAGCCCCAGATCCATGAGCGACTGCAGGCTGAAGTGGGTCGCCGACCACGTGTCGAAGAAGTTGGCGTACTGTTCGGCCCATTTCGGCCGGTAGACGGCGCCGTCCCAGTAGCCGTCTTCGGCCTGAAGCTCGAGCAGCCGCGCGCCCCAGCCCTCGGTCGCGACCTTGGCCCGCTCCGCCGCGACGACGTCGCCCGACGCCCCTTCGAGGTCGCGCAGCACCTGCCACCGGATCGACGGGTCGCCCTGCTTCAAGTAGTCCATGACGTCCATGCGTGCAAGGTACTCCCGGCCAGCGACACGACTGGCCCGGACCCGGCCCCACGCGTCCCCGATTCCCCCTGGCCGCCCACTTCGGGGACGCCTATGGCTGCCTCACGACCCCGGTGCCGACCACACGCGTCCCCCATTTCACCCGCCGCCTCGGAACGACCCCACACCGGCCGACCTGTAACAGTCAGCGCGCCCCCGGCGGGATCGGCGAGACTGGAGTGATGGACTGGCAGACCTCCGAAGACACCGTGCCCTCGGCACCGGTGACGGAGGCCGACGCCCGCCTCCTGCTCGGCCGCCCTCCCGCGACCGGCGCGTGGCGTGACGGCGACCCGGTCGGCGACCGGCACTTCGCGGCGTTCGGCGCCTTCCGCACCGAGGGCGGGCGGGAGCTTCCCGCCTACCGGCTCGCCTACGAGACGTGGGGCGAGCTCAACGCCGCCCGCGACAACGCCGTGCTCGTCCTCCACGCACTCACGGGCGACAGCCACGTGCGCGGACCGGCGGGGCCGGGGCATCCGACCGCCGGATGGTGGGACGACATCGTCGGACCGGGCGCCCCCATCGACACCGACCAGTGGTTCGTCATCGCGCCCAACATGCTGGGCGGATGCCAGGGCTCGACCGGTCCCGCGAGCATCGCGCCCGACGGCTACGAGTGGGCCTCGCGCTTCCCGTACCTCACGATCCGCGATCAGGTGCAGGCGCAGGTGCGCCTCGCCGACGCCCTCGGCATCGACCGCTGGGCCGCGGTCCTCGGCGGATCGATGGGCGGCATGCACGCCCTGGAGTGGGCGATCTCGCTTCCGGAGCGCGTCGCGCGCGTCGGCGTGCTCTCGGCTCCCCCGATCAACACCGCCGACCAGATCGCGCTCAACTCCGTGCAGATCGAGGCCATCTCGATCGATCCGCGCTTCCAGAACGGCGAGTACTACGACGCCGGCGACGGCGACGGGCCGCACCGCGGGCTCGCGCTCGCGCGCCGCATGGCGCTCCTCAACTACCGCAGCCCGACGGAGCTCAATCAGCGCTTCCAGCGCTCGTGGCAGTCGGGGGTGAGCCCGCTCGGGCACGGGGGACGCTTCGCCGTCGCGTCGTACCTCGACTTCCACGGCAACCGCTTCACGCGCCGCTTCGACGCCAACAGCTACATCACGCTCGTGGAGGCGATGAACTCGCACGACGTGGGCCGCGATCGCGGCGGCGTCGAGGATGCCCTGGCCCGCGTCACGGCGAAGGCCCTCGTGCTCGGCATCGACAGCGACCGTCTCTTCCCGATCGACGGTCAGCACCGGATCGCGCGCAGCATTCCGAACACGCTCGACGGCGACCGTGCCGTCGTGCTCTCGAGCGACTTCGGCCACGACGGCTTCCTCATCGAGACGCAGGCCGTGGGCGCTCACCTGCGCCGGCTGCTCGAGGCCTGACTCAGTCCGTGCGCGTGTAGATCCACGGGAGCGCGCCGATCTCGAGGCGATGACGGGCGACGGATGCCGCGTCCCCCGCGTCGAGGTCGTACTCGCCATCCTCCTGCCAGAGCAGGACGGGACCGCCCTCGCTCCGCCGCGCGACCGTCTCGAAGCTGCGGAAGCCGGCCAGCCGAAGCGTCGCGAGCACGGCCTCGACGTCGGGCTGACCGGCGAGAGTGCGCAGCGTGACCCACGTCGGCGGGTAGAGGGTCACCTCGCCCCGGCCGTGCCGCGCGAGCAGCGCGGCAGGG
Source organism: Microbacterium sp. F51-2R (assembly GCF_052180235.1). Taxonomy (GTDB): domain Bacteria; phylum Actinomycetota; class Actinomycetes; order Actinomycetales; family Microbacteriaceae; genus Microbacterium. The sequence goes on along the minus strand of NZ_CP197470.1, from coordinate 3,435,961 downwards.
TCGACCCACTCGGCGGCGACGGCCTCGTCGGGCGAGAGGACGACCTCGCCCTCCCCCGCGCGGACGGCGAAGAACCACGTCCGGATGCGCAGGGCCAGCCCCGGCGGCGGGTCCCACACCGAGACCGTCCAGAGGGCCTCCGGGTCGATCTCCAGGCCCGCCTCCTCCCACGTCTCGCGGGTCGCCGCGCGTCGCGCGACATCCTCCTCCGACTCGCCGTCGGTCGCGCGGTCGCCCGGGTCGACCTTGCCGCCGGGGAACACCCACGCCCCGGCGAACGAGCCCCGGTCGGGGCGCTCGAGCATGAGCACCTCGGGTCCCGCGTCCCCGTCGCGGAGCACGACGACCGTCGCGGCGACGGGTACCTCGGGGTCGCGGCCGTCGTCCGGAAGCCGCGGCCGCGATTCGCCGACGACATCGGCGAGCGCCCGCGCCGCGCGGTCGGCGCCCGCAGGCGCGGCGCGCCCGGCGAATCCGCGCGCGGCGGTCTCGGGCTCGGCCCCGGCGGGCCCGGCGGTCTCGCGCTCGGCGGCGGGCCCGGCGGTCTCGGGTCCGGCGGTTTCGGGCCCGGCGGTCTCGCGCTCGGCCCCGGCGGGCCCGGCGGCTTCGGGCTCGGCGCGCTCGGGCGAGGTCGGCTCTGACACCCGCTCAGCCTACGTCCCACCGCTGAGCCTCCATCTGAGCGCCGAGACCGTGGGTGGCACCCGCGCTCTCGGCGGTCAGATGGAGGCTCACGGGTTCGGGATGGCGTGGCGCGCGGGAAGGCCGGACGGGCTCACGAAGTCGAGCAGGGGACGGATGCCGCGGCCCGCGTCACGCGGGGCTGTCGGGGTCCTCCAGCGAGGAGCCGTCATCGGCCAGAGCCTCCTCGAGGCGCTCGACCTTGGCATCGAGCTCGCCCGTGAAGCCGGGCCGGATGTCGGCCTTCAGGACGAGCGAGACGCGGGAGCCGAAGGGCAGCACGGCCTCGGTCGCCTGCTTGACGACGGCGAACACCTCGTCCCACTCCCCTTCGATCTCGGTGAACATCGACGTCGTGCGCGACGGCAGACCGCTCTCGCGGACGACGCGCACGGCCGCGGCCACGGCGTCGTGCACGGAGCCGTCCGCGCGACCGGTGCCGCTGGGGGCGACGGAGAAGGCGACGAGCATGGGGTCCTCCCGGGGTCAGGCGAGGGTCTGTGCGCGCCGTGCGGCGCGCACGTGGGGGTGGATGCGCACGCCGACCAGGCGCACGACGATCCAGACGAAGAGCGCCACGACGAGGGCGTTGCGGATCGTGAGCAGCGCCGCGGGGAACGGCCACGCGAGCAGCAGCGAGTAGTACGCGAGCGGGTAGACCGCGAGGGTGAAGCCCGCGATGACGAGCGCGAGCGTCGCGGGCTTCCACCAGCGACTGCGGTCGATGACGAGACCGACGACAATCGGTGCGGCGATCCACGTCATGTACTGCGGCGAGCCCACCTTGTTGAAGACGACGAAGGCGAGCACGAGTCCGAGCGCGAGGTTGGGGTACAGCGCCGCGAACGACGCTCCCCGCCACGCCTTGTAGACGCCGATCCCCGCGACGGCGAGGACGGCGACGACGAGGAGCGGGGTCATGACGGCGATGACCGTGTCGACGAACGGGCCGGTGACCTGGAAGGTCAGCAGGTGCTGGTCGTAGTAGATCATCGAGCCGGGCATACGGGCGACGGCCTGCCACAGGTACACGGTGCTCACGGGCGCTTCGAGCTGCAGCCCGCGGTCGGTCTGATCGAGGATGAAGCCGAACAGATGCTCCGCCCCGCCCATCGAGATGACCCACACCGCCACCGCGACCGACACCGCGACGCCGGCGCCGAGCACCGCGAGCCGCCGCCGCACGGCGATGACCGCCGCCGCGATGAGGGCCGCCGGCCACACCTTGATCCACGTCGCGACCGCCAGGAGCGTTCCGCCGATCCACGGGCGCCCGACCAGCCACAGGCTTCCCGCGATCGCGAGGGGCACGGTGATGCCGTCAAGACGGTACATCCCGACGGGGCCGAGGACGGCGATGAACGCCAGCCAGAACCAGGCCGCGACCCACCTGCCCGTCGAGCGGCCGCGGCCGACGAGCATGGCGAAAGCCAGCGCGTCGCACAGCGTCACGAGGATCGCCCACGCGATCTCGTACCCGGCGATCCACGAGAACAGCCACGCGACGAGCATGGGGACGATCGCGAGCTGCGGGTACACCCACGACTCGGTGATCCCGACGAGCTCCGAGCTCGCGGGGAACTGCGCCGCGAGAACCGGCTCGATGTCGACGCCCGCGAGCCACGCCCGAGACCAGGGCTCGTACACCCGGTAGACGTCGCCCATCGGCTCATTGGGAAGAAGGAACCCGAGCACCGCGACGGCGACATGGACGATGACGAACGCGATCCACAGCACCGCCCGCCTCGACACCCCCTCATCCTAGAGGGGCAGTCCGAGGCCTCGTCTCAGCCGGCGGCGAGCGCCTCGGCCACGACGCGAGGCAGCGCGTCTGCGACGTCGAGCGCGGTGATCGGTCCGCCGCCCGCTCCCGCGGCCGACGCGGCGAACGCCGCGGCCCGGCCGTGCAGCCAGGCCCCCGAGGCGGCGAGGGGGGCGAGGCGTTCCGCGCCGAGCGCGCCGTCGGCCGCCGCCGCGGCGACGAGGGCGCCGATGACTCCCCCGAGGACGTCGCCCGTGCCGGCTGTCGCAAGCCACGGCGTGCCGGCCTCCACGACCGTGGTCCAGCCCGACGGCGTGGCGACGACGGTGTGGCTGCCCTTGAGGAGCACGGCGCCTCCGAGGGCCGCTGCCGTCTCGGCGGTCGCGGCGACGCGGGCCTCGAGGCCGTCGCCGACGGGCTCGTCGAGCCCCAGCGCCACGCGCAGCTTCGCGTGCTCGCTCGCGTGCGGCGTCACGACGAGGGGTGCCGCGGCTCCGGGGACCAGATCCAGCGCGCCCGCATCCGCGACGACGGCAGCCTCGCCCGCGAGGATCGCGCGCAGCGCGCGGGTCTCGTCGTCACGGCGGGCCGAGGCATCCATCCCCGATCCGATGAGCCACGCCTGCACCCGCCCGTCCTGCGTGACCGTCTCGGGTCGACGCTGCAGGACGAGGTCGCGCGCTGCTCCGACGTACCGCACCATTCCGATGCCCGTGCGCCACGCCGCCTCGACGCCGAGCACCGCGGCACCGGGGTACTGCTCCGACCCGGTGCGGATGCCCAGCACCCCCCGGGAATACTTGTCGTCGGATGCCGTTGGCCTCCGAAGGACCCCGGCGACGTCCGAACTCGACCACGATCCGCCCATCTGCACACCCTAGCCGCGCAGGAGCGCCCTATGACCTCTCCCCTGTTCACCCCGATCACGATCCACGGGCTCGACGTCCGCAACCGGCTCTGGGTCGCACCCATGTGCCAGTACAGCGCCGTCGACGGGGTTCCCCAGGAGTGGCACCACACCCACCTCGCGCAGTTCGCGTCGGGCGGCGCGGGCATCGTCATGACCGAGGCGACCGCGGTCTCGCCCGAAGGGCGGATCTCGCCGGAGGACACCGGCATCTGGAACGACGAGCAGGTGGCCGCCTGGAAGCCGATCGTCGCGGCGATTGCGGCGCGCGGCGCCGTGCCCGCCATCCAGCTCGCGCACGCGGGCCGCAAGGCCTCGACGTGGTCGCCGTTCGCCCCGCAGCGCGGCACGGTCCCCGCCTCCGACGGCGGCTGGCCGACCGTCGCCCCGTCGGCGATCGCCTTCGAGGGCTACGACGTGCCCCTCGCGCTCGACATCGCGGGCATCGAGAAGATCGTCGACGACTTCGCCGCCGCGACGCGACGCGCGCTCGCGGCCGGGTTCCGGATCCTCGAGATCCACGCCGCGCACGGCTATCTCCTGCACGAGTTCCTCTCGCCGCTGTCGAACGACCGCACCGACGAGTACGGCGGCACGCTCGAGAACCGCGCGCGCCTGCTGCTGCGGGTCGTCGACGCCGTGCGTGCCGAAGCCCCCGATGCAGCGGTGTTCGTGCGCTTCTCGGCCACCGACTGGGCGGAGGGCGGCTGGACGGTCGAAGAGACCGCCACGGTCGCCGCCTGGGCCGCCGAGCGCGGCGCCGACTTCTTCGACATCTCCAGCGGCGGGCTCGTCGCCCACCAGCGGATCGTCCCGGGTCCCGGATACCAGGTGCACCTCGCCCGGCACGTGCGCGAGGCGGCCGGCGTGCCGGTGAGCGCCGTCGGTCTCATCGACAGCGGCGCTCAGGCCGAGGAGATCCTCCGCCGCGGCGACGCCGACGCCATCATGTCGGCGCGCGAGTGGCTGCGCGACCCGCACTTCGCGCTGCGCGCGGCGGGCGAGGTCGGCGCAGACATCGACTACTGGCCCGTGCAGTACCTGCGGGCGCGCCCGCACCGCCGGTAAACGGGTCACGGCGAGAGAAGCCGGAGACGGATGCCGGGGGCCGGCGCTGCGGCGCCGGCCCCTCGTCCGTCAGCGCAGGCCGCGGCGGGTCGCGTCCTGGATCTCGCCGATGAGCTCCTCGATGATGTCCTCGAGGAACAGCACGGCCGTCGTCTCGCCCTCCGGCGTCCGCACCTGCGCGAGGTGGCGGCCGGCACGGCGCATGAGCGCGAGGGCGTCTTCGAGGTCGGTCGTCTCGAGCACCGGCACCATGTGGTGGATGCGCTTGGCGGGAAGCGGACGCACGACGTCGGCCGCGGCATCCGGACCCTCCGCCGCCCGCAGCACGTCCTTCAAATGCACGTACCCGACGGGGACGCCGTCGTCGTCGACGATGACGTAGCGCGAGAACCCGTGCTTGGCCACGGCGCGCTCGATCTCGTCGGCCGTCGTCTGCTGCGGGAGCGTCACGAGGTCGTGGAGCGGCACCGCGACGTCCTTCGCCTTCTTGTCGGTGAACTCCACCGCGGCCGCGACCGTTCCCGCCGCATCGTCGAGGACGCCCTCGATGCGCGACTGGTTCACGATGGTCGCGACCTCGTCGAGGGTGAAGGTTGAGGCGGCCTCGTTCTTCGGCTCGACGCGGAACAGGCGCAGCACGCTGTTGGCGAGCCAGTTCAGCGACACGATGACGGGGTGGAAGAGCTTCGAGACCCACACCAGCGGCGTCGCGAGCATGAGCACGGCGCGGTCGGGCACCGAGAACGCGAGGTTCTTCGGCACCATCTCGCCGAACACGACGTGCAGGTACGACACCACCACGAGCGCGATGACGAAGGCGATGACGTCGACCGTCGTCTCGGTCAGGCCCGTGAGCCCCAGCGGCCCTGCGAGCAGGTGGTGGATCGCCGGCTCCGACACGTTCAGGATCAGCAGCGAGCAGATCGTGATGCCCAGCTGCGAGGTCGCGAGCATGAGCGTCGCGTGCTCCATCGCGTACAGCGCGGTCTTGGCCGAACGCGAGCCCTTCTCGGCCATCGGCTCGATCTGCGAGCGCCGGGCGGAGATCACGGCGAACTCGGCGCCGACGAAGAAGCCGTTCGCGGCCAGGAGCACGAACAGCCAGGCGATGCCTGCCCAGTCGTTCATCGCTCGCCCCCTTCGTCGCCGGCGGTCTCAGGCATCGGGGTGGGGGTGAACCTCACGCGGTCGACGCGCCGGCCGTCCATCCGCTGCACGGCGAGGGTGCCGTCCTCGACCTCGACGACGTCGCCCACGGCGGGGATCCGCTCGAGGACGCTCATGAGGTAGCCGCCGACGGTGTCGTAGACCTCGCCTTCGGGCACGCGGATGCCGGTGCGATCCAGGAGCTCGTCGGGACGCAGCTCGCCCGGGAAGAGCACGCCGCCGTCCAGGCGCACGATTCCGGCGCGGCGACGATCGTGCTCGTCGAGGACTTCGCCGACGATCTCCTCGACGAGATCTTCCAGCGTCACGACGCCGGCCGTCCCGCCGTACTCGTCGACGACGACGGCCATCTGGTAGCCGCGGGCGCGCAGCTCCGACACGAGCGCGTCGAGATGCACGGCCTCGGGCACGCGCAGGGGGTCGGTCGACAGCGCCGCGACGGGAACGTCCGCGCGGCGGTCGCGCGGCACGCCGACGGCCGCCTTGAGGTGCACGATGCCGACGATGTCGTCCATCGAGTCGTCGTAGACGGGGAAGCGGCTGTGCCCCGTGCGGCGCGCGAGCTGGATCGTCTCCTCGGCGGAAGCACCCGCCTGGAGGGCGTGGATGCTGGGGCGCGGCGTCATGACGTCGGCCGCGGTGAGCCGCGCGAAGGTCAGGCTGCGATCGAGGAGGGATGCCGTGTCCTCCTCCAGCACGCCGGCGCTCGCCGAGCGGCGGACGAGGCTCGAGAGCTCCTCGGCGGTCCGCGCCCCCGACAGCTCCTCTTTCGGCTCGACGCCGATCGAGCGGAGCACGCCGTTCGCGCTCCCGTTGAGCACGGCGATCGCGGGACGGAACACGGTCGTGAACCCGACCTGGAAGGGCATGACGAGCTTCGCCGTCTGCCGCGGGAGCGCGAGCGCGAAGTTCTTCGGCACGAGCTCGCCGAGGATCATCGACAGGATCGTCGCGACGGCGACCCCGATGAACACCGAGACGGGCGCGACCATCCCCGACGGCAGGCCCCACGACGTGAAGACCGGGGCGAGCAGGCTCGAGATCGCTGGCTCCATCGTGTAACCGGTGAGGAGCGTGGTGAGCGTGATGCCCAGCTGCGCGCTCGACAGGTGCGTCGAGGTGATCTTGAGGGCGTTGATCGTGAGCGATAGCCGGGACTCGCCCCGCTCACGGCGCGCTTCCAGATCGGCGCGATCGAGGTTGACGAGGGCGAACTCGCTCGCGACGAACAGTCCGGTCCCGATGGTGAGCAGGAGCCCCACGCCCAGCATGACGTACTCCATCAGGCATCACCCCCGTTCGAACGGGAGGCGGGTCGGTGGGGCGATCGTCTGTCAGGAGGAGGGTCGTCCATCGTCCCGACAGTCTACGGCAGGGCCTCGGCCGCACGCCCGGCCGAGCGCCGACGGATGCGTCGGCCCGCGGCATCCGTCCCCCGGCTACCAGCTGACGGGGAGCGCCTTGCCCTCTTCGTAGCCGGCGGCCGACTGCAGACCCACCTGCGCGCGCTCGTGGAACTCCGCGACGGTCGAGGCGCCGGCGTAGGTGAACGACGACCGGACGCCCGAGGTGATCATGTCGAGCAGGTCCTCGAGGCTCGGTCGCAGGGGGTCGAGGTAGATCTTCGACGACGAGATGCCCTCGGCGAAGAGCTCCTTGCGCGCGAGCTCGTAGGGGTCGAGGCGTCCGAACCGCTCGTGCACGGCCTTGGTCGACGCCATGCCCCACGACTCCTTGTACGCGCGGCCCGCGCCGTCGACCTGCAGCTCGCCGGGGGCCTCGATCGTTCCCGCGAACCACGAGCCGATCATGACGGATGCCGCGCCCGCCGCGAGCGCGAGGGCGACGTCGCGCGGATAGCGCACGCCGCCGTCGGCCCACACGTGCGCACCCATGACGCGCGCGGCCTCGGCCGTCTCGAGCACCGCCGAGAACTGCGGGCGACCGACGGCGGTCATCATGCGCGTCGTGCACATCGCGCCGGGGCCCACGCCGACCTTGAGGATGTCGGCGCCGGCGGTGACGAGGTCGTGCACGCCTTCGGCCGTCACGATGTTGCCGGCGGCGATCGGGATGCCGAGATCGAGCTCCGACACCGCGCGCAGCGCCGTGAGCATGCCCTCCTGGTGCCCATGCGCCGTGTCGACGACGAGCACGTCGACGCCCGCGGCTGCGAGGGCCTTGGCCTTGGCGGCGACATCGCCGTTGATCCCGACGGCCGCGGCGACGCCGAGGCATCCGTCGGCGTCGACCCCGGGCCGGTAGAGCGTGGAGCGCAGCGCCGTCCGCCGCGAGAGGGTGCCGACGAGGAAGCCGTGGTGGAGGACGCACACCGTCTCGGCTCCTGCGCCGACGATGAGGTCGAACGCGTGGCGGGGGGTCTCGACGTCGTCGGCATCGATCGAGACCGCGTGGCCGCGGGCGAGGTCGCCCAGTCGCGCGTCGGGCAGCGCCGTGCCCAGACGCGTCGCGGGGATCACGCCGAGGATCTCCTCGATGCGGATGCCTTCCGCATGCGTCGCGGTGGGCGCGACGACGATGCCGTGCCCGTCGGTGGCGGGGAGGAGCCGTGCCGCGTCGGCGACGGTGGCCTCGGGCGGGAGGACGAGCGGGGTGTCCCACATCACCGGCTGCGCCTTGACCCAGCGGATCGCGGCATCCAGCTCCTGGAGGGGCATGTCCTGCGGGAGGACGCCGAGCCCTCCGCGGCGCGCGAGCGTCGCGGCCAGACGGGCGCCCGTGACCGAGTTCATGTTCGCCGAGACGAGCGGGATCGTCGCCGGAGTGCCGTCGCCCGGGGCGAGGTCGACATCGAGGCGGCTCGTGACCGACGACCTTCGCGGCACCAGGAAGACGTCCGAGTAGGTCAGATCGACGTCGGGCCGTTCACCGTAGAACTCCACGCATCAAGGCTAGTGATTTCTTCCTGTGGGAATAATGATGCGCGAACTTGCGCCCGGGCGCCGCTTCGTCCAGGGATCGCCTGGACAGACTGGGTTACGCTTGACAGTCGTGCGTGTGGGCCGTCTCATGCCCCGCACGTCGAGGATCATCACTGATGAAAGCAGGCGATCTACCGTGTCTAGCCAGGTGACGGGCGTCGGGGTTTCGAGCGAGGGAGAGTTCGGAGCGAACGAATGGCTCGTCGAGGAGCTGTACGAGCAGTTCAAGGTCGACAAGAACTCCGTGGACAAGGCATGGTGGCCGATCCTCGAGACCTACCGGCCGTCCGGTGAGGCGGCCGCCGAGGCGCCCGCAGCGCCCGCTGCGGGAACGCCCGCCGCAGGTGCTCAGGATGCCGCCCCCGCGACGCCCCCGCAGGGCCGGCCCGCAGCATCCGACGCCCATCCGGTGACCGCGCCGATCCCGGTCGTCGGCGCGCAGCCGGTCGCGCGCACGACGGCAAAGCCCGCCGCGAACCAGCCGATCCCCGCGCAGGCCCCCGCCGCCGTGCCCTCGACCGGCGAGGCGCCGACCGAGGAGGACCACGTCACGGTCCTCCGCGGCATGACCAAGACGCTCGCGGCCAACATGGACGAGTCGCTCACGGTTCCCACCGCGACGAGCGTGCGCACGGTCCCGGCCAAGCTCATGATCGACAACCGGATCGTGATCAACAACCACATGGCGCGCACCCGCGGCGGCAAGGTGAGCTTCACGCACCTGATCGGCTGGGCGATCATCCAGGCGCTCAAGGAGTTCCCGAGCCAGAACGTGTTCTACGCCGAGATCGACGGCAAGCCCTCGGTCGTGGCCCCCGCGCACGTCAACCTCGGCATCGCGATCGACCTCCCCAAGCCCGACGGCACGCGCTCGCTCCTCGTCCCGAGCATCAAGCGCGCCGACACCCTCTCGTTCGGCGAGTACCTGGCCTCCTACGAAGACCTCATCACGCGCGCCCGCGGCAACAAGCTGACGGCGGCCGACTTCCAGGGCACGACCATCTCGCTGACCAACCCCGGCGGCATCGGCACGGTGCACTCGGTCCCCCGTCTCATGAAGGGGCAGGGCTGCATCGTCGGCGCGGGCGCGCTCGAGTACCCGGCCGAGTTCCAGGGCTCGAGCGAGAAGACCCTCGTCGAGCTCGGAATCGGCAAGACGATCACCCTGACGAGCACGTACGACCACCGCGTCATCCAGGGCGCGGGGTCGGGCGAGTTCCTCAAGAAGGTGCACGAGCTGCTCATCGGCCAGCGCGGCTTCTACGAAGACATCTTCGCGGCGCTCCGCATCCCGTACGCGCCCATCCACTGGGCCAGCGACATCAACGTCGACATCGCCGAGCGCGTCGACAAGACCGCCCGCGTGCAGGAGCTCATCAACTCCTTCCGCGTCCGCGGCCACCTCATGGCCGACATCGACCCGCTCGCGTACATCCAGCGCACGCACCCCGACCTCGAGATCGAGAACCACGGCCTGACCTTCTGGGACCTCGACCGCGAGTTCGTCACGGGCGGCTTCGGCGGCAAGCGCATCATGAAGCTGCGCGACATCCTGGGCGTCCTCCGCGACTCGTACTGCCGCACGATCGGCATCGAGTACATGCACATCCAGGACCCCGGTCAGCGCGCCTGGTTCCAGCAGCACGTCGAGGTCAAGTACCAGAAGCCCGGCCACGACGAGCAGCTGCGCATCCTCTCCAAGCTCAACCAGGCCGAGGCGTTCGAGACCTTCCTGCAGACGAAGTACGTCGGCCAGAAGCGGTTCAGCCTCGAGGGCGGCGAGTCGCTCATCCCGCTCCTCGACGAGATCCTCCAGGGCGCCGCGCAGTCGGGCCTGGACGGCGCCGCGATCGGCATGGCCCACCGGGGCCGCCTCAACGTGCTCACCAACATCGCCGGCAAGACGTACGGCCAGGTGTTCCGCGAGTTCGAGGGCTCGGTCGCCGTCGGCAGCAAGCGCGGCTCGGGCGATGTGAAGTACCACCTCGGCACCGAGGGCACGTTCGTCGCCGACGGCGGCGAAGAGCTCCCCGTCCTGCTCGCGGCCAACCCCTCGCACCTCGAGACCGTCGACGGCGTGCTCGAGGGCATCGCGCGCGCCAAGCAGGACCGCAAGCCGATCGGCACGTTCTCGTGGCTGCCCATCCTCGTCCACGGCGACGCGGCCTTCGCGGGCCAGGGCGTCGTCGTCGAGACGCTGCAGATGTCGCAGCTGCGCGGGTACCGCACCGGCGGCACGATCCACGTCGTGGTCAACAACCAGGTCGGCTTCACCACGACCCCGTCCGACGGGCGCAGCTCGATCTACGCGACCGATGTCGCCAAGACGATCCAGGCGCCGATCTTCCACGTGAACGGCGACGACCCCGAGGCCGTGGTGCGCGTCGCGCAGATCGCCTTCGCGTACCGCGAGGAGTTCCACCGCGACGTCGTGATCGACCTCGTCTGCTACCGCCGCCGCGGACACAACGAGGGCGACGACCCGTCGATGACGCAGCCGCTCATGACGAACCTGATCGAGGCCAAGCGCTCCGTCCGTCGCCTCTACACCGAGGCCCTCGTCGGCCGCGGCGACATCACGGAAGAGGAGTACGAGAAGGCCAAGCTCGACTTCCAGAACGGCCTCGAGATCGCCTTCGCCGAGACGCACGCCGCCGCGACGGGCACGAACCAGGTGGTGACGGATGCCGAGGCATCCGCCCCCGTCACGGGCGCCCCCGAGACGACCGGCGTCCCGACCGAGATCCTCAACCTCATCGGCGATGCCTTCGTCAACAAGCCGGACGGCTTCACGGTGCACGCGAAGCTCCAGCAGCTGCTCGAGAAGCGCCTCGACATGAGCCGCAACGGCGGCATCGACTGGGGCTTCGGCGAGCTGCTCGCCTTCGGCTCGCTCCTCATGGAGGGGACGAACGTCCGCCTCGCGGGTCAGGATGCGCGACGCGGCACGTTCGTGCAGCGTCACGCCGTCCTCCACGACCGCGCGAACGGGCAGGAGTGGATCCCGCTGGCGAACCTGTCGGAGAGCCAGGGACGCTTCTGGGTCTACGACTCGCTCCTGAGCGAATACGCGGCCATGGGATTCGAGTACGGCTACTCGGTCGAACGCGCCGACTCGCTCGTGCTGTGGGAGGCCCAGTTCGGCGACTTCGCCAACGGCGCCCAGTCGGTCATCGACGAGTACATCTCCGCTGCCGACCAGAAGTGGGGCCAGCAGTCGAGCGTCGTTCTGCTCCTCCCCCACGGCTACGAGGGCCAGGGCCCCGACCACTCGTCGGCCCGCATCGAGCGCTACCTCTCGCTGTGCGCGCAGGAGAACATGACCGTCGCGCGTCCGTCGACGCCGGCGTCGTACTTCCACCTGCTCCGCCGGCAGGCCTACGCCCGCCCGCGCCGCCCGCTGATCGTCTTCACGCCGAAGGCGATGCTGCGCCTGCGCGGCGCGACGAGCCCGGTCGAGGACTTCGTGACCGGAGCCTTCCAGCCCGTGCTCGACGACGACCGCGGCATCGACAAGAGCGCGGTCACGCGGGTGCTGCTGCACGCCGGAAAGATCCACTGGGACCTCCGCGCCGAGCTGGAGAAGAACCCCAACCCCGAGGTGGCCCTCGTGCGCCTCGAGCAGTACTACCCGGCGCCGATCGACGAGCTCAACGCCGTCATCGACAGCTACCCCGATGCGCAGCTGTACTGGGTGCAGGACGAGCCCGAGAACCAGGGCGCGTGGCCGTTCATCGCGCTCGAGGTCGTCAAGCACCTGCACGGCCGCACGATCCGGCGCATCTCGCGCAGCGCCGCCGCGTCGCCGGCGACCGGTTCGCCGAAGGTCCACGCGATGGAGCACGCGCAGCTCATGAAGAAGGCGCTGACGACCTCGTCGCAGAGCTGACGCCGAGCGCGTCACGAAGGGCCGCTGCCGACTCCGGTGGCGGCCCTTCGCCGTTCCGGCCGCCCGGCCGGTGTCGGGCCGGTGGATGGCCGGTGTCGGGCCGGATTCAGCGAGCGCGGCACTTTCCTGCGAGCGCGCCGTCGTGCGACGGCGCGCTCGCAGGAAAGTGTGGCGCTCGCGGCCGGGCGGGCCGGGCCGGGCGGGCCGGGCGGGCCGGGCGGACGGGTCAGACCGGCTCGACGCCTCGGCGCGCGAAGGCGGCGGCCGCGGCATCCGTCGACTCCTCGCGATCGGACTCGACCAGTCCGAGCCGCGTGCGGCGCTCGAGCAGATCGTCGATCGTGAGGGCTCCCTCGACCGCGACGCCCCACTCCAGCTCCTGCGCCGTGACTCCGCGCGCCGCGGACGGCCCGTCGGGCAGCGCCGCCGCGAACGGCGCCTCGGCCCCGTAGCGGCGCACGTAGCGCGCCGGCGCCCCGATCTCGTCGAGCCGGGCCCGCGGCCACGCCCCGACGAGCGGGAGCGTGCGGGTGACCGACGGCCGCGCGGGAAGGAGGCGCCGGCGGATCGCCTCGTCGACGGCGTCCTCGGCCATGCGGCGATACGTCGTGAGCTTGCCGCCCACGATCGTCAGCAGGCCGTCCGCGGACTCGAGGATCGCGTGCCGCCGTGAGAGGTCGCTCGTGTCTTCGTCGTCGCCGCGCGCCGAGGTGAGGAGCGGGCGGAGCCCCGCATACGTCCCCACGACGTCAGCGCGCGTGAGCGGCTCGGCGAGCACCGTGCCGACCGTGTCGAGGAGCAGGTCGATCTCGGCATCCGTCGCGTGCGGCACATCGGGGATCGGCCCGTCGGCGGGCACGTCGGTCAGGCCGATGTAGGTGCGGCCGTGCACGGCGGGGAGGGTGAAGATGAAGCGGCTCCGCGAGCCCGGCACCGGGACGGTGAGCGACGCATCCGATCCGCCGAGCCGCGTCGTCTCGACGACGAGGTGCGTCCCGCGGCTGGGGCGCAGCCGCACAGCAGGGTCGAGCTCCCCCGCCCAGACGCCCGTCGCGTTGACGACCGCGCGCGCGTGCAGCTCGAGCTCCCGGCCCGACAGCGTGTCGCGCAGGCGCACGCGGTCTCCCGACGCCTCGACCGCCTCGACGCGGGTGAGGACGGATGCCCCGTACCCCGCGGCCGTCCGCGCGACGGCGACGACGAGCCGGGCGTCGTCGATGAGCTGCCCGTCCCAGCCGCGCATAGCGCCCCGCAGGTGGTCCGTGCGGACGCCGGGGACGAGGCGGCGGGTCTCGGCGACGCCGATCGCACCCGGCGAGCGCAGCACGGCGTCGGGCGTGCCCACGAAGCGCCGGAGGCCGTCGGCGAGGCCGTAGCCCGCGCCGATGAGTGCACCCTGCGACACATGTCCCGGCGCATACAGCGGCAGAACCTGCGCGAGCGACCGCGTGAGATGCGGGGCGAGGCGTGTCATGAGCAGGTGCCGCTCGGCCGCGCTCTCGTGCGCGATTCCGATCTGCCCCGAGGCGAGATAGCGCAGCCCGCCGTGCACGAGCTTCGAGCTCCAGCGGCTCGTCCCGTGCGCCAGGTCGTGGCGTTCCGCGAGCACCGTGCGAAGACCCCGGCTCGCGGCATCCAGCGCGACACCCACGCCCGTGATGCCGCCGCCGATCACGACGACGTCCACGCGCGGATCGTCGCCGAGCCGGCCGAGCTCCCTCGCCCGGCGGGCCGCGTCGAGGGCCGACGACTCGGGCGTCCGGCCGACGATCTTCACGAGAGGTACCCCGCGAGGGCGCGGCGGAGCTCCCCCGCCCACCTGTCGGCGGGTAGCCACTCCTCGACGAGCGGCGCCGAGAGCACGGCCGACTGGGCGATGAGCAGGGTCGTCGCGGCGAGCGCGTCGACGTCGCCCCCGCGCACGTATCCCGCCCGCTGTCCTGCCCGGATCCGCCGCGCGAGGTCGGCGTGCACGGCCCGCTGGCTCGTGCCGAGGCGCGTCAGGAGGTACCGGCTGAGAAGCTCGGGGTCGGTGTCGCGCAGGCGGCCGAGGAGAGGCATCCGTCGCACGGCATCCGCTGTCGACACGAGCAGGTCCAGCAGCGCGTCGAGATCGCGCGGCGACGTGTCGGCGGGAAGTGCCGCGATGAGCTCGCGCGTCACGAGCGCGGCGAAGATCGCCTGCGCGTCGGGCCAGTAGCGGTAGAGGGTCTGGCGCGAGACTCCCGCGCGGCGGGCGATGTCGGATGCCGTGGTCCGGCGGATCCCGTGGGCCAGCACTTCGGCGAGCGCGGCGTCGAGGAGCGCGCCCTCGGTCTCGACGGACGTGCCCCGGGTCGGGGCGATGCGGGTCGGCGTCGGTGCCATGTGACAACCATACAGAATGTGTCATACTGTCGCCCATGTCATCGCCGACGCCGCCCCTCGCCGTGCCGCCGCCCGCGAAGCGCTCGGACTGGGACGCGTGGGGCGACGAGCCCGCGCGTCTTCCCGCCGGCGCGCGTGCGCTCGTTTCGACGGTGCTTCCCGGCAAGGCCCATCCCGTGCCGCGGCGGGTCCGCCCCGCACTCACGCCGTCGCGGCTGACCGACGAAGACCTGGCCGCCCTGGGCGACCTCCTCGGGGCCGTGCACGCGACCCGCGACGACGACGCGCGCCTGCTCCACCTCGGGGGCAAGAGCACGCCCGACCTCCTCGCGCGGCGCCAGGGCGACCCTCAGGTCGCTCCCGACGCCGTCGCCTCCCCCGCTTCGCACGACGAGGTGCTCGCCGTGCTGCGGCTGTGTGCGGCCCGCAGCATCGCCGTCGTGCCGTTCGGCGGCGGCACGAGCGTCGTGGGCGGTGTGGCGCCCGAGCGCGGCGGCCACCGCGCCGTCGTGGCACTCGACCTGTCCCGCACGGCGGCTCTCCTCGCCCTCGACGAGACGTCGCTCCTGGCGACCTTCGGCGCCGGCACGACAGGCCCGCAGGCCGAAGAGCTCCTCGCCGCCCGCGGCTACACGGTCGGCCATCTCCCGCAGAGCTTCCGCTACGCCTCGATCGGGGGCTTCGCCGCCACCCGCTCGAGCGGCCAGGCCTCCCGCGGGTACGGCCGCTTCGACGATCTCGTCCATGCCCTCCGCGTCGCGACGCCGGCGGGCGACCTCGAGCTCGGCCGCGCTCCCGCCAGCGCGGCCGGCCCCGACCTGCGCGAGCTCTTCCTCGGGTCGGAGGGCGCGTTCGGCGTCCTCACCGAGGTCACGGTGCGCATCAGACCCGTCCCCGCCGCGACGGCCTACGCCGCATGGACGTTCCCCGACTTCGAGTCGGGGGCGGCCGCGTTCCGCGAGGCGACGCAGCGCGGCATCCGTCCCACGGTCCTGCGGCTGAGCGACGCGTCCGAGACGCGCGTCAACGCGACCATCGGCGGCCACCTCACGCGCCTTCGCGGGTGCCTCGCGGTCGCGACCGCCGAGGGGGCGACGGATGCCGAGGCCCGCGGCGTGCGCGACGCGCTCGACGCCGTCTTCACCGCCCACGGCGGCCGCTCCCGCGGCGAAGACCCCGCCCGCTCCTGGGAGCGCGGGCGCTTCGCCTCCCCCGCGCTGCGCGACGCGCTCCTCGACATCGGCGTCCTCGCCGAGACCCTCGAGACCGCTTCGACGTGGGCTCGCCTCGACGCCCTCAAGACGGCCGTCACGGACGCCCTCGTCGGCTCGCTCACCGCCGACGGCACGAAGCCCATCGTCATGTGCCACATCTCGCACGTGTACCCCGCGGGCGCCTCGCTGTACTTCACGGTCGTCGCGGCGCTCACGGCCGACCCCGCATCGCAATGGCAGAGGGCGAAGGATGCCGCGTCCCTCGCGATCGGCTCCGCCGGCGGCACGATCACGCACCACCACGCCGTCGGGCGCGACCACCGCCCGTACCTCGAGGCCGAGATCGGCCCGCTCGGCGTCGCGGCGCTGCGCGCCGTCAAGGACGTCTTCGATCCGACCGGCATCATGAACCCCGGCGTCCTCGTGCCGCAGCAGGCCGGCGCATGAACGTCACGATGCTCGTCAACCCCGCGGCGCGCTCCGGCGCACACACGGGGGCGGCGATGGCCGCGGCGGATCGGCTCCGCGAGATCGGCGTGCGGACGACGATCGTGAGCGGCGGCAGCGCCTCAGAGTCCAGCGCCCTCCTGCGCACCGCGATCGACCTCGGCACCGACGCCGTCGTCGTCGCGGGCGGCGACGGCACGGTGAGCCTCGCCGTGCAGGAGCTCGCGCACACCGGCGTGCCCCTCGGCATCGTGCCCTCCGGCACGGGCAACGACTTCGCCGGCGCTCTCGGCCTCCACGAGCTCGACGCCATCGCGGCGGCCGATCTCATCGCCGCGGGGACGATCCGCGCGCTCGACCTCGCCCTCATCACGCGCGCCGACGGCTCGGCGCAGTTCTTCGCATCCGTCCTCGCGAGCGGCTTCGACTCGAAGGTCAACGACCGCGCCAACGCGATGACGTGGCCGCGGGGCGGCTCGCGCTACACGATCGCTATCGCGCTGGAGTTCCTGCGCCTTGGCGGCATCCCCTTCGGCGTCGAGCTGCGCCTGGCCGACGGCACGCTCGAGCGCATCGACGGCGACCTCGTGATGGCGACGGTCGGCAACACCGCCATGTACGGCGGCGGCATCCCGATCTGTCCCGATGCCGACCCGGGCGACGGACTGCTCGACGTGACGCTCGTGCGGCCCGCGGGGCGCCTCCGCCTCGCGCGGCTGATCCCGCGCGTCTACCGCGGCACGCACGCCGCGGTGCCCGAGGTCCTCATGCGCCGCGCCACCTCGGTGTCGCTGAGCTCGCCCGGCGTGACGGCCTACGCCGACGGCGACCCGGTCGGGGCGCTCCCCCTCACGATCGACGTCGCGCCGGGAGCGCTGCGGGTCTTCGCGCCCGCCGTCTGAACCGGCCGCCTGCGCGGCACGAGGCGGCGGCGGCCGCCGGTCAGCGGCCCCGCAGGGTCAGTGGGTCGCCTGCACCTCGAGCAGACGCGCGATCACCTGGTCGCGCAGCTGCTCGGGAGCGGTCTCCTTGCACGCGCGCGCGACGACCTCGGTGAGGGTGCGCGCGACGAGCGCCTCGTCGCGGCACTCCACGCAGTTCTCGAGGTGCTCGGCGATGTCCGAGTGCTGCGTCTTGCAGACCTCGTTGCGCAGGTACTCCTCGAGATCGCGCCGCGCCTTCTCACAGCCGCAATCGGTCATTTCGTGCTCCTCGAGGCGGCAGTCTTCCTGCCGCGGTCCTTCGCGGGCGCGGTGTCGATGCCGCGCTCGCTGGCGTAATCGGACAGCAGTTCACGAAGCATCCGCCTGCCACGATGCAGACGACTCATGACCGTTCCGATGGGGGTCTTCATGATGTCGGCGATCTCCTGGTACGCGAAGCCCTCGACGTCTGCGAGGTACACCGCGAGCCGGAAGTCCTCCGGGATGGACTGCAGCGCGTCTTTCACGACGGATGCCGGCATCCGGTCGATCGCCTCCGCTTCGGCCGATCGGGTGCTCGTGGCGGTCGTGGACTCGGCGCCTCCCAGCTGCCAGTCCTCGAGTTCGTCGATCGTGCCCTGATACGGCTCGCGCTGCTTCTTGCGGTAGGTGTTGATGTAGGCGTTAGTGAGGATCCGGTAGAGCCACGCCTTCAGGTTCGTGCCCTGCGTGAAGGTCTTCCACGAGGCGAAGGCCTTCACGAAGGTCTCCTGCACCAGATCGGCCGCGTCCGCGGGGTTGCGCGTCATGCGCATCGCGGCCGCGTACAGCTGGTCCATGTAGGGGAGCGCCTGCTCCTCGAACTGCGCGCGGACATCCGGCTCGGCCTGGGCCTGATCGTTCATCACGCGCCAGTCTACGTCGGGCGACTCCAGGACTTCCGGGAGCCCGACGAGCGTGCGATCGAGTGTTGCGATCATGGGCTCCTCAGGGGTTTCGACAAAGCGGTTCAGTAGTGTAGGAACCGATGACAGCCGACGGGTATTCCCCCCTTCCCCCGCGCCCCCCGCGCGGCGCCTGGCGTGCGCCGGTCGCGCGCGGCCCCCTGTCCGCGACCGTCACGGTTCCCGGATCCAAATCGCTCACGAATCGCGAGCTCATCCTCGCGGCCCTCGCCGACTCTCCGAGCCGCCTCACGGCGCCCCTCCACTCCGAAGACTCGACGCGCATGATCGAGGCGCTGCAGGCCCTCGGCGTCTCGATCGTGGGAGAAGCGGCCTCTGGCCCCTTCGGCCCCGACCTCGTCGTGACGCCGCGCTGGCCGCTCCGCGCGGGCGGTGTCATCGACGCCGGCCAGGCCGGAACCGTCATGCGGTTCGTCTCCGCGCTCGCGGGCTTCGCCGCGGGCGAAGTCACCATCACCGCCCACGAGACGGCCCTCCACCGCCCCATGGGCGCCATGATCAAGGCGCTGCGCGACGTCGGCGTCGACATCGACGACGGCGGCCACTGGACGCTCCCCTTCACCGTGCGCGGCCACGGCCACGTCCGCGGCGGCGAGATCGTCATCGACGCGAGCGCCTCGAGCCAGTTCGTCTCCGGGCTGCTCCTGGCCGCGCCCCGATTCGACGTCGGGCTGCACCTCATCCACCGCGGCGAGCGCCTGCCGAGCATGCCGCACATCGACATGACGATCGAGTCCCTCGCGCACCGCGGCGTGCACGTCGAGCGTCCCGCCGCGGGCGAGTGGGTCGTCCCCGCCGGGCCCCTCCGCGGCAAGGAGGTCGCGATCGAGCCCGACCTCTCCAACGCGGCGCCGTTCCTGGCGGCCGCGATGGTCGTCGGCGGCTCGGTCTCCGTCACCGGCTGGCCCGCGCACTCGACGCAGCCGGGCGCGATGCTCTCCGACATCCTCTCGCTCATGGGCGGGAAGGTCGTCCGTCGCGGCGGCACCCTCACGGTGACCGCGGCCCACGGCATCCAGGGGGTCGACCTCGACCTCTCCGCCGCCGGCGAGCTCACCCCGACGATCGTGGCCCTCGCCGCCTTCGCCGACACCCCGACGACCCTCTACGGCATCGGGCACATCCGCGGCCACGAGACCGACCGCATCGCCGCCCTCGTGGCTGAGCTGCGGGCCCTGGGAGGCGAGGCGGAGGAGCTGCCCGACGGCATCCGCATCGTCCCGCGCCCCCTGCACGGCGGCCGCTGGCGCGCGCACCACGACCACCGCCTCGCCACGACCGGCGCGATCATCGGGCTCGCGGTGCCCGACGTCGAGATCGACGACATCGGCACGACCGCCAAGACGATGCCCGAGTTCCCGGAGCTGTGGCGACGCATGCTCGAAGGCGGATCGGATGACGCGACCCCGCGTCCGGAGGCGCTGCAGGCATCGTGAGCTGGCTGGACGACACCGATGACGACGACGAGGAGTTCGACGAAGCCGACATCCGGGTCCGTCCGAACCCCAAGGCGAACCGGCCGCGGACCAAACGCCGTCCCGCCCACAGCGACGCCCGGATCGGGCGCGTGCTCGGCGTCGACCGCGGACGCTACGCCGTCCTGATCGGCGAGGACACCCCCGACGAGCACGAGGCCGTCGCGATGCGCGCACGCGAGCTGCGCAAGCAGCCGATCGTGACGGGCGACCGCGCCCGCATCGTGGGCGACACGTCCGGCGACGGGGGCACGCTCGGCCGCATCGTCGGGATCGAGGAGCGCACGTCGCTCCTGCGCCGCAGCGCCGACGACACCGATCAGGTCGAGCGCATCGTCGTGGCCAACGCCGACCAGATGCTCATCGTGGTCGCAGCCGCCGACCCCGAGCCGCGGCCGCGGCTCGTCGACCGGTACCTCGTCGCGGCGCTGGATGCCGGCATCCGTCCCCTTCTCGTCGTCACCAAGACCGACCTCACCGACCCCTCCGGCTTCCTCGCGCACTTCGACGGGCTCGACCTCGAGGTCTTCACGAGCGCGCGGGACGAGATGCCCGTCGAGCGGATCGGCCAGGCGCTGGTGGGGCACTCGACCGTCTTCGTCGGCCACTCCGGCGTCGGCAAGTCGACGCTCGTCAACGCCCTCGTCCCCACGGCGCAGCGCGCCACGGGCCACGTCAACGTCGTGACCGGTCGCGGCCGGCACACCTCGAGCTCGACGGTCTCGCTCCGCTACCGCGGCGAGGGCGGCGGCGGCTGGGTCATCGACACCCCCGGCGTGCGCTCATTCGGGCTGGGCCACGTCGACCCCGCCAACATCCTCAAGGCCTTCACCGAGCTCGACGAGATCGCGCAGGAGTGCCCCCGCGGGTGCACGCACCTGCCGGACGCGCCGGACTGCGCCATCGTCGAGGCCGTGCAGGAGGGCCGGCTGGGAGAGCGCGGGGCGGCGCGGCTGGATTCGCTGCAGCGACTGCTGGAGACCTTCGCCGAGCGCAGCCGGGCTCAGCCCTAGCGTCCGAGGCGCTGCCGCGCCGGCGTGCGGCGGCCCGCCTAGGCTGGAGGCATGACCGCTCGCCTCCAACCCGGCAACCCCGCCCCCGATTTCACCCTCGTCGACCAGGACGAGAAGTCCGTGGCTCTGCGCGACCTGCGCGGGGGCCGCGTCATCCTCTTCTTCTTCCCCGAGGCTATGACGCCCGGCTGCACCACGGAGGCGTGCGACTTCCGCGACAGCCTCGCTCCCCTGCAGGCCGCGGGCTACACGATCCTCGGCGTCTCGCGCGACGAGCCCGAGAAGCTGCGCCGTTTCCGCGAGCGCGACGGGCTCACCTACGACCTCCTGAGCGACCCCGACCACGCCGTCCACGATGCGTACGGCGCGTGGGGCGAGAAGATGAACTACGGCAAGCTCGTCGAGGGCGTCATCCGCTCGACCTTCGTCATCGACGAGGAGGGCCGCGTCGCCCACGCGCTGTACAACGTCAAGGCGACCGGTCACGTGGCGCGGCTGCGCACCCTTGTGCAGGCGGACTGACAGCGCGGGCGGACGCTCTCAGGCGGAGTCGTCGCGGTCGGGTCGTGCCGCCCGCGCCGCGAGCACGAGTGCCACGAACGTGACGATCGCCGGGATCGCGAGAGCGAGGCCCGTCGTCGGATGGGCGTAGGCGCCGGTCGCCGCGCCCAGCGCGACGGCGAGGATCAGCACCTGAGCGACGATCCCGCCCGAGCGGCCCCACGACTGCCCGCGCCACACCGCGAACGCGAACGCCGCGAGGAGGATCCCCCCGGCCGCCGTGAGCACGATGAGGGCGATCGCGCTCGTCGCCGACTCGGTGTCTCCGCCCGCCAGCGCCGCGATCTGCCACGCGACGATGGCGAACACCGCGAGCGCCTCGAGCCCGACCAGAACGGCCGCGACACGCGCGGCGGAGTGTGTTCGCATTCCTGTGCTTTTCCTCGATCTGACGCGCCCGGATGGGCGTCTCGCCGGCATGCCTCGGAGGGAATGCTCAGGCTGTTCAGCCAAATGACGTTCGGGAACCCTTGATCCTTCAGGGCACCTCATGGGATCATAGGTGAAGCCGTGTGCTCCCACAGCGACGTGGGGCGAGCAATCGCTCGCATCTCCCACAGGGTATCGGACCCGAATCCGGGCTCTGAACCCCGACATCTCCCCCGTCATCAAGGAGCACCACCATGGATTGGCGCGACAAAGCCGCCTGCCTGACAGTCGACCCCGAACTGTTCTTCCCTGTCGGCAACACCGGCCCCGCGGTCGACCAGATCGAGAAGGCCAAAGCGGTCTGCGCCCGTTGCACCGTCACCGAGATCTGCCTGCAGTACGCCCTCGAGACCGGACAGGACTCGGGCGTGTGGGGTGGACTCTCCGAAGACGAGCGTCGCGCCCTCAAGCGCCGCGCCGCCCGCGCCCGCCGCGCGTCCTGACCGGCGGGCTTCCTGACCCGCCACGCGCTCTGACCCACCGAGCGGCCTGACTCGCCTCGCATCGAGGACAGGCGTTCGCCGTGGGCAGCGCCGTGGGCGACCCCTCAGGCGACGGATGCCTCGGCATCCGTCGCCCCTATGCTCAGCGGGCGCTGCGCTCGATGTAGCGCAGCGGGATCTCGATCGTGACCTCGGTGCCGCTGCCCATGATCGTGTGCCAGTCGATCGTGCCGCCGAGTTCGCCCTGGATGAGGGTGCGGACGATCTGCGTGCCGAGGCCGCGGCCGACCTGACCCTCGGGCAGACCCGCGCCCGTGTCGCGCACGCTGACCTCGAGGCTCTCGTCGTTGCGCTCCGCGGCGATCTCGACATCGCCCTCCTGCCCCGCCAGCCCGTGCTCGACCGCGTTGGTCACGAGCTCGGTGAGGGCCAGGGCGAGGGGCGTCGCGTACTCGCTCGGGAGGATGCCGAACCGGCCCGTCGTCCGGGTGCGCGCCCGCGTATTGGGCGCGGCGGCGACCTCGGCGACGAGTTTGAGCACACGCGCGAAGACGTCGTCGAAGTCGACGTTCTGGGCGAGGCCCTCCGACAGCGTGTCGTGCACGACGGCGATCGCCGAGACACGGCGCATCGCCTGCGTGAGCGCCTCGCGGGCCTCGTCGGTGTGCGAGCGGCGCGCCTGGATGCGCAGGAGCGAGGCGACCGTCTGGAGGTTGTTCTTGACGCGGTGGTGGATCTCGCGGATCGTCGCGTCTTTGGTGATGAGCTCCTGCTCCTGGTGGCGGATCTCTGTGACGTCGCGGCACAGCACGATCGCTCCGATGCGCGTCCCGTGGTCGCGGAGCGGGATCGTGCGCAGGCTCACGGTGACGCCTCGCGCTTCGATGTCGGCGCGCCACGGGGCCCGGCCGGCCACCACGACGGGGAGCGACTCGTCGAACTGCCGCTTTGCCGGGAGGATGCTCGTCACGACCTGCACGAGCGACTCCCCCTCGAGCTCGTCGTCGAAGCCGAGGCGGTTGAAGGCCGAGAGGGCGTTGGGGCTCGCGAAGGTCGTGATGCCGTCGACGTCGAGGCGGATGAGCCCGTCCGACGCGCGGGGGGCGCCGCGGCGGGGCGAAGTCGGAGCCGTCAGATCGGGGAAGTCGCCCGACGCGATCATGCCGAACAGCTCGTCGGCGCAGTCGTTGAACGTGATCTGCTGACGCGACGGCGTGCGCGTCTCGCCGAGGTTGGTGTGCCGGGTCAGCACGCCGATGGCGCGCTGCTCCTCACCGGGCTTCCCGGCGCGCACGATCGGCACGGCGCGCACGCGGGTCGGCGTCTCTTCGAACCAGTCGGGCGAGGCGGAATCGATGATGCGCATGCTCTGGAACGCGTCGCGCACCTGCGTGCGCCACTGCGGCCGCACGCGGTCCGACACGATGTCGCGATAGAAGAGCGTGGCCGCGCCGCTCGGGCGCGTGTGGGCGACGGCGATGAACGAGTCGTCGGCGGTCGGCACCCAGATGACGATGTCGGCGAAGGCGAGGTCTGCCAGCAGCTGGCCGTCGCCGGCGAGGCGGTGGAGCCACTCGACATCGGCCTCGCTCGAGCGTCCTTGGGCGTAAACGAGATCGCTGAGGGTCGACACGCCTCTCAGCCTAAGTCTTCGCGCCGCTCCGCCCGGCCCGTGCTACGCCGCTCGTGGGGGACGACGGATGCCGCGCCGCCGCGCCTCGTCGGCGGCTGCGGGTGCCGGGGCCACTGCCTCGCCCACGAAGCGTCGCACCGCGAGCGTCAGCGGCGACTTCGGTGCCACTTCGGCGACCGGTCGCGCGGCGAGGATCGCGGCATCCGTCGACCGCGGGTCGGTGGGGAGGAACCAGACGTCGCGGATGCCGGCGAAGCGCTCGAGCGTGCGCCGGACCTGGCCCCGCGCGTCGATCCCCAGCGTGCCGGGACGGAGCCGATTGGCCACGACGGCGACCGGCGTCAGCCCGATCGTCGCGCGCAGCTCGGAGTGGGCGCGGAGGAAGCGCGAGACGCCGAGCGGGTCCGCCGCCGCCACCGCGACGACGAGGTCGGCGCACTGCAGCGCGGCGAGGGTCGCGGCGTTGCGCCGCGGACCGTCGAGGTCGCTCACGATCTCCTCGTCGCGCTCGAGCGGCGCCGCGACGTCGACCACGGTGTAGTCGGCCCACTCCCGGCAGGCGGCGAGCGCCGCGTGCACCCGCGCATCGCTCAGTTCGGGCCACCGCGAGGGGCGGTTGATGCCCGTCAGCGCGTCGACGCCCGACCGGCCGACGGGGGTGGAGATGCGGGTGAGCTCGCGCGTGTCGAGATCGCCGAGCTCGGCCTGGCGGCACGCCGCCGGAAACCCCGGGCCCTCGTCGGCGAGACCGAGCTGCAGCGCGACCGACGGCGCGTGGGTGTCGGCGTCGACGAGTGCGACGTGCCGGCCGCCGCGCGCGAGCTCGAGCGCCAGCTCGATCGCGATCGTCGTGCGGCCGGGCGCTCCGGCGGGCCCCCAGACCGCGATGACGCGCGGATGCCTCGGCGCCGCCGGGGCGTCGGCGGGCTCGGCCGGCACCGCCATGGCATCGACGATCCGCCAGCCCTCGATCTCGAGCGGCAGGGACCCCGCGAGACCGAAGCTCTCGACGAGGCGGCGGTCCGCGGCATCCGTCACGAGCGGCAGGATCCGGGCGCCGCGACGGTCGCACAGCGCGACCGCGCCCGCCGTGAGCGTCGTGCGATCCGCCTGCAGCACGACCGTGTCGGCGACGGAGAGCGCCTCGGCGAGGCGTTCGGCCTCGAGGCCGTGCAGCGCGTCGGCGGCGACGTCGGCGAGCGCCCGCGCCGGAACGACGGCGGCGACGACGACCCCCTCGTGCGCGAGTTCCGCCGCGAGGGCACTCCCCCGCGGCTCGTCGACGGCGATGAGCACCGTCATCGGCGCGCTCCCGCCGAGGGCACGATCGACAGGGCGGATTCGCCCGCCGTCGCCTCGAGCACGGCCGCGACGTCCGCGCGGGGGATCACGACCTCGAGAGAGGCGGCGCCCCCGCCCATGACCGAGTCGTCGCGCGTGACCGAGACGACCGTCGCGTCGGCCACCAGGATGCGCGGGGTGTCGTAGCTGCCGCGCTCGATCATCGGCGCCTCCCAGACCTCCACGACCGAGCCCGCTTCGACCGAGGCGGGAACGTCGACCGAGCTCTGCAGCACGACCGTCGTGGTGGCGGGTGTCGACGCGCCCCCGACGGCGCTCTCGGGCACGAGCTCGCCTTCGCCGATCGTGCGGGTGGCGACGAGTCCCTTCTCCATGGCCTCCGGCGTGAGATATGCGGGCCCGAGCGCGCCGAGCGCGACGTCGACGACGCGCACATCGCCGTCGGCCACGGTCTGACCGGGAACGATCGTGCGCGTCGCGGCGAAGACGGGGACCGTCTGGCGCGCCGCCGAGACGACGAACCAGACTCCCGCGACCGAGGCGAGGATGAGCAGGATGCCGAGGAGGAACCGAGCGTCGCCCCAGAAGGCGCGGGGGCGAGGGCGGGCGGGCTCGAGTGCGGTCATGCCGACAATCGTCGCTCAGGCGCGCGGCGGGGCCCCGCCGTTATCCACAACGCGTGACGTGCCGGCCCCCACCCCCCGGGTCGACGCCATAATGGGGGCATGCCCGAGAACCCCGCCTCGCGCACCCGCATGCTCGCCCCCGCCGAAGCGGCGGAGGTGCTCGGCGTGTCGGTCGACGACGTCATGGAGCTCGTCCACGCCGCGCAGCTGCGCGCCGTGCGCGTCGGGTCGCCCGCGCGCTGGCGCGTCGAGGCCGAGAGCCTCGAGCAGTACCTCGACGCCCGCGTGGAGGAAGCACGGCGCATGGCGCTGTGGCGGCAGTCGAACGAGGCGAGCTTCCCCGAACTGTGGGGAACGGGCGTCATCCGCAACTCGGATTGAGTCGCACCGGCGCGGCCCGATCCCTGCGGCCCGATCCCCGAGGGCCGGTCCCCCGCGGCTGGTCACGGGCGCCCTGTTCCGCCGCCCGCCTGTCAGCGCGTCGTCGCGCCGCCCTCCAGCCGCACCCATGCGATCGCTTCGAAGGGGACGATGCGGTGGCCGGTCACTTCGTCCGCGCGGCGCGGCACGCCCGGGTCGTGCAGCGCGAGATCGAGGTGGTCGACGCCCGCGCGATCGATCGTGCCGGCCAGGGTTCGTCCGTGCACGAGGTGGAGGGTCACCGCGACGCGGCGGCGCACGAGGTCGCGCAGCGCGAAGCCGAGCGTCATGCGCTCGCTCAGCGAGGATCGTGCACCGACGGGCCGGGCGCTGCGCAGGAGGTCGGGCTGCGGCATCCCGATCGACATGATCCCCCCGAGCGGGGCGATCACCGCACCGCTGCGGGAGGTCGCGGGAGCGAGGGCCGCCCAGTCGGCGCCGAGACCGCTCACCTCTGCCACGAGGACCGTGCCGTCGCGCATCTCGAACGACGGCGCCGCCGACGCCCCGTCACGGTCGATCAGGGCGGCGAGCCGATCGCGCAGGGGCACGCGCGACAGCCGCAGGCGCTCCGCCTCGCTGTCCAGCGCCGCGCGCTCGGCCTCCCATTCGGAGGCGAGTTGATCCTCGAGGTCGTCGAAGAAGCGATCCCAGCGCACCCAGGCAGGTTAGTGGCACCGCCCGAAAAGGGTGAGGAAGTTATCCACATCGGGCCTCCGGGATTTTTCTGACAGATCTGTCCGTGTTGTAATTTCCGCCGGATCGTCCCCCCGACGACTTTTCCGCTCCCTCCCACCCCCACCAGATAGGGCCACCGATGGCGATGATGCCCGCTGTCCGTCCGCGCAGCGCCGCCGACGTGGCGTACGAATTGTCCGACTTCTTCGCTCCGCAGCGCACCTCTGCCGCCGAGCTCCCCGACCCCGAGCCGTTCCTGCGCAACCTCACGCGCGGCGTGCTCGAGGTCTTCTCGGGCGCGCGCGAGGTCGAGCAGCTCGCGCGGTGGGTGACCGAAGACGCCTTCCGCAAGCTCGTCGTGCGCTCGAACCTGTCGGCGCGCGCCCGCAGCGCGCGCGGCGTCCCCGCGAGGCGCCCCGTGCACTCCATCCTCTCGGTGCGCCACACCCAGCCCGCCGACGGTGTCGTGGAGGCCGTCGTGATCGTCGCCGGCCCCGCGCGCACGCGCGCCGTCGCGGTGCGGCTCGAGGGCATGGACGGGCGCTGGCGCGCCACGTCGCTCGCCCTCCTCTGACCCGCGGCCGACGGCGGGCCTCCCCATCGTCGTGGAGGCCCGCTCGTCCTCTTCGCCTAGCTGTCGGAGTCTGCGTCGATGAGCTCGAGGAGCTTCTTCAGCGCGTCGCGGATCTCGGTGTGGTCGTACTGGCCGGCACGGCTCTCGCCGGCGATGACGCCGCCGCGATGGACCTTCCGGAAATCGCCGAACGGGAAGGAGTAGGCGCCCTTGGTCTCGGCGTTCTCGCTCTTGTCGATGCCGAGATGCCAATGCGAGTACTCGGTCCAGCCTTCGCGCTCGATGAAGGCGTTCTCCTCGTCGGCGGTGGGGGCCGCCTCCGACCAATCGTCGCGCTCGTCGCGCACGACGGCACCGTCGCGCACGAGGGCGCGGGCGTGTGCCAGAGCAGGGTGGTTCAACTCGATGGACATACCGTCACGGTAGGTCGCCGCGCCGCAGGGACGCGAGGGGTTGACGGATGCCTCTCCCCGCGTCAGCGCGACCTCACTGCCGGTACGACCTCACTGCCGGTACGAGGAGAGGAAGTTGCCGAGCCGCTCTATCGCCTCGGTCAGCACGCGGGCTTCGGGCAGCGTCACGATGCGCAGGTGATCGGGCGTGGCCCAGTTGAACCCCGTGCCCGGGACCAGCAGCACGTGCTCGGCCATGAGGAAGTCGAGGACGAGCTTCTGGTCGTCGCGGATCTCGTGCACCTCGGGGTCGAGGCGAGGGAAGGCGTACAGCGCGCCCTGCGGCTTGACGCACGTGACCCCGGGGATCTCTTCGAGGCCCTCCCACGCGGCGTCGCGCTGCTCGTGGAGCCGGCCCGTCGGGGCGATGAGCGCGTCGATGGACTGCACCCCCGACAGCGCCGCCTGGACGGCGTGCTGCGCGGGCACATTGGGGCACAGGCGCGTCGACGCGAGGAGCGTGATGCCCTCGAGGAAGCCCGACGCGTGGGACTTCGGCCCCGTGATGACGAGCCAGCCGGAGCGGTAGCCCGCCACGCGGTACGTCTTGGAGAGGCCGTTGAAGGTCAGGCACAGGAGGTCGGGCGCAACCGAGGCCATCGGGATGTGGCGCGCGCCGTCGAACAGGATGCGGTCGTAGATCTCGTCGGCGAGGAGGAGCAGCGAGTGCTCGCGCGCGATCTCGGCGATGCCCTCGAGCACTTCGCGCGTGTACACCGCCCCCGTCGGGTTGTTCGGGTTGATCACGACGATCGCCTTGGTGCGCTCGGTGACCTTCGCACGGATGTCATCGAGGTCGGGCTGCCAGCCGTCGGACTCGTCGCAGACGTAGTGCACGGGCGTTCCGCCGCCGAGGCTCGTCATGGCGGTCCACAGCGGGTAGTCCGGGGCCGGGATCAGCACTTCGTCGCCCTCGTCGAGGAGCGCCTGCATCGTCATCGTGATGAGCTCGGAGACCCCGTTGCCGAGGTACACGTCGTCGGGATCCACGCGCGGGAATCCGGGCTCCTCCTCGTAGCGGTAGACGACGGCGCGGCGCGCCGAGGCGATGCCGCGGCTGTCGCTGTAGCCGTGCGCCTCGGGGATGGCCTCGATCATGTCGCGCACGATCTGGAAGGGCGCCTCGAAGCCGAACGCCGCCGGGTTGCCCGTGTTGAGCTTGAGGATCGTGTGACCCTCTGCCTCGAGCCGGTCTGCCTCCACGAGGGCCTGTCCGCGGATCTCGTACAGGACGTTCTTCAGCTTGCTCGACTGATCGAGCGTTCGCAGGGGCAGGGTCTTGCTCATCGGATCAGGATAGCCGGGCGCCCTTCGGGCCACCGGACCACGAGTGGCCCCCGCGGCCGGGAACGCCGGACGCGCCGGCCCCGAGCGGGCGCGACGCGTTCGGCGTGATCCGGCTTACTTGTTCTTGTCGGCGGCGCGGCGCTGTGCGCGGTTCTGCGGCGCGGGCGCTGCGGGCGAGGCATCCGTCCGCTGTCCGAAGGCTCCGCGCGGAGCCTCTCGCGTCGCGGTCTGCGTCTGTCCTGCGGGGACGTTCTCACCGGGGGCGGATGCCGCGGCCGCCGCAGCGGCCTGGCGCAGCCGGTTCGTGGCCGACTGCTGCACCTGGCCGCGGTCGTTGCGCACCTCGACCTCGCCGGCGTCGTTCGCGGCGGAGTACTCCAGGCGCTGGCCCTCGATGGGCGTCGCACCCAGGCCCTTCGCGTCGACCTCGGTCTCGCCCTCGGCACGGCGCACCTCGACCTCGAGGTTGTAGAGGTAGCCGACCGACTCCTCCTTGATCTGCCCCATCATCGCCTGGAACATCTGGTAGCCCTCGCGCTGGTACTCGATGAGCGGGTCGCGCTGAGCCATCGCCCGCAGGCCGATGCCGTCCTTGAGGTAGTCCATCTCGTAGAGGTGGTCGCGCCAGCGGCGGTCGAGCACCTGCAGCACGACCCGACGCTCGAGCTCGCGCATCGCGGGAGCCCCGAGCGTCTCCTCGCGCTTGCTGTAGGCGATCATGGCGTCGGAGAGGAGCTCGCGCTTGAGCACCTCGGGCGTGATGCGGCCCTTCGTGCCGGCGTCGGCGACGACCTCGTCGATCGTGACGCTCACGGGGTAGAGCGTCTTGAGCTCGGTCCACAGGGCATCGAAGTCCCAGCTCTCGGTGTGACCCGTCGAGGTGTGGTCGTCGATGACGGCCGAGATCGCGTCCTCGATGAAGTGCGTGACGCGATCGGCGATGTCGTCGCCCTGCAGCATGTGGCGGCGGTCGGAGTAGATCGCCTCGCGCTGACGGTTGAGGACGTCGTCGTACTTCAGGACGTTCTTGCGGATCTCGGCGTTGCGGGCCTCGACCTGGGTCTGGGCGCTCTTGATCGCGCGCGAGACCATCGACGACTCGATCGCGACGTCGTCGGGGAAGTTCGTGCGGGCGAGGATCGCCTCGGCGGCGCCCGACTGGAACAGGCGCATGAGGTCGTCGGTGAGCGACAGGTAGAACCGGCTCTCGCCGGGGTCTCCCTGACGGCCCGAGCGGCCGCGCAGCTGGTTGTCGATGCGGCGCGACTCGTGGCGCTCGGTGCCGAGCACGTAGAGTCCGCCGGCCTCGACGACCGCCGAGCTCTCTTCGGCGACGTGGTTGCGCATCGTCTCGTAGACGGCGTCCCACTCGGCCTCGTACTCGTCGGGCGTCTCGACGGGGTCGAGGCCCTTCGCCTTCATCTCCTGCACCGCGAGGAACTCGGCGTTGCCGCCGAGCATGATGTCGGTACCGCGACCGGCCATGTTCGTGGCGACGGTCACGGCGCCCAGGCGCCCCGCGCGGGCGACGATCTCGGCTTCACGTGCGTGGTTCTTCGCGTTGAGGACCTCGTGCTTGATCCCCTTCTTCGCCAGCAGCCGCGAGAGGTACTCGCTCTTCTCGACGCTGACGGTGCCGACGAGGACGGGCTGGCCCACCTCGTGGCGGCGCGCGATGTCTTCGACGACCTGCGCGAACTTGGCCTGCTCGTTCTTGTAGACGAGGTCGGGCTGGTCCTTGCGGATCATCGGCTTGTTGGTCGGGATCGGGACGACGCCGAGCTGGTAGGTCGACATGAACTCGGCCGCCTCGGTCTCGGCGGTACCGGTCATGCCGGCGAGCTTGTCGTACAGGCGGAAGTAGTTCTGCAGCGTGACGGTGGCGAGGGTCTGGTTCTCGGCCTTGACCGGGACGTTCTCCTTGGCCTCGATGGCCTGGTGGATGCCCTCGTTGTAGCGGCGCCCGACGAGGATGCGCCCCGTGTGCTCGTCGACGATCATGACCTCGTCGTTCATCACGACGTAGTCGGTGTCGCGCTTGAACAGCGCGAGGGCCTTGATCGAGTTGTTGAGGAACGAGATGAGCGGCGTGTTGGCCGACTCGTACAGGTTGTCGATGCCGAGGTAGTCCTCGACCTTCTCGATGCCGGGCTCGAGCACGCCGATCGTGCGCTTCTTCTCGTCGACCTCGTAGTCGACGCCGGGCTCGAGGGTCTTGGCGATCTTGGCGAACTCCATGAACCAGCGGTTCGCCTCGCCCGAGGACGGACCCGAGATGATGAGCGGCGTACGGGCCTCGTCGATGAGGATCGAGTCGACCTCGTCGACGATCGCGAAGAAGTGCCCACGCTGCACGAGGTCCTGCTTCTGCCACGCCATGTTGTCGCGCAGGTAGTCGAAGCCGAACTCGTTGTTGGTGCCGTACGTGATGTCGGCCTCGTACTGCTCGCGACGCACGGCGGGCGTCTGTCCCGCGAGGATCGTGCCCGTCGTCATGCCGAGGGCGCGGTAGATGCGGCCCATGAGCTCGGACTGGTAGCCCGCGAGGTAGTCGTTGACCGTGACGACGTGGACGCCCTTGCCGGCGATCGCGTTGAGGTACACGGGGAAGGCGCCGGTGAGCGTCTTGCCCTCACCGGTCTTCATCTCGGCGATGTTCCCGAGGTGCAGGGCGGCGCCGCCCATGATCTGGACGTCGTACGGGCGCTGGCCGAGCGTACGCTTGGCGGCCTCGCGGACGGCCGCGAAGGCCTCGGGCATCAGCTGGTCGAGCGTCGCTCCGGCCTCGTGGCGGGCGCGCAGCTCGACGGTCTCGTTGCGAAGCTCCTCGTCGGTCAGCTGCGCGTAGTCCTCTTCGAGGGCGTTGACGGCCTTCACGACCTGCTGGAGCCGCCGGAGGATTCGGCCCTCGCCGGCACGGAGCAGTTTCTCGAGAGGGTTGGCCACGAAGTGTCTCCATCTGTCGGGTCCGATGCGGACAGGCACCGGTGCCGCCCGGCGCACCAGCGCGCAGGCATACCAGCCCATGTTATCCGTCCGTGACCTTGAAAGGTGCTGTGCACGCGTCACCTCGAGCCCCGTGGCGCGCGAGCGGGTCGGAGCGTTCGCGGCGAGGCATCCCTCGCCGTCCTGCTCGCATCCCTATGCTCGGCAACTGCATACCGGGTATGCAGAAGGAGTTGCCATGTCGGTGCGTCAGAGTCTGCTCGCGATCCTCGATCAGGGGCCGTGCTACGGCTACCAGCTGCGGGCGGAGTTCGACCGGCGCACCGGGTCGACGTGGCCGCTGAACGTAGGGCAGATCTACAACACGCTCGACCGGCTCGAGCGCGACGGGCTCGCCGAGAACGCGGGCGCCGACGAGCACGGTCACGTGTACTGGCGGATCACCGAGGCCGGGCGATCGGAGGTGCGCCGCTGGCTCGACTCCCCCGTCGAGCGTGCCGCGGCCACGCGCGACGAGCTGGCCATCAAGCTCGCGGTCGCCGCGACGCTTCCCGGTATCGACGTGCGGGAGGTCATCCGGGCCCAGCGGCAGGCGTCGATCGCGCAGCTGCGCCGGCTGGCCGAGGCGCAGACGAAGACGACCGGGACGGCGACGGATGCCGAGGCCCTCGCGCGTGCGCTCGTGGTCGACTCCCTGATGTTCGCCGCCGAGGCGGAGCTGCGCTGGCTCGACCGCGCCGAGGAGAGGATCGCGAAGCATCCCGCGCGGGCGATGGCGCTGTCGCTGGCGACCGAGCGCCCCAAGCGCGGCCGCCCCGCGCGCGCCGAGTCCGTCGCCGCAACAGGCTGACGTGCTGATCGGCGCCGCCCGGACGCGTCACACCGACGGCGCCGGGCGCTCGCCCGCGGAGTCGCCGAACGCCGCGACCGCCTTGTCGAGATCGCTGAAGATGTGGTCCGGGCTGATGCGCTCGAGGAGCTCGTACCGCCGCAGGGTGTCGAGGAACCGGTCTTCGGGCCGAGCCAGGACGAGATGGATGCCGCGCTTGTGGAGGTAGCCCGTCACATCGGCGAGGCTCTGCCCCGCCGAGTAGTCGACGTCGGAGATCCCCGTGCAGTCCAGGACGAACCACCGCACGGGCGTGGGGGCCGCGGAGACGAGCGCCTCGACCCTGTCGGTGAAACCGCTCGCGTTGGCGAAGAAGAGCTCCGCGTCGAACCGGAACACGATGAGGCCGGGAGCGCTCTGCACGCCCGGTGACGCGTCGTCGTAGGTGTAGCCGCCCTCGGTCTTCGGGACGACCACGAGCGCCCGTGCCTCGTACTGGCGCTGGATGACATCCAGGAGCGAGAGCACGAGGGCCAGCACGATCCCCGCGCCGACACCGGCGACGACGACGGTCGCGGCCGTCACGATCGCGATGACCACTTCGCGCGGACGTCGCCGGGAGACCCGCACGAGGCCCTTGATGTCGATGAGCTCGACGCCGATGACGAAGACGACGCCCGCGAGGACGGCCTTCGGGAGGTCGGTGAGGAGCCCCGTGAGGAAGAGCAGCACGATGAGCGTCACGACCACGACGACGAGGTTCGCGACCTGCGTGCGGCCCTTGACGCCGTCGAGGATCTGCGTCTTGGTCGGCGACCCGTTGACGACGAACGTGCCGCTCAGGCCCGCGGCGAGATTGGCGGCCGAGAGTCCGACGATGTCGCGGTTGACGTCGGCGCGATCACCGTGCTTGAGGGCGAAGCTGCGGGAGGTGGCGGCGCTCTGCGCGATGACGATGAAGAAGCACGCGAACGCCGTCGGCACGAGGGCGCCGACATCGCTCCAGCCGACGCCCTGCGGGAGCCCGATGGGAGGAAGGCCGCCCTCGATCGCACCGATCACGGCGACGCCGTAGGACGGGGCATCCGTGAGGGTCGCGACGGTGAGGAGCCCGATGACCGCGACGATCGCGCCCGGGATCTTGGGGAGCACGAGCTTGAAGAGGAACACGATCGCGATGGTGCCGAGGCCGTACGCGACGGTGGGCCATGAGGCCTCCCCGATGCCCGTGATCCAGGCCAGCTGCTGTTGGAACCAGGTGCCGCTCCCCTTCGGAACGCCCAGGATGTCGGGGATCTGCCCGGTCGCGACCTGGATGCCGACACCCGTGAGGAACCCGATGAGAACGGATGCCGAGAGGAAGTCTCCGAGGAATCCGAGGCGCAGGATGCGGGCGAGGAGCAGGATGATGCCCGTGAGGAGCGCCGTCAGGCCGCACAGCGCGACCCACTGCGGCGACTGCGGCTGCAGACCCGCGATGCCGGCGCCCGCGAGCCCGGCCGCGAGGATCGCCGCCGTCGCGGAGTCCCCGCCGACGACCAGGAGCTTCGACGACCCGAGCAGCGCGAAGGCGAGGAGGGGAAGGAGGATCGTGTACAGGCCCGTCACGACGGGCGTCTGCGCGATCGCGGTGTACCCCATGACCTCGGGGATCGCGACGGCGGCGAGCGTCACGCCGGCGAGCAGGTCGCGTCCGAGCCAGGCGCGCTGATAGCCGCGCAGCGAGACCGGGACGAGGATCTTGGGCAGGGCCATGCGGGCTTCCTGGGGCGAGGAGCGGCGGGAGAGGCGATCCCGCGCGCCGACCATGCCCACCGCCCGCGGCCGGCGCGCGGTGGGCGCGTCGTGCGGTCATTGTGCGCCCAGCCGCGCCTGGTCCGACAGACCCGGCCGGCCGCACTCACCCGCTGAGGGTGTCTTCTCTCACGGCGTCCGCTCAGGCGGCCTCAGCAGACGCTCGGCGGGGCGACCGTAGGATCGATCCATGTCGGGATTCTGGGGAAGGCGCAAGCGCGATCACGAGGAGCTCGAGGCTCAGGACGCCGATCTCGCCCGGCGTGCGCAGACGGCCATCGTCCAGGCCGACGAGCGGATCCGGGTCACGACCGACGAGCTGGTGTTCGCCGAGGCCGAGCTCGGCCCCGAGGCCACGCAGGAGCTGCGCGATGCGCTGGAGGCCGTCCGGCTGCACCTCGCCGAGGCGTTCCATCTCAACCAGCTGAACCACGACGAGATCCCCGACACCCGCGAGGAGCTGCGCACGCGCAACGCCCGCATCGTGCAGCTGTGCGACTGGGCGCAGGAGCTGCTCGATGACCGCACCGAGTCCCTCGCCGAGCGCATCGCGCGCGCACGCCGGGCGCCCGAGATCCTGGCAGGGGTGCGAACGGATGCCGCGCGCCTGCGCGACCTCCTCCCCCAGGCCCGCGAGACGCTGACGCGATTGAGCGCCCGTTACTCGGCCGACGCGCTCCGCCAGATCGAGGCCAACCCGGGCGAGGCGGAGCAGCTGCTCGGCTTCGCCGAGCACAGCGCCGGCGTCTCGGACCGCCGCCGCGAGGCCGGCCAGCGCGAGCAGGCGAACCTGGCGCTGGAGGCCTCGACCGAGGCCGTGCGCCGCGCGGGCACGCTCATCGAGGCGGTCGAGACGTTCGAGGTCGAGGCCCTGCGCGCCGAATCGCTCCTGGCCGCCGTCGTCGAGGACTCGCGCGGCGACCTCGTCGCCGTGCGCGAGGCGCCGCAGGTGCCGGCGGTGCTCGACGCCGCGCGCGAACTCGAGCGGGCCCTGGCGGCGCTCCCCGCCGCAGGG
The DNA here is from genome assembly GCF_052180235.1 of Microbacterium sp. F51-2R. GTDB lineage: Bacteria > Actinomycetota > Actinomycetes > Actinomycetales > Microbacteriaceae > Microbacterium. The sequence goes on along the minus strand of NZ_CP197470.1, from coordinate 3,400,152 downwards.
GTCAACACAGACCCGTTCACCCTCCTCACGCGCCTGCGCGAAGCGAACGGTGCGCTGGATGCCGCCATCGCCGCCGCGCGCGACCGAGAGGCGCACCCCGTCCCCGACTTCGCACACGTGCGCAACGCGATCGACGACGCCGACCGCCAGCTCGCCGTCGCGCGCGACGTCATCGCCGGCCACCGCGGCTGGATCGGCGCCGACGCCCGCACGCGCCTGGCCGAAGCCGAGCGACTGCGCCTGGATCTCGACCGGTACCTCGGGGCATCCGCCGCGACCCTCACGAGCATCCCCGAGGAGCACCGAGAGCAGGCGCTCGCCGTCGCGCGGCGCTCCGCGTTCCTCGCGAGCGAGGGCCTCCAGCTGGCCCAGCGCGACATCGAGGCCTACCGCCCGCAGGGGTGGGGCGAGTCCGGCTCCGGCGCCTGGGGCGGCCAGCCGCAGGGCTGGGGCGGCGGCCGGCGCGGCGGCGGCGACCTCATGGGCGGCATCATGGGCGGCCTCGTCATCGGCAGCATCCTCGACGGTATCTTCGACTGACATCGGGTGCGACGGCCGCCACGGTGGCCGGCCGCAGACGAGGAAGAGGGGATGCCGCGAGCCGCGGCATCCCCTCTCCTCAATCCTCTTCGTCTACGACGCGAGCTCCACGGGAGCGGCCTGGGTGCTCAGCGAGATGACGCCGTAGTCCCAGCCCTTGCGGCGGTACACGACGCTCGGGTGGTCGCTGCGGGCGTCGATGAACAGGAAGAAGTCGTGCCCGACCAGTTCCATCCGGTCGACCGCCTCCTCGACGGTCATCCACTCCGGGTCGAACTGCTTCGTGCGGATGACGACGGGCGTGTAGCCCTCTTCCTCCTCGTTCCCCGTGACGATGGGGATCTCGCCGGTCGCGACCGCCCGGATGACGTCGACGGATGCCGGTTGCAGATCGATCCCCTGGAGTGCGCCGCTCTCCTTCTCGAACTTGGCGCCACGAGGGTGGTTGCGGGAGTCGACCCGCTTGTCCTTGGCGCGCCGGAGCTGTTCGCACAGCTTGTCGACGGCCAGGTCGAGTGCGGTGAACTTGTCACCGTCGACCGCCTCGGCGCGGACGATCGGACCCTTGCCGGTGAGGGTCAGCTCGACCGTGGAGTCCTCCATCCGGCCGTTGTGGTACGCGCGATGCGTGACCTTGACTTCGACGCGCTGAGCGCGAGGAGCGAGGTGCTCGATACGGGTCGCCTTCTCTTCGACGACCGAGCGGAAGCGATCTGTGATCCCCACTCCCACGCCGACGATGCTGGTTTCCATCCTTGACCTCCTTGTTCCGGTCCGCCCGGCCAAGGGCGGACCATCAGTCGCCTTGTCATCCCCACGCTAGTCGGGCGTCACCCCCCTGTCACCTGCGAGTTCCCGGAGCGTCACCCGCGCGAGACGAGACGCGGGGTCGAGGCCACCGTCGCGCAGCCGACGACGTGCGCGCCGGCCGCACGGAGCGCCCGTGCGGCTTCGGCGAGGGTCGCCCCCGTCGTCACGACGTCGTCGACGACGACGACGCGCCGCCCCGCGACGGGACGGGCGGCGACGAAGGAGCCCGCGACGTTGCGCCGCCTCTCACCGCGGTCGAGGCCGCGCTGGTCGGCCGTGCGCCGCCCGGCCACCAGCACGCGCTCGGCGCGGAGACCCGCCCGGCGTGCGACGAGCTCGGGAACGCGGTAGCCGCGGCGCCGATAGGCGGCGCGAGAGGTCGGGATCGGCACGACCATGACGGGATCGCCGTCGCCGGCTGCGGTGACCGCCGCGGCCAGGGCCGGAGCGAGTGCGGCGGCGAGCGCCGTGCGACCCTCCTGCTTGAGCGAACGGATGACGCGGGCCGCCGGCCCCTCGTAGGCCAGGCCGCTCCACACTGCCACGCCCCCGATGTCGCGGCGGCGCACGTGCGGGGCGAGGGCGACCCGGCACGACTCGCACAGCGTCGTGTCGGGAGCGTCGCACCCGGCGCAGTCGACGGGGAGGACGAGGGTCAGGGCATCGGCGAAGGCCCCGCGGAGCAGGGTGGGAAGTCGCATGCCGCCAGCCTCGCGCGACCCGCCGGCGCCGGGGAGCGATCGGGCGCCGCCGGGGACGACCCCGCCCGGCGGCGTGCCTCGGGAGGAGAGGGCGGACGCGGCATCCGTTCTCCCCTCCGCGGCACGCGCCTTACTGCGGGCTGCCCTGCTGCGTCGCCAGCACGAGGATGCCGGTCCCCGTCTGCGGCCACGTCGAGCCGCGCTTCGAGTACAGCGCGCCGTCGGCGCCGCGCACGCGCAGCGTGCCCTGGTTGCCTCCCGCCAGCTGCGTCGCGCCGGCGGGCGCGGGCGTCGCCGTGGCGGGGCCGCCGACCGTCAGCTCCAGCACCTCCGGCTCGGTGCCGATGTCGGAGAGCACGCCGATCGTGGTGTCGTCGAGCCATGCGACGGACGCGCTGTCGGTCGGGAGCGTCTGCAGCAGGAGGGAGCCTTCGCCCAGGCCCGTCGGGGTTCCGTCGGGCTTGCGGATGACGCCCGAGACCGTCACAGCCGATCGTCCGCCGGAGGTCACGACGGCGGCGAGGCGGGTGCCGTCGCGTGAGATCGCGATGGAGCTCACGCGCGTCGCCTCGGGCCACGGGTTGGCGATCGCGGCCTGCTCGCTCCCCGGCGAGAACGCGATGAGGGCGCCCGGCGCGTCGCGGGGGACGCTCCAGCTGTAGCCCGACGGGTCGGCGGTGGGATCGATGAGGCCGGGACGCGAATCGAACTCGAGCACTTCGCCGTTGGCCTGCACGCGCACGTTGGACCCGCTCGTGACGTGCACGGCGGCGAAGTCGCGATCCGGCGCGAGCTGGATGGCCACCGGCTCGACGCTCGCCATGGCGCTCGTGAGCCCCGCGATCGGATCGGTCTCGTCGCCGTTGAGGAACCCGAACGCCTCCTGCGTCTGGACGGCGGCGAGCGAGCTGATGCGCGTCGAACGGGTGACGGCCGGCTCGACGTCCAGCGGCGTCGTCCCCGCCGTCATGGCGACGGAGGTCGCGCCGGCGTTGGCGAGGCTCGCCTCGAGCTGCGCCTGCATGCGGGAGAGCACCTCGGGACTCAGGTCGGCCGCCGCGGCATCCAGCTCCACCTGCGCCACGCCGTCACCGGTCACCGGCACCGAGGGACGCACCGAGACGGACTCGGGGAAGGCCGAGACGACCGATGCCGCGAGCCACGCGGCGGGCGGCTTGTCGATCAGCGCATCGGTGACATACGTCGCCGCGTTCGTGCGCGGGAACCACCGGACGTCGGGCACGAGGAACTTCCACGTCGGGTCGAAGTACATGAGCGAATAGCGCTGGAAGACGCTCGAGAACTGCGACTGGTCGAGGACGAGGCCCTCGGGCGCCTCGGTGATGCGCCACTCCCCGTCGGGCTGGACGGCGAGGCGGAAATCGAGCTTCGTCGGCTCGCCGACGCTCGGCTCGTAGCTGCCGATCTCGTCGACGTCGGCGACATGGCTGAGGGTCAGCGAGACCTGGCCCTCGCCGGAGGACGAGTAGACGCGATCGCCGGGCTCGTCGATCGTCACGCGGGCCGTCGGATCCCACTTCGTGTCGGGCGCGAGGTACTCGCGAGCGACCGACCACTGGCCGTCCTTGCCCGGCCCCGTACCGGCGCGGATGAACCCGTCGACGATCTCCTGCGGCGAGGCGCCCGGCTGCGGGCTGTCGGGCCGGAAGGCGAAGTCGGGGTCGCCCGCCTCGGCGCCGGCCTCCAGGCCCGGACGCACATCGCCGCTCGTGGGCAGGCCCGCGCACCCCGCGAGGATGAGGGCGAGGGCCGCCAGGATCGCGGCGACGGATGCGCGGCGGTTCACGAGGCGCCTCCGCGGGCCGCGGCATCCGTCGGGAGGGCGATCGGCTCGGTGCGGCCGAACTCGTCCGGCACCTCGTCGAGGGGTTCGAGCCGGATGGGCGAGGTCCCCGACAGCGGCGCCGAGGAGCGCGGTAGCGTCAGCACGAAGTGCGAGCCGCGGCCGAGCTCCGACCAGACCGTGAGCTCGCCGCGGTGGAGGCGCGCATCGCCGAGGGCGATCGACAGGCCGAGGCCCGTGCCGCCGATGGTGCGGGTGCGGGAGGGGTCGGCGCGCCAGAACCGGTCGAAGACGTGCTCGACCTCTTCGGGCCGCATGCCGAGGCCGAAGTCGCGCACGCCCAGCGCGACCGCCTGCTGGTTGCTGTCGACGGTGACGACGATGGGGCGGCCCTCGCCGTGCTCGATCGCGTTGCCGAGGAGGTTGCGGACGATGCGGCGCACGCGCCGCGGGTCCATGTCGACGGGGGAATACCCCCCGGGCGCGACGAGGCGCACATCCGTGCCGTGCTGCTCGGCGAGCTGGTGCATCGAGGCGATGACGTCCTCCGCGAGGTGGGCGAGGCTCGTGGGCTCCAGTTCGAGCTGCACCGAGCCGGCGTCGTAGCGGCTGATCTCGAGGAGGTCGGTGAGCAGGGTCTCGAACCGCTGCACCTGCGCGTTGAGCAGCTCCGCGGCGCGCGCGGTGGCGGGGTCGAACTCCTCGCGCTGGTCGTTGATCATGTCGGCCGCCAGCCGGATCGTGGTCAGCGGCGTGCGCAGCTCGTGCGAGACGTCGGAGACGAACCGCTGCTGCACGAGCGAGAGGTCGGCGAGCTCCTTGATCTGAGACTCGATGCTGTCGGCCATCGCGTTGAACGAGCGGCCGAGGGTCGCCAGCTCGTCTTCGCCGTGCACGGGGAGGCGCACGGTGAGCTCTCCCGCGGCGAGCCGCGCGCTCGTGTCGGCCGCCTCGCCGATCGGGGTCGTGACCGATCTCAGGACGAACCAGGCGATGCCGCCGATGATGACGATGAGCGAGATGCCGACGACCCACAGGACGCCCTGGACGAAGCCGAGCGTCTGTTCGGCGCTGCTGAGGTCGTACGCGAAGTAGAGCTCGTACGCGCCCACCTCCGGGACGAGCAGCTGCTGCCCCACGATGATGCCCGGGAGCCTCCGGCCGCCGTCCGCCGGCAGCGCGACGGACTGCCACCACTGCGATGCGGCGTTCTTGCGGACGGTCGCACTCATGCCCTCCGTCACGAGCGACTCGTCGAAGCCGCCGACGGTGAAGTCCTGCGGGGCCTGCGGCGCGAGGCGGTCGATGCGCGACGCCGAGATCATGTCGGTCGAGGACTGCTGCGTGAGGGTGTTGCGCACGCTGTTCATGAGGATCTGCAGCTGCGCGCTGTCGGTCCCCTGGACGGTCGCGTTGTCGAGCGTCTCCTGAGCCGCCGTCGTGGCGCGGCGGGCGTCGCTGAGCGCCTGATCCCGGCGCGTGACGAAGAGGTCGTTCTGGATGAACAGCGCCATGAGCACGCACGCGATGAGCACGGCGATCGCCGTGAGGCCGAGGGTGACGAGCACGATGCGGAAGCGCAGCGAGCGCCGCCACAGCGCCGAGACGTTGTCGGGCCAGGAGCGCCAGTCGCGCCACCTGCCGGTCGCGCGCAGCGGCGTCGCGACCGACCCGGTCTGCGCCGCGATCATGATCGCCTCACACGACCGCGCCGGCCCGGTAGCCCACGCCGCGGACCGTCGTGACGATCCTGGGGTTGTCGGGGTCGACTTCGACCTTGGCGCGAAGGCGCTGCACGTGGACGTTCACGAGGCGCGTGTCGGCCTTGTAGTGATAGCCCCAGACCTGCTCGAGCAGCATCTCGCGGGAGAAGACCTGCTGGGGCTTGGAGGCGAGGGCGACGAGCAGCTCGAACTCGAGCGGCGTGAGGGCGATGGGCCCCTCGCCGCGGCGCACCTCGTGGGCCGCGACGTCGACGATGAGGTCGCCGATGCGGAGGGTGTCGTTCGAGGGCTGCGACGCGGGGCGCAGGCGCGTGCGGATGCGCGCGACGAGCTCCTTGGGGTTGAACGGCTTGACGATGTAGTCGTCGGCGCCCGACTCGAGGCCCTTCACGACATCCGCCGTGTCGGTGCGCGCAGTGAGCATGATGATCGGGATGCCGCTTTCCTGCCGGATCTGCGTGCACACCTCGATCCCGTCCATGCCGGGGAGCATGAGATCGAGCAGCACGAGATCGGGCCGCTCCGACCGCCACGCGTCGACCGCCCGCGCGCCGTCGGCGCAGAAGACCGTGTCGAAGCCCTCCGTGCGGAGCACGATGCCGATCATCTCGGCGAGGGCGGTGTCGTCGTCGACCACCAGGATGCGTGAAGTCATCGCGCGCGTATCGTCCTTCTCGTCAGGCCCCGGGGCATGCGGTCGCTGCCCGCTCTCCCCATGGCGCACTGGGAGACAGAGTAGTCGACGCCACCTGGACGGGGCGTCGACACCCGCTGAACGCACGCCGAGCGGGCACGGAGCGGGCACGGTCGATGTGACACGATAGGGATCTGCCCGGCGACCCCGCGGCCCCCGCGGCGAGGGCACGAGGAGGAGCTGTGACCGCCTATCCGGCATGGACCCCCGCATCGCGCCCGGGGATCATCCCGCTTCATCCGCTGACGTTCGGGACGATCCTGGGCCGCTCGTTCGCCGCGCTGCGACAGAACCCGAAGGTGCTGCTCGGCTTCGCGCTGTGCGTGCAGGCGATCGCGTACGTCGTGGTCATCCTCGCGGTGAGCGGCGTCGCGATCGCCTCGTTCTCGCGTCTGAACACGATGCAGCCCGGAACCGACGACTATCAGGCGGTGCTCGCGGGATCCATCGCGATCACGGTCGTCGTCGGAATCGTCCTGGGCCTGGCCGCCGGCGCGCTCGGGGTCATCGTGCAGGGCGTCGTCGTGAGCGAGGTCGCCCACGCGGCCGTCGCGGAGAAGCTCGCCCTGCGGGCGCTCTGGGCGAAGGTCAAGCCCGTCGCGTGGCGTCTCATCGGCTACAGCGCTCTGCTGCTCGCGGTCGTGATCGGGGCGGTCGCCGCCGCCGCCTTCGCCCTCTTCGGGCTCGGCTTCGTCGCCTTCCCCGCGGCGGCCGGGCTCGGCGTCGTCCTGGTGCTGGCCGCCATCCCGCTCGTGTGGTGGCTCTCGGTCAAGCTCGTGCTCGTGCCGTCCGCGATCATCCTGGAGCGGGCGACGATCGGCGACGCCGTCGGCCGGTCCTGGCGACTCACGCGCACGCGGTTCTGGCCGATCCTCGGCATCCAGCTGCTGCTGAGCCTCATCTTCGGCGGGATCGCGCAGGTCGTCAGCATCCCCTTCTCGTTCCTCTCCGCCGCCATGTCGACGATCATCACGCCGACGGGGGACCCGCAGATCGGCGAGATCATCGCGATCATCGCGGGCGGACTGCTGTCGCAGGCCGTCGTGCTGCTCGTCCAGGCCGTCGCGACGGTCGTGCAGGCGACCGCGGCCGCCCTCATCTACATCGACTGCCGCATGCGTCACGAGGGTCTCGACCTGGATCTGCTGACCTACGTCGAGCGGAGGGATGCCGGGGCCACAGGTCTCGCAGACCCCTACCTCGAGCACATCGGCCGGGTCATCGCGCCGCGCCCGGTGCCGGGCGCCTACGCGCCGCCGGCCTACGCCGGCACCGCGTACGGCGGGTACCCGTCCGGGCCGCACCCCGCATACGGCGGGTACCCCGCCGGACCGCAGGCGCCGCAGTATCCGGCCGCGGGCCGATACTCCGCGCCGCCGCAGTACCCCGCATCCGGCGGATACTCCGCGCCGCCGCAGGCGCCGCTGTACCCCGCGAGCGCGCCGTACCCCGCGAGCGCGCCGCCCTACGCGGCCGCAGCGCCCGCCGCGCCGCCGCAGCCGCCGACGTACGCGCCTTCTCCGCCCCCCGCGTCGCGGGAGCCCGCGGACGGGGCGCTGCCCGCCGAACCCGCTCCGACGCAGTGGGCGGCGCCGTCGGCCCCCGCCGACGGCAGCGACCGCGAGTCGCCGTGGGCGTGACCTCCGCCATCGCCCGTCTCGCCGACTCCGTCCCGCCCCTCACGCCGGACGGCGAGGAGGCACGCCGCTGGGCCGAGCAGGAGCTCTCCAAGCCCGTCTACGCCGAGGCGGAGCCGACTCTCTTCGACCGCATCGCCCGCGCGATCGCCGAGTTCTTCCAGCGCCTGTTCGCCACGCAGCTCGACGGGCCGTGGGGCTCGACGGCAGCCGTCATCGCCGCCGTCATCGTCATCGTCCTCATCGTCGGCGCGTTCCTGGTGTGGGGGCGTCCGCGGGCGACCCACCGCTCGCGCGTCGCCGTGGCCGAGCTGTTCGGCGAGACCGAGACCCGCTCCGCGGCACAGCTGCGCACCGACGCGGAGGCCCGTGCGGCGCGCGGCGACTGGGACGCCGCGATCGTCCTGCGCTTCCGCGCGCTCGCGCGCGGACTCGTCGAGCGCGGCGCCGTCGAGACTCCTCCCGGCGCGACCGTGCATGCCTTCGCCCGTCGCGCCGGCCGGGTGTTCCCCGCCTCCGCGGACTCCCTCGAAGAGGCCGCCGCCGCGTTCGACGACGTGCGCTACCTCCGCCGCCCCGGTACACCCGAGCTCTACGCCCGCGTCGTCCAGGTCGATGAGGCCGTCTCGCGCAGTCGCCCCGCCGTCCTCGAGCCCGTCGCGAACGGCACCGTCCGATGACGGCCGCCGCTCCCCCGGTCGGCGACCCGCCCCCGGCCGACGTCGCGGCACCTGCCGACGTCGCGGCGCGCGGCCCTCGGCCGCGCCGTGGCATCGCGGGCTGGATCGTCATCGGCGTCGTCCTGCTGCTCGTCGGCGGCGTCGGGGCCGCGCTCGCCGGCCTGTCGCAGTGGGTCGCGCGCGACGCGCTCGACCCGGAGTCGGCCGGGCCCGCGGGGACCGGCGCCCTCGCAGAGGTCCTGCGGGAGCACGGCGTCGAGGTGACCGTGGCCAGGGACCGCTCCTCCGCCCAGAAGGCGCTCCTCGCCGCCGACGCGACCCTCGTGATGCCCGACACCCCCGCACTCTCGGACGGCGGCGTCGAGAACCTCGCCGCGGCCGCCGAAGACGTGGTGCTGATCGACCCGCGCTCGCGGACGCTGCGACTGCTGCTGCCCGGATCGCGTCCTGCCGGGTACGGATCGGGCGACGTCGTCGAGCCCGGCTGCGACCTCGCCGACGCGCAGCGGGCCGGGGCGATCCTCCCCGGCGCGGTCGCATCGACGACGGGCGACGCCATCGCGTGCTACCCCTCGGGCGACGGCTACGGCCTTCTCGTCCACGACGACGGCTCGCAGCGCATCAGCGCCGTCGACGGGCGCACCCTCTTCGCGAACGAGTCGCTGGCCGAGAACGGCAACGCCGCGCTGGCGATCAACCTCATGGGCCGTCATCCGCAGCTCGTCTGGTACATGCCGGGGATCGGCGACACCGACCTTGCGACGAAGGACCCGTCGCTCGGCGAGCTCACCCCGCCGTGGGTGAGCCCGGTCATCGTGCTCCTGCTCTTCTCCGCCGTGGGGGCGGCGATCTGGCGCGGCCGGCGGTTCGGGCCCCTCGTGCCCGAGCGGCTCCCCGTGACGGTGCGCGTGTCCGAGACGACCGAGGGGCGTGCGCGCCTCTACGCCCGCTCGCGCGACGCCGTCCACGCCGCCGATCAGCTGCGGCTCTCCGCCCTCGCGCGCCTCTCGCGCCTCTTGGGGCTCGGGCCCGCGGCGAGCGCGACGGAGATCGCGGATGCCGCGGCCGACCGCCTCGGCTGGGACCGCCGCGCGGTCCGAGGCATCCTGATCGAAGAACTCCCCCGAGACGACGCCCAGCTGGTCGCCCTCCGCGACCGGCTCAGCCACCTGGAGGGGGCGGTCCGTCAGGCCGTCCGCCCGGAAAGGAATGCTCAATGACCGACGCCACCCGAACGGCCGATACGACGCCGACGCCCGCGGAGCTGCGCGATGCGATGAACCGCGTGCGCCTCGAGGTGGGCAAGGCCGTCGTCGGCCAGGACGGCACGATCACGGGCCTGCTCATTGCGCTGCTCTCGCGCGGTCACGTCCTGCTGGAGGGCGTTCCAGGCGTGGCGAAGACGCTCCTCGTCCGCGCCTTCTCGACGGCGCTCGGCCTCGACACGAAGCGCATCCAGTTCACGCCCGACCTCATGCCTGGCGATGTCTCGGGCTCGCTCGTGTACGACGCGAAGACCGGCGAGTTCGAGTTCCGCGAAGGCCCGGTCTTCACCAACATCGTGCTCGCCGACGAGATCAACCGCACGCCTCCCAAGACCCAGGCCGCGCTCCTCGAGGCGATGGAGGAGCGCCAGGTGTCGACCGACGGCGTGACGCGGCCCCTTCCCGACCCCTTCCTCGTCGCGGCGACGCAGAACCCGATCGAGCACGAGGGCACCTACACCCTCCCTGAGGCGCAGCTGGACCGGTTCCTGCTCAAGCTCATCGTCGAGATCCCCGCGCGCGATGCCGAGCTCGCCGTGCTCCGCCGGCACGCGAGCGGATTCGACCCGCGCGACCTCGGTGCCGCGGGGCTCGGCCAGGTCGTGTCGGCGGCCGAGATCCGCGCGGCGCAGCGGGCCGCGGCATCCGTCACCGTCGCCGACGATGTGCTCGGCTACGTCGTCGACCTCGCGCAGGCGACGCGCCGCAGCCCGTCGGTGCAGCTGGGCGTGAGCCCGCGCGCGACGACCGCCCTGCTGGCGGCATCGAAGGCGTGGGCGTGGCTCGGCGGATATCCCGCCATCACGCCCGACCACGTGCAGACGATGCTCGTGCCGACGTGGCGTCACCGGATCCGCCTGCGCGCGGATGCCGAGCTCGAGGGCGTCTCGGTCGATGCCGTGCTCGCCTCGGTGGTGCAGCAGACCCGCGTCCCCATCTGACCCCCTCCCCCCATTCCTCCCCTGATGCGCGAACCGATACGTTCTCCACGAACCGATACTTTCGGCGCGGCCGAATTCGTATCGGCTCGCGCGGAACGTATCGGCTCGCGACCAAGAGTGGGGCGGCCGGGCGGGGTCGGCGATGACGAGGAGGTGAGAGACGGATGTATGTGACCGGGCGGCTTCCGCTCCTCGTCGGCCTCGGCGCCGTGCCCGTCGTGCTGCTCGCCCTCGCCGACGTCGATCCCTGGGCGACGGCGGGGGGATGGCTGGTCCTCTGCATCGCCCTGGCGGTGACGGATGCCGCGGCCGCGCCGTCCGCGCGCGGGCTCCGCGTCGAGCGGCGCATCCCCCGGCGGGCGCTCCTCGGGCAGCGCGTCGAGACCGAGCTCTGGCTCACGAACCCCGGCGGCCGACGCATCCGCGGCCTCGTCCGCGATGCGTGGCAGCCGACGGCCGGAGCTCCGCCGGAGCGTCTCGCGCTCGATCTGCCCGGAGGCGAGCGGCGAAGACTGGTCGTGCCGCTCCTCCCCCGCCGGCGCGGCGAGCTGCGCAGCGACTTCGTTGTCGTGCGCTCCGGCGGCCCCCTCGGCCTCGCAGGGCGTCAGGCGCGTCTCGACGATCGCGGCACGCTGCGCGTCCTTCCCCCGTTCACCGCGCGCCGGCATCTCCCCTCGCGTCTGGCGCGCCTTCGCGAACTCGACGGCTCGACGAGCGTGCAGGTGCGCGGCCAGGGCACCGAGTTCGACAGTCTGCGCGAGTACGTCCGCGGCGACGACGTGCGATCGATCGACTGGCGTGCGACGGCGCGGTCGACGACGACGATGCTCCGCACCTGGCGCCCCGAGCGCGACCGGCACGTCGTCGTCCTCATCGACACGGGTCGCACCGCGGCCGCGCGCGTCGGCGACGGGGTGCGGCTGGACGCCGCGATGGAGGCCGCGCTCCTCCTGTCGGCCCTCGCCGCCCGGGCCGGCGACCACATCCACCTGCTCATGTTCGACCGCGTGACCCGAGCCCGCGTCACGCGTGTCGACGGCCCGTCGCTCCTTCCCGCGCTCGTCGACGCCATGGCGCCCGTCGAGCCGCAGCTCATCGACACCGACTGGGATGCGGCGTTCGCGCAGATCCGCGCGCTCACCTCGCGTCCGTCGCTCGTCGTGCTCCTCACGGCCCAGGACGCCCCCGAGGCCGCCCGCGGCTTCCTCGGCTCCCTCCCCGCGCTCGCACAGCGCGCGCACGTGCTCGTGGGGACGGTGACGGATGGCGCGCTCCCCGCCCCCGTGCGTCCCGACGCGGCGGACGTGTACCGCGAGGCCGCCGCTGCGCGCACCGAGCGGGACGCGGCATCCGTCGCCTCCGCCATCGCCCGCGCGGGCGCGGAAGCCATCGCCGCCACCCCCGACGACCTGCCACCGCGCATCGCGGACCGCTATCTCGCGCTCAAGGCGGCCGGACGACTCTGACGGTTCGTACCGGCGCGCCGCTCCCCCCGCCGCGACCTGACGGCTCCCCGAGGCTCTTCCCTGGGAATCCGCTGAAGATGCCCTATCCTCTCTCCGGACGGTCTTTCCCTCGTCCTCATGCAAAGGAGACCTCATGAGCGATCCGCGCCCCGAGAAGCCGGTCGAACCGACCCCTCTCGAGCACACGCCCGCCGCCGCCGACCCCCGACCCGACGCTCCCGTCCCGCCGACGGCCCTCGAGCACACCCCCGTCGTCCCGTCGACCGCCGCGACCCTGACCGCCGAGGCGTTCGGAACCTTTCTCCTCGTGCTCGGTGTCATCAGCACGGCGCTGTTCGCCGCGGGCTTCGGCGAGGGCACCGAGGCCGCGAACAAGGGCGTCGGATTCCTCGGCGTCGCGCTCGCGGTCGGCCTGACGGTCGTCGCCGGCGCCTACGCCTTCGGTCCGATCTCGGGCGGCCACTTCAACCCCGCCGTGACGCTCGGCCTCGCCGCCGCCGGCCGCTTCCCGTGGCGCGGCGTGATCGGCTACATCCTCGCCCAGATCATCGGTGGCCTCGTCGCGACGACGGTCATCGTGCTGATCGGCCTCTCGGGGCCTGACAACTGGCTGAGCAAGGCGCAGGACGGCGGCTTCGCGAGCAACGGCTTCGACTCGCTCTCCCCGGGGGGCTACGGCATCCTCGGCGCCATCGTCGTGGAGACCCTCTTCACGGCGCTGTTCGTGCTCGTGATCCTCGGCGTCACGCACGCGACGCGCGGCAACCCGGCTCTCGCGGGCCTCGCGATCGGCCTCACGCTGACGCTGATCCACCTCGCGACGATCCCGATCGACAACACCTCCGTCAACCCGGCCCGCTCGATCGCGACGGCCGTGTACGGCGGGGCCCTGCCGCTCACGCAGCTGTGGGTCTTCATCGTGTTCCCGATCGTCGGCGCGCTCATCGCCGGCTTCGCCTACCGGGCCCTGTTCGACGGCACCCGCAAGGCCTGACCTCGATCAGACGAACGGCCCGGTCGCTGCGGCGGCCGGGCCGTTCGCCGTTCTCCGCGCCGCGCCGCGGGGCGGGCCGGGCGGGTCCAGCAAGCTCGGGGTGCGCGTGCCCGGCAGACGGCAGGGTGCGCGGCACGCCCCGAAAGGGCGGGATGCCGCGACTCAGCCCGCGACGAGTGTCGGCGTTCCGGTCTCGAACTCCGTGAGGTCGCCGGTCTCGCCGTGCCGGTACGCACGGCCGCCGATGACGATCATGTAGAAGAGGAACGCCGCGAGGGCCACGGCGCCGATGCCGATCTTCACGGGCCAGGGCCACGGCTGAGCCGTGACGAAGCCCTCGATCGCCCCCGACACGGCCAGCGCCAGGATGAGCCCTATCGCGATCGTGGCGAGCGAGCGTCCTGCCGAGGCGAGGGCCTCCCCGCGTGACCGGCGACCGGGCGCGACCCAGGCCCAGAAGATGTGCAGCCCCGCCGCGCCCGCGACGAAGATGCTCGTGAGCTCCAGCAGACCGTGCGGAAGGATGAACAGCACGAAGACATCGCCTCGGCCGTAGGCGATCATGACCGCCGCGGCGGTGCCGACGCCGATCGCGTTCTGCACGAGCATGTAGACGGGCCAGATGCCCGTGATGCCGAAGAGCACGCACTGCGCCGCGATCCACGCGTTGTTGGTCCACACCGTTCCCGCGAAGACGGCGGCGGGGTTTTCGCTGTAGTACTCGGTGAAGGAGTGCTCGGCGTAGTACGAGAGCTGCGCGTCACTGCCGAGCGTCGCGATGAGGGCCCGATCGCCCGAGATCCACAGCGCCACGACGACACTCACGACGACGAAGGCAACCGCGATGACGAGGGTCGTCCACCGCACGCGGTAGAGCGCCGCGGGCAGCTGCAGCGCGAAGAACCGCGGGATCTGGCGCAGCACGTTCTCGGGGCCGCCCGTCAGCCGGAGGCGGGCGCGCGCGAGCATCGTCGAGACGTGGTCGCCGTGCATCGTGCGACCGGCGGACGTCTTGATGTCGGCGAGGTCGGCGGATGCCGCGCGGTAGCGCGTGACGAGCTCGTCGACCTCTGCGCCGGTGAGCGAGCGCGAGCGGCTCAGCTCGTCGAGCCGCGCCCACTCCTCCCGCCGTGCGGTCGTGAGGGCGTCGAGGTCCATCAGACATACTTTACGCATGAGCGCCGCGCCGCCCCCGACCGTCGTCGACATCCGTCAGGACGAGATCCTGACGGGCGAAGCCGTCGCGCTCGACGTGCAGCCGGTCGGCTACTTCCTGCGCGCGCTGGGCCTCGTGATCGACGTCGCGGTCGCGATCGCCCTGCTCATCCTCTTCTCGCTCGTCTCGGTGTGGCTGCTCGGTCAGAGCATCCTCGACCTGAGCGTCTCGCCCATCCTCGCGATCTCCGGCCTCGTGCTCGTCACGGTCGCGCTTCCGACCGTCGTCGAGACGGCCACGCGCGGCCGCAGTCTCGGCAAGCTCGCGGTCGGCGGGCGCATCGTGCGTGCCGACGGCGGCGCATCCGGCTTCCGGCAGGCGTTCATCCGCGCGCTGGTGGGCGTCTTCGAGATCTGGCTCACCGCGGGTGCCGTCGCCGCGATCGTCGGCGCCTTCACGCCTCGCTCGCAGCGGCTCGGCGACCTCATGGCGGGGACCTACTCCGAGCGCACCCGCACGCCCGCGCTGCCGTCGCCGGCCCCCGGCATCCCGTACCCGCTCGTCGGGTGGGCGCAGGTGGCGGATGTCGCGCGCCTGCCCGACCCGCTCGCCCGGCGCACGGCGCAGTTCGTGTCGCACGCCGACCGGATGGAGCCCGCGGCCCGGGCCCGCGTCGCCGCCTCCCTCGCGGCCGAGGCGGCCGTACACGTGTCGCCCGTGCCGCCGGTCGACCCCGAGACGTTCCTCCGCGGTGTCGTCGCGGTGCGACGCGACCGGGAGCTGCGCGCGCTCGGCCTGGAGACGCAGCGCGTCGCGGCCCTCACGGCCGCCGCCCCCGTCGCGGTGCGCGGCTTCCCCGCCCGCTGACCTCCGGGGTCGCCGGCCCGCCCCGAGCGCGGCGCGGGGTCAGTAGCGGTAGTGGTCGAGCTTGTAGGGGCCGTCGACGGGAACCCCGAGGTAGGCCGACTGCTCGGGCGTGAGCTCGGTCAGCTCGACGCCGAGCGCGGCGAGGTGCAGCCGCGCGACCTTCTCGTCGAGGGTCTTCGGCAGGGTGTAGACCCCGACGGGATACTCCTCGCGTCGCGTGTAGAGCTCGAGCTGCGCGAGCACCTGGTTCGAGAACGACGCGCTCATGACGAACGACGGATGCCCCGTGGCATTGCCCAGGTTCATCAGCCGGCCTTCGCTCAGCACGAGGACGCTGCGTCCGTTCGGCAGCCGCCACTCGTGGACCTGGGGCTTGATCTCGATCTTCTCGACACCGGGGACGGCGGCAAGGCCCGCCATGTCGATCTCGTCGTCGAAGTGCCCGACGTTGCCGACGATCGCGAGGTGCTTGAGCCCGAGGATGTGCTCGGGCGTCACGACGCGGGTGTTGCCCGTCCCCGTGATGACGATGTCGACCTGGTCGATGACCGACTCGAGCCGGGCGACCTGGAAGCCGTCCATCGCGGCCTGCAGCGCGCAGATGGGGTCGACCTCGCCCACGATGACGCGCGCGCCCTGGCCCCGCAGGGCCTCGGCCGAGCCCTTGCCGACGTCGCCGTAACCGGCGACGAACACGACCTTGCCGCCGATCAGGACGTCGGTGGCACGGTTGATGCCGTCGGGCAGGGAGTGGCGGATGCCGTAAGTGTTGTCGAACTTCGACTTGGTGACCGAGTCGTTGACGTTGATCGCGGGGAAGAGCAGATCGCCGGATGCCGCGAGCTCGTACAGCCGGTGGACACCCGTCGTGGTCTCCTCGGTGACCCCGACGAGCTCCGCCGCGATGCGGGTGAAGCGCTGGGGGTCGCGCGCGAGGCTCGCGCGCAGCGCGTCGAGGATGATGCGGTACTCCTCGGAGGCGCCGGCCTCGGCATCCGGAACCGCGCCCGCCTTCTCGAACTCGACGCCCTTGTGCACGAGCAGCGTCGCGTCGCCGCCGTCGTCGAGGATCAGGTTCGGTCCGTCGAAGCCCTCGGCCGACCAGTCGAAGATGCGGTCGGTGCAGCGCCAGTACTCCTCGAGCGTCTCGCCCTTCCACGCGAAGACCGGGACGCCGGCGGGCGACTCAGCTGTGCCGTGCGGGCCGACCGCGATCGCCGCGGCCGCCTCGTCCTGCGTCGAGAAGATGTTGCAGCTCGCCCAGCGCACCTGCGCGCCAAGCGCGACGAGCGTCTCGATGAGCACGGCGGTCTGCACCGTCATGTGCAGCGACCCCGCGATCCGCGCGCCGGCGAGCGGCTGCGTCGGGCCGAACTCCTCGCGCAGCGCCATGAGGCCCGGCATCTCGTTCTCGGCCAGGCGGATCTGGTGCCGACCCGCTTCGGCGAGCGACAGGTCGGCGACGTCGAACTCGAGCGGACGGACGGATGCCTCGGGGGCGGTGGTGATCGGCATCCGTCCATTGTTCCATGGCGGTACCGGAGGGAACCTGAGGCGTCAGACCCGCAGCGTCTCGTGACGCACGACGACCCATCCCTTGGGGACCGAGAGGCGATCGGTGTGGATCGCGCAGAGATCGTGCGCGTGCGGATCGCCGGGCTGGCCGAGCGGGCCCACGGCCGCCATCTGGTCGCCGTAGTCGTATGTCAGGGTCGACACCGCCTCGCGGGCGCAACCCACTTTGGAGCAGAGTCTCTCGCGCATCGGTCCGACCCTATCGATCACCTCCGACAGGCGACGGATGCCGCGCCGCGCCGCGGTCGGATCCTCCGGCGGCGGTGCGATCCGGCCGGGTCGCACCGCGATCCGGTGGCAGGGCGCGGGCGCGGGCCCGCCGCCTAGGATGGGGGCATGGCGTGGCGCAGGACCCGAGATGCCGTGCGGCGCGGCCGTCGTCCCGCCCGGCACGGGCGGCACGGCCGCGAGGGCCGGAGTCCTGTCGTGCGCCCGCCGCTCCCCCCGCTCGACACGCGCGTCGAGCGCTTCGACCTCGCCGTCGGCACGGCCGCCGAGTTCCTGCGTTCGGCGTGGGAAGAGCTGCGCGACGTGAGCTTCGAGATCGCCGACATGCCGCAGGCGACCGACGACGACGGCATCCCGCGGTGGCAGGTACTGACCGAGGCGAAGCGGATCATCCTGTTCCGCCTTCCGATCGAGCGCCTGAGCCACCTGCACCGCAACGACGAGCTGCATCGGCGCATGATGATCGAGAGCTGCGTGTTCCGCGCGGCCGCGGAGTACCTCGACCGCGACCCGTGGGATCTGGGGCCGGAGCGCTTCCGCTTCTTCTGACCGCGGATGTCGAAGCCGAGTTCTGCGGCCTACGGGTAGACGACGATCGGGGTGGCCGCCGTGTCGCCCGACCACACCGGGAAGCCCGCGAGAGCGTCGCCGGCCGTGAGTGAGACCCCGGCCCGCACACCCACTCCGCCCGCGTCGATCGAGTAGACCGTGCGGGGGCGCAGGCTGAAGCGGGTCGTCTGACCCGGCTGCACGACGACGGTCGTCGAGCTCGACCCGTCGACGGCGTCGACCGTCACCTGCGCCTCTCGGCCTGTCGGATTGGCCACGGTGAGAGCCGGCGACGGCCCGCTCGGCGTCGCGAAGAGGCTCGCGACGGCGAGCTCCGGGGCCGGGGTGTACCAGGCGAAGTCCGCGCCGGCACCGAACCCGGTGGTCTGCCACACGGCCCCGACGAGGGGCACGTCAGCCTGCACGCTCACCGTGTACTCGCGGGCGTCGAGGCCCCCGAGGTCGAGGTCGAGCGGCATGCCCGCCGTCAGCGACAGGTCGATCGGCGCCGAGACGGGCTCGGCGACCCCCGTCGGGGTCACCGTCACATGCGCCGTCGTGTCGGCAGACGGCGCCAGGACGCGAAGGACGGTCGCGGCATCCGTCCCCGGTCCTTCGGCGGGGGCGACTGCCACCCCGGGGATCACGAGGTCGTTCTCGGGCTTCTCGATCGCGCCGACCTGATCGACACCGCCCGGCAGGAGGGTGCGCGTGAGGCTCGTCTGCAGCACGGCGGTGACGGGGGCGCCGGTCGCAGACACGCGGATGACGGGGCTGTCCTGGCCGAGTGCGAGACCCGCGAGCGAGAGGGCCTGCTGCGTTCCGGCGGGGACCACGATGTCGCCGCCCGGCGGGACGACAGGCCCGGCCGTGCCGAACACGGTCAGCTCGACGGTGGCGGGAACCTCTCCGGGGTTGGAGATGATGACGATGTCGGCCGAGCCCGTCGTCGTCGCGCCGCCGACGAGCCACGACTCGGTGAGCGGCGGGCGGCAGGGCGAGGCGGCGAAGCCGGAGAGATCGTCGGCTGTGACGGTCGAGGAGCCCGTCGCCGCGACATCCGTCCGCGCGCGATCACGCGGCTCCGCGGTGAAAACCGAGGCGGCGGCCCCCGGGACGCTCGTCTGCAGCTGCGTCTCCACCGGCGGCGGGGCTCCGTCGCGCACGCCGGCGGTGAGATCCTGCGGCGCGGCGGCGGCGACCGCTCCCGCCACGGCGGCGTCGCGGCCGAGCGCGAGCAGCGAGCCCGCGCACGCCAGGACGCTCGCCTCCGGAGCGGGCGTCGCGGTGATCGCGACGGGCTCGCGCGTGAGCGTCGGCCACGGGAGCGCGACGGCGGTGGTCACCGCTACGACGAACGCGGCGGCCACGAGCGTGCCCGCGAGGACGCGGGCCCCTGTCGTCGCCCAGCGGAAGACGCGGCGATCGCTCATCGGCCCTCCTGCCAGTAGTGCCCGACGACGCGGGGCGTGCGCTGCGCGGCGCGCCGCGCCGCCGCGGTGGGAAGCGCCAGCAGCAGTGCGATGCCGATGATCGCGAGCTGCCCGAAGGCGATCCACCCCGCCAGCTCGCCGACGGATGCCTCGGCCCGGTCGGCGATCGGCACCGTGACGCGCCAGAGCGCGCCCTTGGGGGTGTTGCCGACGGCGTCCAGGCCGTCGCGCTGATCGAGCGCCGTCTGCGAGGACAGCCGGAGCGATCGTGCGGTGTCCGACTCGGGCGAGGCGGCGGGCGCGAGGAGGACGAACCCGATCCCCTGCTCGGCGACGCCGGCCACGGCATCTCCCGAGGAGGCGGTCACGAGGTCGGCGGAGAGGTTCGCGAGAGTCTCGTCGGCCGGGGTCGCCGCCGTACGCGTCGACACGATCGTGGCCTGCCCGCCGAGCGTCTCGCTGCCGCCCCACACCAGCTCGGCGGAGAGCCCTCCGGCGTTCTGGGGCGTGAGAACGAGGGTCCCGACATCCGGATCGTCGCGCCCCTCGGCGGCGACGTAGGCGGGGAGGGTGCTCTCGGGCCCGTTGGTCAGGAGCGTGACGCCCCGCACCGACGCCGTCAGTGCGGGCACCGAGAGCACCGCGATGACGGCGATGACGAAGACGGCGACGAGGTTGCGCACGGTGTGCAGCCTCGGCGCGAGGCCCGAGTCCAGGGCGACGAGGGCACCGCCGAGAGCGCCGATCCACGCGAGGCTGAGCCCCGCGCCCGGCCAGATCGGCACGGCGAGCGATTCCGCGAAGGCCACCGAGATCGCGGCGGCGGCGAACGCCGTGCCGATGCCCAGGACCGCGACGACGAGGAGGACGACTCCCGAGAGCCAGCGCTGCGTGACGGGCGCCATGAGCGCGAGCACCGCGATCGGCGCGGCAAGCAGCGGCACCCACCACGTGGGACCGCCGCCGAGGAACGCTCCCCAGCCGCCGGGGTCGAACGACGGGAAGCCCGCCGCGAGGAGCGCCCGTCCCGCGGCGTCGGGGGCGACCTGCGGGCCCGCCCACGCGACGCCCGGATCGGCGAGGAGTCCCCAGGCGTTGCCCGCCTTGAGCTGGTACCACACGAGCGGCGCCGCGATCGCGGCCGCGGGGACGACGATCCAGATGAGCTGGCCGATACCGCGGCCCGCCCGGCGCGCGATCGTGAGGCCGAGCGCGACGACCCAGACGACCGCGAGGGCAGGCGCGAGAGACGGCGCGCACGCGACGACGGCGGCGAGGACGACGGATGCCGCGCCCGCCGCGACCCAGGAGCGATGCGCGACGGAGCCGGCGTAGAAGAGCCACGGCAGCAGCAGGTGCGCGATCACGGCCGTCGGACGCCCCTCGACCAGCGCCGCGAGGAACGTGGGGGCGAGTGCCCAGACGGCGCCGCCCGTGATCCGGAGCACCCCGCGGTCGGTCACGCGCGTCGCGGCGAACCACCCGCCGAGGGCGGCCAGCGGTAGCGCGAGCACCCAGAGGATCGCGATGGTCCGCGAGGGCTCGAGGGGCCAGAGCGATCCGATCACGGCGATCACCGCGGCGAACGGATCGGCGGGGCCGACGGTGCCCAGGCCGACCGCACGCGTGCCGTACGCGGCATCCGCCCACAGCTGCGACACGACCGTGCGCAGGGGCTGGAGCGCGCCGCCGCCGAGGACGGGCCACGCGAGAAGCGCCGTGAACGAGGCGATCGAGACGACGAGAGCCGCGAGGACGAGCCACGCTCCCCCGCCGGAGAAGAAGTGCAGCTCGTCGCGCTGCACGTCGCCCACGCCATCGGAGCCGTCGTCGAGCCGTTCCCGCAGCTCGGACTGGCTGATGCGCAGCGGCGCGAGCTGGGCCCAGGCCACCGACCTGGCGTGCCGGATGTGCGAGCGCGAGCGCGCGATCGCGCCAAGGCGCACGAGGACGATCGCGGCGGCGGCCCACTCCGGAGCGATGAGCGCGGGCTGCTTGCCGACGAGGAGCCCGATCGTCCGCCAGAGCGCGAGCGGCAGGATCGACAGCCAGAGGAAAGGCACCGCGGCGGGGTGCGCATAGGCCAGGCGACGGTGCAGCTGCGACGCACGGGCGGCGACGGCGATCTGCGATCGGCGCACGCGCGTGGTCGGCGAGGGCGGTCCTGCGACGCCGTCCCCCGATACCGCGACGAGCGCGTTGGGCACGAGTGTCACGCGGGCGCCCGCGAGGCGGGCACGGATGCCGAGGTCGAGACCCTCCTCGGCGCCCAGGAGCGCGCGGTCCAGGCCCTTGAGCCTCGCCCACGCCTCGGCGCGCACCAGGATGCCGCGCACGTCGGCGCCGAGCACGTCCTCGCGGGTGTCGTGCTGGCCCTGATCGAGCTCGCCGTCCGCCAGGCCGACGGCGCGCCCGAGGCTCGTGACGCTCGTGCCGAGCGAGACGATGACCGATCGGTCGTCGGCACGCACGAGCTTCGGAGCGACGAAGGCGACGGACGGCGCGAGTTCGAGGGCGCCGACGAGACGGGTCAGGGCCTCGGGTTCGGGCGTCGTGTCCTGCGCGAGCAGCCAGACCGCGTCGGCGTCCGCGATGCGGCGCGACGCGATCGCGGCCGCTTCGGCGAACCGGGTACGACCGGGCGCCGTGATGACCGCTTCGGCGGGGGCGGATGCCGCGACCTCCGCGACGAGAGGGTCTTCACCGCAGACGACGATCGTCAGGACGTCGACCTTGCGGGACTGGGCCGCCAGGGCCGCGAGCGTCCGCCGAAGGTGGAACGCCGCAGGCGTGCGCCCATCGGGGCGCACGACGAGGATCGCGTGAACTCGGCCGGGCATGACTCCGTCAGCCTAGGCGGGCGGCAACCGCGATCCGGGAGGGCACTCCGCGTGTGCCCGGATCACGGAGGGCGACCGGCTCAGCCGGCGCGTCGCTTGAGCTTGCGCCGTTCGCGCTCGCTCAGTCCGCCCCAGATGCCGAAGCGCTCGTCGTTCTGGAGCGCGTACTCCAGGCATTCGCCGCGCACATCGCACGTCGTGCAGATGCGCTTGGCGTCACGCGTGGAGCCGCCCTTCTCCGGAAAGAAGGCCTCCGGATCCGTCTGCGCGCACAGCGCATCGGTCTGCCACGCGAGCGGATTGTCGTCTTCGCCCTCGACGGGTCGACGAACCCCTGGGACACCCAGGCTGACCGGATCGACGAACCAATTGTCGGGAACGCCGGAACGGTAATGCGAAACCGTCATCTCGTTCTCCCACCTGCTGAGCCCCCCACGCTGGTGTGCGTGTAGAGCAATTACACCCGTGTAATTCGCCATGGTCAAGTCGCGAACCATAAAGCCTCACCTCGCGCTTGAGGGTTCACGACGCGCCGACGGCGTGTCACACCCGGATAACGCATGACACGCCCGGGACGGCATCGCGTCCACCCGCCGGTGAGACCCGGTTTCGCCGGGTCGCGCTCCTGCGAGGGGCCCGCGGCCGGCACCAGGGCGCACGCGGGTGGGGTGTCAGCGCCCCGGGATCGCGACGAAGAGGTCGCCCTGCCCCGACGCCCGGATCGATCCCTCGTCGGGGGTCACGAGCACGGCGCAGCCGGGGATGAGGGTCGTGCGGGCGCCGGAGCGGCCGGCCTCGAGCTGCACCTCGCCCGAGGTCGCGAGCGCGATCGCGACGCCGTCGAGCGGCACGTCCGTCGCGGCATCCGCAGCCACCTTCGCGTGCAGCAGGGCGAAGTCGGCGATGCCCGGCACACTGAACCGCTCGACGCCGCCCTGCGCGACGGGGGCGAGCACGGGCGGGGGTGCGGGCGTGGGGTCGAGGATCTCGAGGAGCTCCGGCACGTCGATGTGCTTGGGGGTGAGGCCGCCGCGCAGGACGTTGTCGCTGGCCGCCATGAGCTCCACGCCGAGACCCGCGACGTAGGCGTGCAGAACCCCGGCGGGCACGAACAGTGCCTCGCCCCGCTGCAGCACGACGAGGTTCATCAGGAGCGCCACGACGACGCCCGGATCGCCGGGATAGGCGGTGTCGAGGTGTCGCGACAGCGTCAGCTCGGCGGCGAACTCGTCGTCCTCGGCTCGCGCCGCGGCGGCGATGATCGCACCGATCTCGCTTTCGGACGCGTCTGCGAGGAGCCAGGCGATCGTGTCGCGGAGGGATGCCGCGGCATCCGTCCCCTCCAGATGCGCCGCGAGCGCGTGCCCGCCCTCCCCGAGCGCCGCGACGAGCCGGCGCGTGGCTTCGAGGTCGCGCAGCCCCGCGAGGGCCGTGAAGGTCTCGCTCACGGCGACGATGAGCTCGGGCTTGTGGTTGTCGTCGCGGTAGGTGCGCTCCGCGGCCGACCGGTCGATGCCGGCGGCCTCCTCGCGCGCGAAGCCCTCCTCCGCCTGCCGCTTGGAGGGATGGGCCTGGATCGAGAGCGGGGACCCCGCCGCGAGCACCTTCAAGAGGTACGGCAGCTTCGCCGGCGCTCCGGCCTCCGCGCCCTCGTCGGCGAGCCATTCCCCGAGGCTCCGGCCGTCCGGCACGACCGCGGGATCGGCGGGGTGGTCGCCGTACCAGACCTCGGCCTCGGGCCTTCCGGACGGGGTGCGCCCCTCGAGGTCCGCGATGAGGGTCGTCGACCCCCAGGCGTAGTCACGAGGCTCGTTCACCAGGGAGACCAGCATGTCCTCAGCCTAACGGCGGCTGCGGGGTAACCTGAGTGGACGATGGCGGTCCACACGAAGCACCCGGCGTCGGCGCCGCCGGAGGCCCCGGCCCGCGAGAAGACGGGGCACCTCATGCTGCGCGCATGGTGCATCTTCGTGCTCTTCACGGCCCTGTCGGGCGTCGCGTGGGTGCTCGCCTTCGGAGAGGCGATCGCCGCGGGTGTCGCGATCATCGGCGGGCTCGTCTCGCTCCTGCTGTGGTTCGTCATCCGCCCGCAGGTGCAATGGCGTCGCCTCCCGCTCTTCTCGCTCGGCTACGTCGCCTGGGCAGGCCTTTCGATCCTGTGGTCGGCGTGGGCGCAGACGAGCGCCCTCACGTGGCTCCTCCTTATCATCACGACCCTGCAGGGGTTCTTCGTGGGGAGCGTGCTGACCTGGCGCGAGCTCGTGCGGGCCATCGCGTCGGCGCTCAAGTGGGTGCTCGCCCTGTCGTTCGCCTTCGAGCTGTCGGTCTCGCTGTTCCTCGGGCACGCCGTCATGCCGGGATTCGCGCCGATCCCTGAGGGGAAGGTCGACCCGATCGTCTACTGGTCGCGCAACAACCTCCTCGACGGGGGCCGCATCCAGGGCATCCTCGGCAATGCGAACCTGCTCGGGCCGCTCTGCCTCCTCGCGATCGTCGTGTTCGCCATCCGCCTGGCCTCCGGCGCGCCCCGGCGGATCCTCCTGTGGATCTGGATCGGGCTCGCCGCGTACCTCATGATCCGGGCGGGCTCGGCGACGTCCTACGTCGCGGCGGCGGGGGTCGCGGTGGTGCTCACCACTGTGCTGCTCATGCGCCGCACCCGCAGGCCCGGCGAGCGCACGCCGTACTACATCGCGTACGCCGTCGTCGGCATCGGCGGCCTGATCGCGTTCTGGCTCTTCCACGCGCAGCTGTTCGCGCTCGTCGGCCGGGAGTCCGACCTCACCGGCCGGGAGGGCATCTGGGATGTCGTGCTCGCCAAGGCCTGGGAGCGGCCGTGGACGGGCTGGGGCTTCGCGACCCCTTGGAACCCCGCCGATCCCGCGTTCGACCGCTGGATCGTCGACCACGGCCAGACCGTCATGCAGGCGCACAACATGTGGGTCGACGTCTTCCTGCAGCTCGGCATCATCGGCGTCGTGCTCATCGCCATGACCTACCTCGCCTTCGTCTGGCGCGCCTGGTTCTTCGCCGTCGACCGTCCCCGATGGGACCTCCGCGACGACCGGCCGTATTCGCCGCTCTCGCTCCTGCCGACGCTGGTCGGAGCCATCCTCCTCGTGCAGGGCATCTCCGAGTCCAGTCCGCTCCTGCTGTGGGGCTGGATGTTCGTGGTGATGTTCAGCTTCAAGATCAAGCAGTCCCCCCACATCGGCGTGGGTCCTGCGGAGCAGACGCTGGCGATCGAGCGCGGCGAGCTGACGAAGCAGGCCCCGTGAGCGGCGCGGGCGCGGGGCGCGGATTCGGCGGCCTCCTCGCCTCGGCGGCGCTGGCGCGGGCATTCACGCTGACGGTCTTCGGAACGTTCTTCGGCGCTGTCGCGATCGAACGCGTCGCCGGGATCGTGACGTACGTCACGATCGTCGTCGGCCTGTGCATCGTCGCTGTCGGGATGCTGTGGGCCCGCCGCCGCGAGATCTCCTTCCTCCGGCTCGTCCCCACGACGCTCATCCTCTTCGTGGGGTGGGCGTTCGCGAGCATCTTCTGGAGCTCGGATACGACCCGCAGCTTCTGGAGCTGGGTCTCGCTCGCGGGCGTCGCGCTCCTGGCCGTGACGATCGGTCACGTCCGCGACACGCTGCAGACCGTGCGAGCACTGGGCGACGTCATGCGCCTCGTGCTCAGCATCTCGCTCGGCCTCGAGATCCTCTCCGGCATCCTTCTCGACATGCCGCTGAACTTCCTCGGGATCGAGGGGAACATCGCCGCCTTCGGCCCTATCCAGGGCGTCTTCGGCACACGCAACCTCCTCGGCTTCGCCGCGGTGATCGCCCTCATCACGTTCCTCGTCGAGTACCGGACGCAGTCGGTGCGCGCCGGCGTCTCGCTCTTCTCGGTGGTCCTCGGCGGCGTCGTCGCCGTGCTGTCGGACTCCCCCACCGTCGTCGTGCTCGCCGCGACCGTCGGCGTCGCGGCGGGCGTGCTGGCGATCGTCAGGCACGCGACCCCGCACAACCGGACGACCCTCCAGTGGATCTTCGGCGGCACCGTCGTGGTCGGACTCATCGCGGCGTACATCGCGCGGCATCCGATCATCGCGTGGCTCGGCGCGGGAAGCGACTTCTCGACCCGCGCCAACCTCTGGGCCAGCATCCTGGTCTACCAGCGCATGCGGCCCGTCCAGGGCTGGGGGTGGTTCGGACCGTGGGCGGAGGGCGAGTTGCCTTTCTGGGCGGTGAACTTCTCGGCGGGCCAGACGCACGCGTCGGCGCTCAACGCCTACTTCGACGTGCTGCTACAGCTCGGATGGGTCGGCCTCGTGCTGTTCCTCGCGTTCGGCGGCTTCGCATTCGTCCGCGCCTGGCTCGTCGCGAGCGAGCGTCGTTCGATCATCTACGCCTGGACGCCGCTGATCCTCGTGGCCCTCCTGGTCGACTCGATGTTCGAGAGCTTCACACTGTCGGGGTTCGGCTGGCTGCTGCTCGTCATCTGCGCCGTCAGGGCCAGTCAGTCCCGCTCGTGGCGCGACCGGTTCGACGGGGTCGAGGACGGTGAGCCCGCTCTCCCCCACGTGCCCGGGCTGAACTGAGCGCGCACTGCCAGGGTCGTCGGAGCATCGCAAGGTAGGATCCTCTCTCGGCCCCGACGCCTCGGCGCCCGCTGCCCCCCACTCGGAGAATCCACGTGCCCCACGTCCTCCAGAACGTTGTCTTCCCGTACGACCGGGACCCCGATCTGCTCCCTCTTTACGCCGATCCGGAGACGTGGTCCGTCATCGACGAAACCCCTGTCCGGGTCTCGAACCGGGCTCATCTCGGCAACATCCTCGATCGGCGTCGCGCGCGCATCATGGCGGGACGTCGGGTCTCGTTCGGCACGTACTTCAACGCTTTCCCCGCATCGTATTGGCAGCACTGGACGCCGGTGCGTGACGTCCGCCTCACCGTGCGCACCTCCGGTCCTGCCACGATCCTGGTCTACCGCTCGAACGGCTCCGGCGTCCGGCAGCGCATCGAGACCCGCGAGGTCGAGGACGTGGCCACATCCGACTTCGATCTCGTGCTCGACCAGTACAGCGACGGTGGGTGGATCTGGTTCGACATCGTCGCCGACGAGAAGAACGCGGTCTTCGAGGGCGCCGAGTGGACGACCGAGCAGGAGCCCGTCCGCACCGGCAAGGCGTCGATCGGCATCACGACGTACAACAAGCCCGACTACTGCATCTGGACGCTCATGAACCTCGCGTCCGAGCCCGAGCTGCTCGAGCTCATCGACCGGATCTTCATCATCGATCAAGGCGAGAAGCGCGTCGAGGCGCAGGCCGAGTACCCGGAGGTCGCCGCTTCGCTCGGAGAGCAGCTGCAGATCATCACTCAGCCCAATCTCGGCGGCTCGGGCGGGTTCGCCCGCGCAATGGCCGAGACGCTGGAGCGGGAGGAGAGCGACTTCGTCCAGCTGCTCGATGACGACGTGCGCCTCGAGACCGAGTCGGTCCGCCGCTCCATCATCTTCGGTCGCTACGCGACGACCCCCACGATCGTGGGCGCGCACATGTTCGACCTGCTGGATCGCCCGAAGCTCCACGCGTGGGCCGAGGTCGTCGACGAAGAGCCCTTCATGTGGCGCACGCTCTTCCAGGAGCAGATGCCGCACGACTTCAGCGCGGCGAACCTCCGACAGACCCCCACGATGCACATGCGCCTGGACGCGGACTACAACGGCTGGTGGATGTGCCTCATCCCGGTGGAGACGATCCGCGCCGTCGGTCTCGCACTGCCGGCCTTCATCAAGTGGGACGACGCGGAGTTCTGCCTGCGTGCCCGCGACGCGGGCACCCCGACCGTATCTATGCCCGGGGTCGCCCTCTGGCATGTGTCGTGGGTCGGGAAGGACGACTCCATCGATTGGCAGGCTTACTTCCACGCGCGCAACCGCATCGTCGCGGGTCTCCTGCACTCGACGCTGCCGCGGGGCGGGACTCTGCTGCGCCACAGCCGTCGCATGGACCTCAAGCACCTCATGATGATGCAGTACTACCCCGTGGCGCTCCGGCATCGTGCGCTGCGCGACATCCTGAGCGGTCCCCAGCACATGCGCGCGAACCTCGCCACCGCGATGCCGCAGGCGCGCGCCCTCGCCAAGGAATTTCCCGAGACGATCGTGCACAAGGACATCGGCGTGCCGCTGCGCTCGCGCCGCGGTCGCCAGGTCTTCACCCAGCGCTCGGTGCACGAGCTCGACAACCCCACGGGGCTCCGGCTCCGCTGGTTCACGCTCTCGACCCTCGTCTCCCACTGGTTCCACGCGCCCCGCCCGGAGAACGTCGAGAACCCGGAAGTCGAGTTCGGCAAGGGCGACGCGCACTGGTGGCGCCTCCCCACGTTCGACAGCGCGCTGGTCAACTCGGCCGACGGCTCGGGCAAGAACATCTACACCCGTGATCGCGGCCGCTATCGTTCGATGCTGCTCGAGAGCTTCCGCCTGCATCGTCAGCTGCGACGCCAGTGGCCCGCCCTTTCGCGGCGGTATCGCGCGGCGATCGGCGAGCTGACGTCGCTCGAGGCGTGGCGGCAGACGTTCGAGGGAGCGGCGCGATGACCGGCCTCACCCCGTTCGACCCCGCCTCCGCGACGATCGCGATCGTCACCTACAACCGGTCGGGCCTGCTCACGCGTCTCCTCGAATCGATCGTCACGATGGACCCGAAGCCCGGGCACATCGTCGTCATCGACAACGCCTCCGTCGACGACACCACCGCGGTCGTCGAGTCGTTCCGCGAGCGCCTCGCGCCGACCGAGCTCGTCTATCGCCGCCTCGACACCAACACGGGCGGCTCCGGCGGCTTCAGCGAGGGCATGCGCGTCGCCTACGAGCTCGGCTCGACCTGGATCTGGCTCATGGACGACGACGTCGAGGTCATCCCCGATGGCCTGGCCAAGATGGGCAAGTGGGCCCCCCGGTTCCAGAGCATCCAGGGGCGACGCTACGACTACGACGGCAGCGAGTTCTACTGGCAGTACCGCGTGGCGGAGCCGCTCGGCATCCCGATCCCGTTCGCTCCTTCCGGGTTCGGCGAGTCCGGGTACAAGGAGATGAACTCCGGATGCTTCGAGGGGATGTTCATCCACCGCGACATCGTCACCCAGATCGGCCTCCCCGACCCCCGCTTCTTCATCTACTGGGACGACCAGCTGTACGGCTGGCTCGCGTCGCGCAAGACGACGTCGGTCATCGTCGACGAGTTCGTGCTCCGGCGCACGCGCGAGATCAAGCAGTGGGACATGGGCATCCGCCACATGAACGCCTCGAGCGACGCGTACCGGTACTACATCATGCGCAACCGGGCGATCATCAAGCAGTACTACCGCTCGCTCGGCGTCTACAACCCGGTGCTGTTCGCGCTCGGGACGACGCTGACCTTCGGCAAGGAGCTCATCCGCCTCGTCTTCGTCGAGCGGAAGGTCCGTGGGACGTCGAACCTCTTCCGCGGTCTCCGCGACGGCGGCAGGATCGCCCGCGACCGGTCGTGGCAGCCCATGCCGCCGCTCGTGCCGGGGACGGCGGATCAGCCGACGGGATAGTCGGTCCGCTTCCTCAACGGCGGGAGGTCGGTGTCACGGGCGTCGCATGAGGTCGGCGCCCGCAGTACCCACGAGGCCGACAGCATGGGTCCAGCCGAGCGACTCCAGGTCGTCGATGAGCTGCGGCAGCGCCGGGTTGACGATGATGGAATCCGACTCGTACTTGTCAGCGATCTTCACCAGCTGAGTAGCGGAGAGCGTGTCGTACAGCAGCGGTCCGGGCGCGACGCACTGTTCGAACCCGCCGAGGTCGTCGAGCCGTGTCTGCCACTCATCCCATGCTGTGCCACCGTAGGGAACGTCTTTGCAGTCGGCGATCACGGCGCGCTGGCTCACGAGCTTCACCCATTCGAATCTCGGCGGCGCGACGATGATCTCACCTTCCGGGACTGCATTGCGCACCTCCGAACCCCACTGGCGCAGCTCAGCGCTTGCGACGAAGGAGAAGTCGGGCACGCGCACGTGGATCGCGCCTGCCGCGGCCGTCACCGAAATGACGAGGATGCTTGCGACGACCGCTGCCACGCCGGAGGCCGCGTAGATCTTCCGGCCACCCACCGAGACCTCGAGCTCGCCCCGCCGCGTGTGCCACATGAACCACAGAACCGGGATCAGCAGCGCGAGCCCCATGAGCACGAGCCGGTGCGTGCGCACCGTCGAGAAGCCGGGCGCCGTGAGGAAGGCGATCCAGGACACCCCCCAGACGCCGACGAGGAGCCAATGACGCCAACCGCGCAGACGCGTCAGAAGCGGCACGAGGGCCCCCCAGATCGCGAAGGGCAGCAGGACAGCTCCTAAGCGATAGACATTCACCCCTTGCGCGAGGGTTCCCAGAAGCGGGATTCGGAGAGCGTCGGCGAAGAAGCCTCCTGCATAGCCCAGGGTCGCCAGGCCGACGGTGGCGTACCAGATCCAGCGCGACGGCTTCGGCACGATGAAGACGCTGAGTACGGCGAGTCCGACGAGGCCCACGGTCGAGACGAGCTCGAAAGGACTCCAGAGGTGCGCAGCGCAGTGATACGGGATGATCTCGTCGCAGATACGCACGAAGTCCTGCAGGTTCGACGCAACCGGGCGGATCAGCAGGCCGAACGCCACGAATGCCGCGGTGAGGCCCATGGCCAGCGCAACGAGCCAATCAACCTTGCGATTACGCACGCCCTCGACCACGAGCATCGAGAGCATGAGTACCAATGCGATGGACCCCTGTTGCACGTGCACGACCGCGATCACAGGCGCGAGGATCACGATGAGGATGCGCCGCTCCGCGAGCATTCCGGCCAACAGAAGGTAGATGAGACTCCCGGACAGGACTGCGGGCAACGCCTGTGCGATCACGAGCGAGCCTGTACCGCCGATCGCCCACGGTGAAATGCCGGTCAGCACGGTGACGCCGAGGGCCGCCGGCCAGGCGGCGCGGGCCACGAACTTCCGGGCGAGGATCGCTGTGGCAGCCCCGAACGCGATGAGACCACACGCCCAAAAAAGGGCGTACACGAGCGACAGGATGCCCAGCGACTCACCGAGGAACGTCAGCACATCGAAGAACCAGTGCGGCTGCGGGGCCACCTCCATGAACCAGTCGTTGGCGAAGGCACCCGGGGAAGCCCAGCTGATGCCCTCTGGCGAGAGGACGAAATGGTCGCCCCACCCCGCGAAGTAGCCGTTACCGAATGTGCCCCACACCTCGAGGAGGCCGAGCAGAGCCGCCATCGCCAGGGGGAGGGCCGCACGACGAAGGACTCTTTTCCACCTCGTGTCGTCGCGAGGCCTACCTTCGGGGACGGCCTGGCCCGCTGTAGGCATGACGATGTGGGCGTCCTCAGTCCGCATTCCTTGCTCTCCTCCCTCGATGTCACCTAAGCCGAAAGAGAGGGATGCATCGAATAACCGAACGAATCCTAACCGAAAGGCGCCTGGGGACTTGGTGGACGGGCGGACCGGCGGGTCCCCCTCGCGTCATCCATCAGCCGACGGGATAGTCGGCGTTGTAGCGGTCGAGCACCTCTTCGAGCGAGGCATCCATCGCCAGACGGCCCTTGTCGAGGTACAGCCCGCGCGTGCAGAAGCGGCGGAGGTCGCGCTCGTTGTGGCTCACGAAGAAGAGCGTGCGGCCATCGGCGAGCAGCTCGTCGATGCGCGCGTAGCACTTCTCGCGGAAGGACTTGTCGCCGACGGCCAGGACCTCGTCGACGAGGAGGACCGGCTCGTCCAGCTGCGAGACGACGGAGAACGCCAGGCGCACCTTCATGCCGTTGGAGAGGTGCTTGTACGGGGTGTCGACGAAGTCGGCGATCTCGGCGAAGCCGATGATGCCGTCGAATCTGCGGGCGACCTCCGAGCGTGCCATGCCGTGGAGCCCCGCGGTGAGGAAGACATTCTCACGCACCGTCAGGTCGCCGACGAACCCGCCCGTGATCTCGATGAGCGGCGCGACTCCCCCGTTGACGCGCACGGTGCCCTCGTCCGAGAGCATGACGCCGGCGACGAGCTTGAGGAGGGTCGACTTTCCCTGGCCGTTGCGGCCGACGACTCCGATCGACTCGCCGGGGGCGACCGTGAACGAGACGTCCCGGAGAGCCCAGAACTCGTCAGGGCGTGCGCGGCGCCGCGAACCGGCGAAGAGGTCCTTGAAGCTGCGGCGACCGCGCCGGTTGCGGCGGAAGCGCACGCCGAGCCCCGAGACCTCGATCGCGTGCTGCGGCGCTCGAGAGGTCGGGGAGGGCACGGATGCCTCGGCCATCAGAGCTCCTTCAGTACGGGTCGCTCGAGACTGCGGAAGACCCACACCCCGAGGGCGAGGAAGAGGAAGCTCAGGACGACGGCCGAGGCCACCACGAGGGTGTCCCACGTCTCGGGGAAGAAGGCGGCGCGGTAGAGGGTGAAGATGCCCGACAGCGGATTGAGCGCCGCGAGGTTCTCGAACGCACCGGGAAGGTCGGAGACGCCGTAGATGATGGGCGATGCGTAGAAGAGGGCGCGCAGGATCAGTCGGGTGGTGCGCTCCAGGTCGGTGTACAGCACGCACAGCGGGGCCACGAGCAGGCCCAGCCCGACGAGCAGGACGGTCTGCAGGAGGACTGCCAGCGGGAACCACAGGATGCCCCAGCCGACGTGCGCCCCCGTCACGATCGCGAAGAAGGCCAGCACCGGCAAAGAGCAGAGGAACTCGATGCCCTTGGTGAGGACGATCCGGTTGATCCAGATCGTCCGCGGGATCGCCGTCGACCGGACGAGCCGAGCGTCTTTGCTGAAGGCCTTCGTGAAGTCCGAGACCGCAGAGTTGAACCAGACCCACGGCAGGAGCGCGGAGATGAGGAACACGATGTACGGCTCGTGCCCTACCGTGCGCTGGAAGATCTGGGTGAAGACGAACCAGTAGATCGCGCTCATGACGAGCGGGTCGAGCACCGACCAGAGGTAGCCGAGAGCGCTGGTGGCGTAGCGGACGCGGAGGTCTCGAGCCGACAGCAGCCACAGCGAATGCATGTAGCGCCGGGGCGATCCGGGCGCGCCGACGGCGGCTGTTGTCACGTACACGAGTGTAAGCGGCGGACCGTCCACACCCTGCGAGGGGCTCGAGCGTCCGCTCCCGTAAGCTTGTCGCTGATCTGAAATCGAATGGACCCTATGACTGGCAACACCTCTGCCGCCCCGGGTTCGATTCCGACGGGCAACAGAATCTGGGCACGATCGACGAGTGTCCTGCTGCTGCTGGTCGGCCTCGTCCTCGCCATCGCGGCCTTCGCGGTCGTGGTGAGCATGCCCGAACTTCGCTGGAGCGATGCCCGCGACGCCGAGCTGCGGGCGACCTATGACGCGTATCGGGACACTGGCACACTCCTCGTCAAGGAGGCGGGAACCGGCGCGAAAGCTCTGAGCGATGACTCGGGCAGTCCGATCGTCTCGGCCGCGTGGGACGATCCGCCGGGGGCCTACGTGACTGCCAGCCTCATGAGCCACCTCACGCAGTCCACTTCCCCTTATCCAGGACTCGCGATCGCGCAGGCGCTCCTCATCGCGATTCCCCTGATATGGCTCCCCACCGCGACCGCGCGAATCTTCCGCCGTGCGCGCGCCGGGTACGCGCTCATCCTGCTTCCGCCGCTCACATGGCTTCTCAACAACGGGACGATCCTTCTCGGGACGGAGTACGGTCTTGCAGACGAGGTGACCACACTGCGTGTCTACGCGCTGTACGGCCTGACCGCATCTTTGTCGTTCCTCGTCCTCTCTCTCCTCCTGTTCACCAGCACCTACCGCCTGAGCCAGCGCCGTCTCATCGTGACGAGCGTCCTGCTCGCCCTGCTGGCGGGAGTCCTCGCCACATTCAACGTCCTCGCTGGGATCGGCGCGGCGATCGCCATCGGAGTGCTCTGGATGCGCGCCCCTCGCGGACGCCGCGTCGTTCGAGCCGTCGTGGCCGCCGCAGTCGCCGTCCTGATCGCGCTCGCCGCACAGTCCGCCATCAGCGGACTGCTCGACCTCGGACGCTCGGATGCGACCGGGCAGTCGATCGGAGAACTCCCGCGAGCTCACACCTTCTGGCAGGATCTCTACCTCGGTTTGTCGTACCCGGAGCCTGTCAACGGGAGTCCGTCACGCTTCGATGTGACCGACTCGGAGGCCTTCGCGCTCGAACAGGCTCAGTCGGTCGATCCCGAGATCGAAGCCGGCACCGTCCGATACGACGAGATCATGCGCGATCTCTACTGGGGCACGGTCGGCACCGACCCCTGGGGCGCGGTCAATCTCTACTTCCAGAAGCTCTTCTACGTCGTGAAGCACTACGGCGCCATGATCGGCTTCATCCTTGTCGGGTTCATCGTGGCGGGCACGCGGCGCGTGCCGCAGCAGCGCCCGCTCGCAGCGGCACTCGCGATCGCGGTGCCCACGCTGCTGCTGGGATTCACCGCGCCGGTGCTGCTGATGCCCTTCCTCTACAGCTACGCGCTCCTGTCTCCAGCGCTCGGGCTCCTTGCGGCGGTGTCCCTCGGCGCCCTGGTGTGGTCGATCACCTCGATGCCATCGCACTTCCGCTCTGTCGAGCGCACGCGGTTGAGTTCCAGATCCGAACGCCATTTCTCCAACTTCCTCCGGCGCTCGCAGGACTCACGCGTGCGTCTCAGCGTCGTCGTCCCGACGCGCAATGGCGCGGATGTGCTCGACGAGACTCTGGCGACCTTGGGCGACGAGCTCTCGGCGAACGACGAGATCATCGTCGTGGAGAACGGCTCGACGGACGGCACGACTGAGCTGCTCGGGCGCATTCGGGAGAGTTGGGCACACGCGCCGAATCTCATCGTGACACACTCCGAGCCGGGCCTGGGCGAGGCACTTCGAACCGGCGTTCTCACCAGTCACGGACGACGGATGTTGCTGACAGCCGACGATCTTCCGTTCGGATTCACCGATCTCGAAGAGTTCCGCAAGCTGCCCGATGACGTGGCGGTGGCCGTCGGATCGAAGGCGCATCCCGACTCCCAGGTCGCTCGGAGCCGGCGCCGGACTGTGCAATCGCGAATCTTCCGGTTCCTCCGCGAGGCACTCCTGCAATCGCAGGTGGGTGACAGCCAGGGCACCTTGTGGGTGGACGGCGATTGGGGTCGCGAATTCGCGCACCTCTCGCGCGAGAGCGGCCTCATGTGGACGACAGAACTCGTCCTGGCTGCGGAACAGCAGGGGATCGTGGTGCGCGAGGTCCCGGTGGCGCTGAGCCAGACGCACGAGAAGGGTTCGAGCCGCTTCCGGCTCAAGGACGCCTGGCAGTCGTTCGTCGGGTTCACCCGCCTGGCGGTCTACAAGGACGATTACTTCAACGAGGACTGGGTCCGCTCCACGCGGCCCACCGAAGTCGAGGTCGTCGACTCACTCTGACCGACCGGCGGACCGATCGGTTTCGGGTGCTCACGCGAGCTGGTTGTTCCACATCGACAGCGCCGAGCCGATGGCCATGTGCATGTCGAGGTACTGGTAGGTGCCCAGGCGCCCGCCGAAGAGCACGTCCTTCTCGCCCTTCGCCAGCTCGCGGTACGCCAGCAGACCTTCGCGGTCCTGCGGGGTGTTGACAGGGTAGTACGGCTCGTCGCCGCGGTCCGCGAAGCGCGAGAACTCGCGCATGATGACGGTCTTGTCGGCCGGATACCGGTCGGCACGCTCCGGGTGGAAGTGACGGAACTCGTGAATGCGGGTGTACGGCACGTCGGCATCGGCGTAGTTCATCACCGACGTCCCCTGGAAGTCGCCGACGGGCAGCACTTCCTGCTCGAGATCGATCGTGCGCCACGAGAGAGCACCCTCGGTGTAATCGAAGTAGCGGTCCACCGGCCCGGTGTAGACGACCTGGACCTGGCCGACGGTCGCCTTCTTGTTGAGGGGCTGCGACTCGTCGAAGTAGTCGGTGTCGAGCATGACCTCGATGTTCGGGTGATCGGCCATCCGCTCGAGCCACGCGGTGTAGCCGTCGGTCGGCAGCCCCTCCCACGTGTCGTTGAAGTAGCGGTTGTCGTAGGTGTAGCGCACGGGGAGGCGGCTGATGACCTCCGCCGGCAGCTCCTTCGGATCGGTCTGCCACTGCTTGGCCGTGTAGTCACGGATGAATGCCTCGTAGAGCGGGCGTCCGATGAGGCCGATCCCCTTCTCCTCGAGGTTCGCGGCATCCTTCGCGTCGAACTCGCCCGCCTGCTCGTGGACCAGCGCCCGCGCCTCATCCGGCGAATAGGCGGCCTGGAAGAACTGATTGATCGTGCCGAGATTGATCGGCAGCGGATACACGACGCCCTTGTGATTCGTGTACACGCGGTGCACGTAACTCGTGAAGGTCGTGAAGCGGTTGACGTACTCCCACACGGTGGGGTTCGACGTGTGGAACAGGTGCGCTCCGTACTTGTGCACCTCGATGCCGGTTTCGGGCTCGTCTTCGCTGTACGCGTTTCCGCCGATGTGCGGCCGCCGATCGATCACGGTGACCTTGCGACCGGATGCCGCGGCCCGCTCGGCGATCGTGAGGCCGAAGAAGCCGGAGCCGACGATGAGGAGATCCATGGGGAGCGCTTTCCTGGCAGGTACCGTAGACACAGCGAAGCGGCAGGGAGTCCCGTGCCGCTCTGGAATTCTACCGAGGACCAGCCCGTTCCACGTTTTCCGCGAGCATCACGTCGAGCGGATGCCCAGCATGGGGTCCGATACGATGGCTGACTGTTGTCTTGAGGAGAGCAGAACCGGATGAATGGGGCCTGGCTCGCCGCGGCGCCTCCGTTCCTGGTCGCGGTCGCGTGCCTGATCGTACCCGGGCTCGCGGTGGTGCTCGCCGGATGGGGATGGCGCCGCGTACACGTCTTCTTCCTGGCGCCGGCGATCTCCACGGCGCTCATCGCCGTGGCTGCGCTCGTCGCTCCCGTCGTGGGCCTGTCCTGGTCGATCCTCCCGCTGGCCATCCTGACCGGGGCCACCGCCGCCGTCGCCTTCCTCGTCGGCAGGCGCGTGCGCCCCGACGCCGGAACTGAGGATACGTGGCGACTCGCGGCCGTCGCGGGCATCGTGTTCGCAAGCGCAGCGGCGATCCTCTTCGCGCAGTTCGCCCTCGCTTTCTCCTCCCCCGACAGCATCGCGCAACGCTTCGACAACATCGTCCACCTCAACACCGTCAAGTTCGCGCTCGAGACGGGGAACGCATCGCCGCTTCATGTCGGCGCGACATCCGACATCCCCTTCTATCCGAGCGCGTGGCACGCCGTCACGGCGCTCGCGACACAGGCGACCGGTGTCGGCATCCCCGTGGGAGTCAATGCCGCCAACCTCGCGATCGTGGCGGTCGTCTGGCCCGCCTCGGTGCTCGCCCTCACGGGAGCGCTCTTCCCGCGCCGGCGTTCGGCGCTGATCGGCGGCGCAGCCCTCTCGACGGCCTTCGGCGCATTCCCGGCGCTGTTCTTCAACTGGGGCGTCCTCTACCCGAACGTGCTGGGCTACGCCGTCGTGCCCGCCGCCGTTGCGGCCGTCGCGATGCTCTGCCGCTCGCGCACAGCCGCCGGACTGTGGCGCGAATCGCTCCTCCTTCTCGTCCTCCTCGCGGGGTGCGCGCTGGCTCACCCCAACGCGGCCCTCGCCGCCTTCGCCTTCGGCGGGGCCTATGCCGTGGCCTACCTTCTGGTGACCGCGATCGAACGCCGGACGCGCAGCGCCTGGACGACCTTCGCGATCACGACTGCGGCGTGCCTCGCCGCCTTCGTGGGCATCTGGAGCGTGGCGCGAACTGGCGCAGAGCATTCGAAGTGGCCACCGTGGCAGAA